>CAZYRI010000079.1:0-1506 GCA_964649575.1 uncultured Clostridium sp. | reverse complement strand
ACATATTATTTCCAATTAAATATTTCATCATTCAAAAAGCACTATTTCTAGTGCTTATCAATAATATCATCTATATATTTTAATATTTCATTTATTTTATCATTTCTATCTTTTGATTGTTCTTTTATATTAAGATACTTATTTTTTAAATAATATAAATAATCATTATATAATTTACTATCTATATGATTTTTACCAAGTAATATTTCTTTTCTTATTAAATTATTATTACCTTCTTTAAACAATATTAAATTATAGTATTTATTATTTTCTTTTACTATTAATTCTTTATCAATCTTATAATTTAAATCATTCATTCTAGTTCTTAATATATCATGATAATTATTAGATATTGTTATTACTTTTTTAAATCTTAATTTAGTATTATTAAGTATTTCTAATATTGTATGTGTACCCATACCTGAAAGTACTACTGTATCTGCTTCACCATCTTTTATATTTAAAAGCCCATCAGATACTCTTAAATCTATATATTTACTATATCCTAATTTATTAATATCATCTCTTGCTCTTGATATTACATTTATACTTATATCACTAGCAATAGATTTTATATTAGATTTTGCAAGCATAATACCAAGTTTAGCTTGATCACACCCTACATCTACTACTTTATCATTTTTATCAATAAAAGAATATATACTTTCTATTCTATTCAATTAAGAAATCCCTTAATTTTTTAGCTCTTGATGGGTGTCTTAATTTTCTAAGAGCTTTTGCTTCTATTTGTCTAATTCTCTCTCTAGTAACTTTAAATTGTTTACCAACTTCTTCAAGAGTATGACTAGAACCATCAAATAAACCAAATCTAAGTTCTAAAACTTCTTTTTCTCTTACAGTTAATGTATCAAGAACTTCTCTTAACTCATCTTTAAGTATTTCATAAGTAGCAAATTCTTCTGGTGACATAGTTCTTTCATCAGCAAGAAAATCTCCTAAATGTGAATCATCTTCTTCACCTATTGGTGTTTCTAAACTTACTGGATCTTGACTAATCTTTCTAATTTCAACAACTTTATCTGGTGAAAGTCCCATCTTTTTAGCAAGTTCTTGATCAGTAGGTTCACGATTAAGTTCAAGAGTCATTTGTCTTTCTATTCTAGCCATTTTATTTATAGTTTCAACCATATGTACTGGAACTCTTATTGTTCTTGCTTGATCTGCTAATGCTCTTGTTATAGCTTGTCTAATCCACCATGTAGCATATGTACTAAACTTATATCCCTTATCATAATCAAACTTTTCAACAGCCTTCATAAGTCCAATATTACCTTCTTGAATTAAATCTAAAAATAATAAACCTCTTCCTACATATCTTTTAGCAATAGAAACAACAAGTCTAAGGTTAGATTCAGCAAGAATATTTTTAGCTTGTTCATCTCCTTCCGCAACTCTTCTAGAAAGTTCTTGTTCCTCTTCAAGAGATAACAAACTTATTTTACCTATTTCTTTTAAATACATTCTTACATTATCATTAACACTCAT
>CAZYRI010000078.1:0-1543 GCA_964649575.1 uncultured Clostridium sp. | reverse complement strand
AAGACAAAAATAAAAAAAAGATGTATAATTATATTGTGAGATGCGACTACCTTAAGTTATTTAGTCGACTGCATCTCACTTTTTTTGTAAAAAATTGTAAAATATGTTATACTTATAATAACTTATATAATAACTTAAGGTAGTGATGTTAAATGAAAAATAAATATTATGATGAAGTATATAAAATGTATGAAGAAGAAGTTAATAAGAACAAAGAGAAAGATAAAAGAATTAAAGAATTAGAACTAGAAGTATATGTTTTAAAATCAGAATTAAAGGCTCGTGAAAATAAAATTAATGATGAAGTTGAAAGAGCAACTAAACCTTATATTGAAGAAAATAACAATTTAAAATCTGATTTAAACAATGCTTACGATGAAATTAATAGATTAAAAAATCAGATTAATAATGTTAATAAAAATGATAAAGATTATTTAATTGATAAACTAACTAATCAAGTAAACAAAGATAGTTCTAATTCTTCAATATCTACAAGTAAAGAAATAAAATCTAAAAGAAGAACCAATACATATAATCATAGACAAAAAAGTTCTAAAACAAAAGGCGGACAACTAAAACATAAAGGTTGTACTTTAACTAAAGAAAAAGTGCAAGAACTAATTGAAAGTAAAAATATTGAAGTTAGAAAGATAGAGCATAAAATAACTAATAGCAAATATAAGGAAAAGTTTGTAAAATATAAAATTGGAATTGAAGTAAAGTCATATATTGAAGAACATATTTTTATACCAAGTGATGATACTTCAGAAAAATTGCCAACAGAGTTTTACAGTGATGTAACATATAACAACGACTTAAAGAGTATAGTTGTATTATTAGGTAACTATTGTTCTTTGCCATACAACAAAATAACTGAAATTATTTCTAATTTTACTAACTGCTTAGTTAATTTATCTGAAGGTACTATAGATAATATATATGAAGATTTTTCAAACAAGTGTGAAGATACTATTCTAAATATTACTAATAACTTGCTTAATAGTACATATCAACATACAGATGAAACAGTAACTAGTGAAAATGGTAAAGATACATATTATAGAGGATATGCTAATAAAGAAAATGTTTTATATAAATATCATCATAAAAAGGGAGATAAACCAATAGAAGAAGATGGAATATTAAAAAAATATTTTGGAACATTAATAACAGATCACGACACTGGTATGTTTAAATATGGAACTAATAATCAAGATTGCATAATCCATTTTGGTAGATATTGTATAGAACAAGAACAAAAC
Organism: uncultured Clostridium sp.; assembly: GCA_964649575.1. Classification (GTDB taxonomy): domain Bacteria; phylum Bacillota_I; class Bacilli_A; order RF39; family UBA660; genus CAG-1000. The sequence continues at coordinate 281 of CAZYRI010000078.1, read as the reverse complement.
ATATTAGTAACTTCTTGGCAAATGGACTTATATAATTTACTTCTAAAATTTGAAAGAAATAGAAAGATCTTGATTAAGTTTGGAGTAAATCAGTTTAATCAAGAAGAAATTAAATTGATGGAAGAGGATTATGATAAAATATTAAATATTGCTAAAGAAGAAAATGAATTAATACCATCTTCATATTGGAAAGAGAAAGCAAATACTTTTTTAAATAGATGTATTAAATATAAAAAACAAACACTATTTTATATTTATGACTTTTCAGTTGACTATGACAA
>CAZYRI010000077.1:0-1728 GCA_964649575.1 uncultured Clostridium sp. | reverse complement strand
ATTAATTTAGCTAAACCATCATTGTATAGTTGTTTGAAAATCCATTGAGTCCATTTATAATAATTAGGGTCAGTAGTTGAGATTTCTTTATCCCAATCAAAAGAGAAACCAAGCATTTTTAATTGCCTTTTAAAAGTTGCTATATTTCTAAAAGTAAATTCATCTGGATGATTTCCAGTTTGTATAGCATATTGTTCAGCAGGTAAACCAAAAGAATCCCAACCCATAGGGTGAAGAACATTATAACCTTGCATTCTTTTCATTCTTGATAAGATATCAGTTGCTGTGTAACCTTCTGGATGACCAACATGAAGACCTTGCCCAGATGGATAAGGAAACATATCTAGAGCGTAGAATTTAGGCTTTGAAAAATCCCATACATCAGTAGCAAATGTTTTATGAGCATCCCAATATTTCTGCCATTTTTTTTCAATATTTTTAAAATCGTATCCCATAAAATCCCTCCGTTTAAAAACTTTTCAACATTATATAATAAAAAGTGGAAATAAGCAACTAAAATCAAGGCTTTTTATGAATAATTGATATTGTAAAATAAAATTTTATATGATAGAATTCAAAAACGAAGGTGATTATTGATGATAGATATGAATAAAGCAAAAGAAGTTTTTTTGGAGTATGTAAAAAAATATGATGCTAAAAATTTAAAGATAGCAAGAAAAATTGAACATACTGTAAGAACAGCAGATGTTGCCTTGAAAATAGCAAGAGAATTAGATTTGAGTGAAGAAGATATATTATTAGCGGGAATTATAGGACTTCTTCATGATATAGGAAGATTTGAACAAATTAGAGTATATGATACTTATAATGATTCAATAAGCATTGACCATGCAAAACAAAGTAATATTGTGTTATTTGAAGAAGGTTATATTAGAAAATTTATAGATGAAAATAAATATGATGAGATAATAAAAAAAGCAATATGGAATCATAACAAAGCAAATATAGAAGAAGGGCTAGATGAAAGAATTCTATTGCATGCAAAAATAATAAGAGATGCAGATAAAACAGATATATATGAAGTGTTTAAAAGAGAAGAAAAGGGAAAAGGTCTATATGATTATGATGTTATTGGAACTTATAAGATGACCGATAGTGTTTTTGAAGAATTAAAAAAATGCAAACAAATAGATAGAAATATCCTAAAAAATGATTTAGACTGGTTTATTAGTAATTTATCATATACATTTGATTATAATTTTAAACCCGGCTTAAATCTAATCAAAGAGAATGGGTATATAAATATTATGATAAATAAAATTACTAATACATCTGAAGAAAACAAATTAAGATTACAAGAAATAAAAGAAGTTATATTAAATTATATAGATAAAAGATTGGAAGAATAAAACGAAGGGGAAAATATGGCAAAGAAAGTTCTTATAACAGAAAAGCCTTCTGTGGCAATGGAGTTTGCTAAGGCACTAAAATTAAATACTAATAGAAAAAATGGATACTTAGAAGCTGAAGAATGGATTGTAACTTGGTGCGTAGGTCATCTAGTTACAATGTCATATCCAGAAAAATATGATGAAAACTTAAAATTTTGGAGATTAGACACACTTCCTTTTATGCCAAAAGAATATAAATATGAAATCATTCCTAGTGTAGAACAACAATTCAATGTAATAAAATCAATACTTTTAAGAGATGATGTAGATACTATTTATGTTTGTACTGACTCCGGGCGTGAAGGAGAATATATAT
>CAZYRI010000076.1:0-1771 GCA_964649575.1 uncultured Clostridium sp. | reverse complement strand
TATATAAAGGATTAGGAATTACTGATATAACTATTGACCCACACTTTGATATAAATAATGAAGAACAAGTAAATGAGATAAGAGCAAATTCAAAAAATATTAAGATAATTGGATTGCCAAATGATTCTGCAATAGTTATTTCAAACAATAATGTTAGATATATAGGAACTGTATATATTTTTGAAAATGGAAGTTTGAATAATTAATAATATATTTGAATGGGGGAATGAAAAATGAATTGGGCTTTAGAAGAAGCAAAAAAATTAATAGAAAAGTATCCTGATAAGGAAGAATTTGTAATAGCATCCGGTGTTAGTCCATCTGGATTTATACATATAGGTAATTTTAGGGAAATAGTTACTACTTTCTTTGTTGGAAAAGAGTTGGAAAATTTAGGTAAAAAAGTGAGATTTATATTGTCCTTTGATGATTTTGATAGATTTAGAAAAGTACCAAATGGTATGCCGGAAAGTTATAATCAATATATAGGAATGCCATATACTAGTATACCTAGTCCATTTAATAAAAATAAAACTTATGCACAAGAGATGGAAGATCGATTTATTGAAGAATTAAGTAGATTAGGAATATATCCAGAGACTATATCACAAACTGAACAATATAAAAGTGGAAGATATGATGAAAAAATTAAACTTGCTCTGAAAAGAAGAAAAGACATTTTTGATATAATGTCTAAATATAAAACACAAGATTTTTCAGAAGAAGATAAAAACAATTATTATCCAATAAGTTTATATTGCGAAGAATGTGGTAAAGATTCAACTACAATTTTAGGTTATAATGAAATAACAGGAGATTTAGAATATAAGTGTTCATGTGGGTATCATCATATTCAAAACATAAATAATTGTGGAAACGTAAAATTACAATGGAAAGTAGATTGGCCAATGAGATGGCAACAAGAAGGTGTAATATTTGAACCAGGTGGTAGAGATCATTCGGCTGAAAATGGGAGTTTTGTCGTATCAAAAGAAATTGCAGATCAAATTTTTAATTATGCTGCACCATCTTATGTAGCATACGATTTTATTGGAATAAAAGGTGGAAATGGCAAAATGTCATCTTCAACAGGTAACGTATTAACGTTGACTGATTTATTAGCTGTATATGACAAAAATTTAATTTTGTGGTTTTATGCAAAAAACAAACCCAATCATCAGTTCAATATAGCACTTGACGATGATGTATTACGTGCATATACTGAATATGATAGAATGGTAAAAGCCTATTTTGAAGGAAAATTAGATGATAGAAATGAAAGTATTTTATCATTAACAGGTGTAAATAAAAATTATTTGAATAATCCTAATTTTGGATATATTGCAAATTTTCTTCCTATGGTAAGTTATAATGAAGAAGCACTTGCTATGTTATTAAGTAAGGAAAACATAGATTGTAGCACAATATATTTTAAAAATAGATTATTAAGAGCAAGATGTTGGTTAGAAAAATATAACAACAGCAAAATTAATGTATTAGACGAGTTTAACCAAAAATTTTATGATACTTTAACTTATGAAGAAAAAGAATGGTTAAAAATGACAATATCTGTTTTAAAAAATGAATATAATTCTACACAAGAATTACAAACTGATTTGTATGCTATTGTAAAAACAGATAATGATAATCAAAAAGAATTAAAAGCTAGACAAAAAAGATATTTTCAAATAATTTATAATTTAATTTTAGGTCAAAATAGTGGTCCTAAAATGGGATTGCTATTATCAGCTATGGATTATGAATTAATAGT
>CAZYRI010000075.1:0-1913 GCA_964649575.1 uncultured Clostridium sp. | reverse complement strand
GATTTTAGTTTACCAGAATTAGAACCAAGATTGTTTTCATTTAATAGTCCATATGGAGCATGCCCAGTTTGTAAAGGTTTAGGAGTTAATTTACATATAGATGAAGATATATTAATACCTGATAAAAGTCTATCTATTATGGATGGTGCTGTTGCATCATTTCAAAGTGGTGAAACATTAAATATAGCTTATAAAAAACTGAAATTAGTAGCAGAACATTATGGAATTGATTTATATAAACCAGTTAAAGACTTAACTAGAAAAGAATTAGATATAATCTTATATAAAAGTCCAGATAGATTAGATTTATCATTAACTACTAGAAGTGGAAGTACTTTAAAAAGTTATGATTATTTTGAAGGAATTATAACTAATTTAGAAAGAAGATATATGGAAACAACTAGTCCTCAAATAAGAGAATGGATTAGTAGATATATGACAGAACTTCCATGTCCAACATGTCAACAAACAAGACTTAAAGATGAAGCATTAAGTGTAAGAATAAATAATAAAAACATATATGAAGTAACTTGCTTGAGTATAAGAGATTTAATAGATTTTTTTGATAAATTAAAACTTAATAAAGAACAAACTGAAGTATCATTTCTAATAATTAAAGAAATTAAAGAAAGATTAAACTTCTTAAAAAATGTTGGTCTTGAATATTTATCATTAAATAGAGCAGCTTCAACATTAAGTGGTGGTGAAGCACAAAGAATAAGATTAGCTACTCAAATAGGAAGTAGACTTTCAGGAATACTTTATGTACTTGATGAACCTTCAATTGGGCTTCATCAAAGGGACAATCAAAGATTAATTGATTCATTAAAAGAAATGAGAGATTTAGGGAATACATTAGTAGTAGTAGAGCATGATACAGATACAATGTTACAAGCAGATTATTTAGTTGATATTGGACCAAAAGCAGGTACAGAAGGTGGATATTTAGTTGCAAAAGGTACACCAGAAGAAGTAATGAAAAATGATAAAAGTATTACTGGTAGATACTTATCTGGTAAAGAAAAAATAGAAGTACCAAAGAAGAGAAGAAAAGGAAATGGTAAATCTATTAAATTAACAGGATGCAAAGAAAATAATTTAAAGAATATATCAGTAGAGTTCCCACTTGGTAAATTTATTTGTGTAACAGGAGTATCAGGTAGTGGAAAAAGTACATTAGTAAATGAAATACTATGTAAAATATTATCAAGTACAATAAATAGATCAAAAGAAAAACCTGGTAAGTATAAAACTGTTAAAGGCATAGAAAATGTAGATAAGATAGTAAATATCACACAAGATCCAATAGGTAGAACACCAAGAAGTAATCCAGCAACATACACAGGAGTATTTGATAGTATTCGTGATGTATTCGCAAGCACAAAAGAAGCTAAAATAAGAGGATATGATAAAAGTAGATTTAGTTTTAATGTAAAAGGTGGAAGATGTGAAGCTTGTAGCGGAGATGGTGTTAAAAAGATAGAAATGCATTTCCTACCAGATGTTTATGTTCCTTGTGATATTTGTAATGCTACTAGATATAACAAAGAAACATTAAAAATAAAATTTAAAGGGCTAAATATTGCTGAAATATTAAATACAAGAGTACATGAAGCACTAAGTATATTTGAAAATGTTCCAAAAGTATATAAAACATTAAAAATAATGGAAGAAGTAGGACTTGGATATGTACAACTTGGACAAAGTGCAGTGACTTTATCTGGTGGTGAAGCATCAAGAGTAAAACTAGCAAAAGAATTACAAAAGAAACCTACTGGGAAAAGTGTATTTATATTAGATGAACCATCAACTGGATTACATCAAGATGATATTAAAAAATTACTTGTTATATTAAATAGAATAGTTGATAATGGTGATACTGTAATAGTGATTGAACATAATTTAGATATAAT
>CAZYRI010000074.1:0-2018 GCA_964649575.1 uncultured Clostridium sp. | reverse complement strand
ATAGTAAGTTGTCGCTTACTTTAATATATGTCTATTAGTAGTAATATGAAAAACAAATAAAACACGAGGAAAGAGAAAAAGATTTAGAAAGAAAGATGTAAGGAACAAACTAATTTGTTTGCTCCTTATTATTTCATATGTTTTAAAGCAAATTCACAAGCAGAAACGACAAATCCGTTGAAAGAATATTCTTTTTTGTCTAGTCCTTTATTTGCTTTCTCAACAATATCAATTATTTGTGAATTTAATTCAACAGGAAATCTGATACTCTTATATATATTTGCTTCAGCAGATTTTTTCATTACAAACTTTTCCATAGCATAACCTCTTTTCATAGTATTTTCATTACTCTTAAAATTATACTGAAAAGATGTTACATAAAATATAACTGATATTCAGTTATATTTTGTACAAAAATTAAAAAAAAACTATTTACAATTTTCGACAATAATGATATTATGATACTAATATTAAAAAAGGGGGGTCGTTAAACTTATGAAAAAGTTTAAAAAATTAGCATTGCTTTTAACATTTTTTATTTTTGCAATTATATTATTATTAAGTAATAATGTATATGCAACTGCAACAAAAGATGATGCAGATGCATTAATCAAAAAAATAGCACCAGATGGAGAAAATATTATAATTAAAGCAAAAAAGCCAACATCAATTGAAGAAGCAGACTTTTTATTAAGTGGATATTTTGGTAATTTATTACAACTTGATGGATGTGCTGTATCTGCTTGGAGTAACTCAAGTGATTCATATGACAGTATTACAATTCAGATTAATACTGATGATTATTCTTCTACTTGGGAAAACGGAGAAGAAATAGTTTTATCAGGATGGTTAGCAAAATATACTCTTAATGCTACTTATGATGAGCCAAAATCAAATTCAGTTGTTGATGGTTATTTTAGTAAGTTAAATAATTCTGATAGGAGTGATCCAAGTAAATATTATTTTGTTGAAGATTTGTCTTTAATAAATTATTATTTAACAAGTGATAAATCAGAATTATGGAATTCAGGAGCTCCTGGTAGGGCATTGAAATATAGTACATTAAATAATGTTACAAGTGGTTCTAATGTAACTTACTATATAGATATTAGAGCAGGAGAACAAGATGAAACTTTAATGTATGAATCAGCATTTGGACCAATGAGTATATTTTATAATGGATATTTATATGGAACAAAAGAAGAAGGAATTTATTTAAAAAGAGTTATCTATATACCACAAAATACTGAAAATACAAAGGAAGCTTTTATTGCAGCAGCACAAAAAAGAATTAATGATTATTTAGGAAATTCATCTGTTGTCGTATCATATGGTGGCTTGTTAAGTTCACTACCAGAATTTTCTGAAGATCCAGACTATCCAATAACAAGTGATGGCAATTACTACAATATAAAAATTGGTAGTAGAACATATAAATTTTATATTGTTAAAGCATCAACTGATAAATTAGTAGAACCAACATATATAGGAACAAATATAGAATCAAATATTCAAATAACAAGTGAAGAATCAAGTATTCCACTAGATACTTCGGTAACAGTAAAGGATGTAAATGATAATTCAATTAAAGATAAAATAGGAACTGAAAATTATAAATCATATGATATTACATTATATTCTGATGCACAAGGTGCAAAAATCGAAAAGTTAGAAAATGGAAAATTTATTGTTAAAATTCCAGTACCAACTGAATTAAATGGAAAAGCGTTAATAGTTTATTATATAACATCAACAGGGGAAAAAGAAGAACATGAAGTAACAATAGAAGATGGATATGCTATATTTACAACAGACCATTTCAGTACTTATACATTAGCAGAAAAGGTATCAAATACTGAAACACCTACTACAACAGAAACAAAAACAACAGAAAAAGATGAAAAAGATGAAACACCAAAAACAGGTACGTTAGATATAATTAGTTATGTTTTAGTAGCAACATTTATATCAGCAGTTGGAATAATTGTTTTAAAGAAAAGAGTTTCATAATTTGACTT
>CAZYRI010000073.1:0-2030 GCA_964649575.1 uncultured Clostridium sp. | reverse complement strand
AACATAATTTGACAAGAAAATAAAAAAAATAATGTATAATAAATAATAGTGATGGAGGTGTTATATGCAGTTAAAAGACTATGAAAGAGTAGAAAATAGTAATATAGAATTTAAGGAGAAAGTTGAGTATAATAAATCTAAAAGTTGGCTTAAATCAGTTTCTGCCTTTGCTAATTCAAATGGTGGAATATTACTATTTGGTGTAAGAGATGTGGATAGAGAACCTGTTGGATTAGATAATATTGTTAAAGATTCTGAAAAAGTATCTGAATTAATAAATGATAAAATTACACCACTTCCAAGATATGAATTAAAAACTTTTAAAGAAAATAATAGGGATTTTATGGAAGTAAAAGTAGGTGATGGTCCTAGAACTCCATATTATTATAATGGTGAAGGAAGAAAAGAGGCTTTTGTCAGAGCAGGAAATCAATCAATATCGGCTCCTAAACATATATTGGATGGATTGATTTTAAAAGGCCAAAACACAACATTTGATGAATTACCTAGCAAGTATGGTATTTCTGATGTAAGTTTTACTTTGTTAAGTGCATCACTAAAGAATGAAACTGGAAGAGAATTAAACAAGGATAAGGATTATATATCATTAGAATTAATAACAAAAGATAAAAAAGTAACAAATGCTGGTTTGCTTTTGTCAGATCAAGGTTTATTAATTCAATCAAGAATATTTTGTACAAGATGGAAAGGTTTAGTTAAAGGCTCTGTTGATGGAGATGCTATAGATGATAAAGAATATATGGGTAGTATTATTTCACTTCTAGAAAATGCTGAGATATTTATTAAAAACCATTCTAGAATTGGGTGGGAAATTAAAGGTATGAAAAGAATAGAAGTAGAAGATTATCCAGTTAGAGCTATTCGTGAGGCTATTGTTAATGCTATCATTCACAGAGATTATCAAATAGTGGGTTCTGAAATTCATATAGACATATATGATAATAGATTAGAAATAACATCACCTGGTGGAATGATTGATGGCAGTTTTGTTCAAAACTTAGATATAACTAAAATTTCATCAATGAGAAGAAATAGAGTTATTTCAGATATATTTAATAGATTACATTTTATGGAGCGTAGAGGAAGCGGCTTGACAAGAATCGTTGAATCCTATAGTGATTATGATGTTAAACCAACATTTAATTCTGATACTTCATCATTTAAAGTGATTTTTCCAAATAAAAATTATATTAAAAAAAGTTCAGTTAAGAATGAGAAGATCCCGGGTGGAAGTGGAAATGTTGTAAGTGATGAAGATTATTTTGTAATAAAATTACATAAAAATCTTCCAATGAATGTTACTAAGAGTACTTATGATAAAATTCAAAAATTATTTGATAAATTTAGTTATCAATATGATTTCAAATGGGAAGACATTGCAGAAATATTTGAGGTAAAAAAATCTAGAGCATCAGAAATAATTGCATTATTATTAGATTCAAATTTAATTGAGTCTTCTGAACCTACAAAATATAAATTTAAAAAATAAAATTATTAAACAGTGTAAAACAAATTACATTGTTTTTTGTTGTACATAAAATAATATATAATAAAATTATTTCTTATGATACTGATGGAGTAATGCTTTGAAATGGTAAAAGATGTGAATCAATACCACCTACAAAAGAAGAACAAAAAGAAATAGAAGGAATTATTAAGTGAGTTTTTCAATTTGATACCATTTTTACTATAGCAATATTAACATACAAATAAATTAATTAAATTTTACAAAGGAATAGATGGTCTTAAAACAGGTTATACAGATAAAGCTGGTTATTGTTTAACTGCTACTATGAGTAAAAATAATATGAGACTTATTAGTGTTGTTATGAAAAGTAATACTAAAGATAATAGAAGTAGTGATACAATTAGTATGATGGAATATGGATATAGTATGTATGGTAGTGAAACAATATTAAAGAAAGATGAATATTCTGGAGTAATAAATATAAAAGGTAGTGAAAAAAGAAATTATAATTATTATTTAGATAATGATATAAAAATAATTG
>CAZYRI010000072.1:0-2079 GCA_964649575.1 uncultured Clostridium sp. | reverse complement strand
ATAGAAAATCCCGATATGAAATTAATGAATGAATTACAACTAGCCAAAGACCATGCAGAAAAGGCAAATAGGGCCAAGTCAGACTTTTTAAGTAGTATGTCACATGAAATAAGAACACCACTTAATGCCATTGTAGGATTTAGTGAATGTATAAAAACAGAAGAAACTTTGGAAGATGCTAAAAAAGATGCCGAAGATATTATAATGGCAAGTGGAAATTTATTAGAAATAGTAAATGGAATACTAGATATAAGTAAAATAGAAGCAGATAAAATGGAAATAGTTAATACTAATTATAAACTACTTCCTAATTTAGAAAATTTAGCTAAACTAATGATACCAAGAATAGGAGAGAAACCAATAGAATTAAATACTAATTTTGCTCCCGATATACCAAGTGTTTTATATGGAGATATAGGAAAAATAAAACAAATAATAACAAATATTTTAACAAATGCTGTTAAATATACAGAAAAAGGACATATAAATTTTAATGTAAGTTGTGTAAATCAAGGAGATGAATCTTCACTTGTAATATCAGTAGAAGATACAGGAAGAGGAATAAAAGAAGATAAAATAAATTCATTATTTACTAAGTTTAATCGATTAGAAGAAGATAGAAATACAACTATAGAAGGAACAGGACTAGGACTTGCGATAACAAAAAGATTAGTAGAAATGATGGGTGGAAAAATAATTGTACAAAGTATATATGGACAAGGATCAACATTTACAGTATATTTAAAACAACAAATTATAAAATTACATGATGGAGAAGAGATTAGAGAAGTAGAAGAAGAAAATTATGATTTTCCAAATGCAAGAGTATTAGTAGTAGATGATAATAAATTAAATTTAAAAGTAGCAGATAAATTATTAAAAAAATATGATATACATACAGTATTATTAGAAAGTGGAATAGAAGCAATAAATAATATCAAAGAAAACAATAGTTATGATTTAATATTACTAGATGATATGATGCCAAAATTAAGAGGAACAGAAACACTTGTAAAATTAAAAGAAATAGAAGGATTTAATATACCAACAGTTGCTCTAACAGCCAATGCCTTATCAGGAATAAAAGAAGCATATATAAAGATGGGATTTAATGATTATCTAGCAAAACCAATAGTAAAAGAAGAGTTATTAGAAATACTAAAAAAATACTTAAGACATAGTAATAAAGAACAAAAAGAATTAAAAGAAATATTTGAAACAAAAGTAGAAACAGAAATAAAAAAAGAAATACCAATAAAAATAAATAAAAGTGATAAAAAAAGAGTATTAATAGTAGATGATAATAAATTAAATTTAAAAGTTGCAACTAATTTTTTAAAACCATATAATTTAGATATAGTTACATCACTAAGTGGAAAAGAAGCAATAGAAATATGTAGTAAAGACTTAGATTTTAATATTATATTTATGGATATAATGATGCCAGAAATAGATGGAGTAGAAACATATAAAAGACTAAAACAATTACATAATTTTGATATACCAGTAGTAGCCTTAACAGCAAATGCAACAGAAGGATCAGAAGAAGAATATATAAAGATGGGATTCAGTGATTATATATCAAAACCAATAGATAAAAAAGAGTTAGATAGAGTAATAAATACATATATAAGTTATAAAGAAAAAGATGAAAAAGAAGAAGTAAAAGAAAATAAAATACATGATATAAATTATTTAAAAGAAAATAATATAGAAGTAGAAAAAGGCTTAGAATTATTAGGAGATATAGATACATATAATGAAACAATGGAAGAATTTTTTAATGAACTAGGAGATAAACTTACTAAATTAAAAGAAAATAAAAATAATTTAAGTGAATATGCAGTATATGCACATTCGATAAAAAGTGATAGTAAATATTTAGGATTAAAGAAATTATCAGAAATAGCTTTAGAACATGAACTTAAAGCTAAAGATAATAATCAAATATTTATAACAGAACATTATAAAGAATTAATAAATGAAGCAGTAGGAGTAGCAAGTATTATTAAAGAATATTTAGGTAAATAAGAAACAAACAAATTGATTAATTGTTTCTTTTTTAGTTAATGATAGAAA
>CAZYRI010000071.1:0-2129 GCA_964649575.1 uncultured Clostridium sp. | reverse complement strand
ACAAGAATTAAAATCTTAGCTGGTATTAATATTGCCGAACGTCGTATTCCTCAAGATGGGAGAATTAAATATATCTTAAATGGGACAAAATTTGATTTCCGTGTTTCTACTTTACCTACTGTTTATGGTGAGCGTATTGTTATTAGAATTTTAGATACTAAGGCTTTTGACTTTACTAGAGATAAATTAGGTTTCTATCCCGAAGAAAATAAAAAGATTGATAGAATGATTAATCTCCCTTATGGTATTGTCTTATTAACTGGTCCTACGGGTTGTGGGAAAAGTACTACTCTTTACTCTTTTGTTAGAGAATTAACTGATAAGGATTTGAACATCATTACTGTTGAAGACCCTGTTGAATATACTATTGATGGCGTTAATCAAGTCCAAGTTAACAACAAAGCTAATTTGACTTTTGCTGCGGCTTTGCGTTCTATCTTGCGTCAAGACCCTAATGTTATTATGATTGGGGAAATTAGAGATGAAGAAACTGCGGAAATTGCTATTAGATCCGCTATTACTGGTCACTTAGTTTTTTCTACTATCCATACTAACGATGCTCCAGGAGCTGTTACTCGTCTTGTTGATATGGGCGTGCAACCTTACTTTGTTAGTGATGCTTTATCTGGTGTTATTGCTCAAAGATTAGTTAGAAGATTATGCCCTCATTGTAAAATCCCTTATGAAACTTCTGATAAAGAAATGAAAGTTTTAGGTTTAAATAAGAAAACTACTATTTATAAAGCCCATGGTTGTCCTGCTTGTAACAATACTGGTTATAAAGGTAGAATTGGTATTCATGAGATTTTGGAAGTTGATGAAGATATTAAAGTTTTAATTCAAAAAGGTGGTACTACTGAAGAAATTAGAGCTTTAGCTAAAAAGAATGGTATGTTAAGTTTAAAAGATACTTGCCAAAGAGCTGTTTTAAACGGGGATACTTCTATTCAAGAATTCAATGATATTATCTTTGATATTGATGAATAATTTTGGTTATAACTATTTTTATAATAGTAATAATATTATTAATAATGAAAAAGGAGAAAAAAAGAAAATGTCTAACACAATGAAATTGAAAAACAAGAAAGGATTCACTTTGACTGAATTGATTGTTGTTATTGTTATTATTGGTATTTTAGCTGCTGTTTTAATTCCCTCTTTAACTGGTTATATTGAAAAAACTAGAAAAAGTGCAGCTGAACAAGAGGCTGCTACCTTAATTGAAGCTCATAGTGCTTGGTTAATGGAAGTTGAAGCTGGAACAATTTTAGAGACTAATAAAAATCCAAGTGATGAAGAATACTTAACATCATTCAAAGGTTATGCAGAAGGACTTGTTAGTGTTGATGATAATAATATTTACAAAGCTGATAAAGCAGGATTTACTTATTGTACTGGTAAATATCATTGTGAATTTGATAGATCTACTCAAAAGTTTACTACTAGTGAACATAAAGATACTGAACATACTCTATCATAAACATTTTTCTTAATATTCTTTTTATATAAATTTGTTATCTATTTTTAGATAAATATATATTATACGAGGAGGAAAAATGACTAACACATTAAAATTAAAAAATAAGAAAGGTTTTACTTTAACTGAATTAATCGTAGTTATTGTTATTATTGGTATTTTAGCTGCTGTATTAATTCCTTCACTTACTGGTTATATTACTAAAGCTAAGAAGAGTGCTGCCGAACAAGAAGCACAACCAATAGCTGAAGCACATAAAACATGGTTATTGGAACAATCTGCTGGGACTACTGATGGAAAAAAGGGTTTCAATGAATATGTAGTATCTTTAGGATTATTAGATGCAAAAGATGATGAAGATGAAAGTGATACAAGCGACAGATTAGAAGATTATAATGAGGGTAATAGTTATAAAGATGGTTTCAAATATACAAGTAAAGATGGTAAATTTGTTGTAACATATACTGCATCTACTGGTGCTTTTTCAACTGCTGATGCATCAACAACAAGTGGTAGTTAAAAGGAGAAAATCATGACGAATACATTAAAATTAAAGAATAAAAAAGGTTTTACATTAACTGAATTAATCGTTGTTATAGTTATCATTGGTATCTTAGCAGCTGTATTAATTCCATCACTTACTGGTTATATT
>CAZYRI010000070.1:0-2242 GCA_964649575.1 uncultured Clostridium sp. | reverse complement strand
CATTGGCAAATCTCTCCATGAATTTAACCATTTTGAATACATTGTTGATATTATAGTTTCTGATGTTGGCCTAATACAATATTTTTCATCTAATTGTTTTCCACCAGCTTCAGTGATCCAAGCAACTTCTGGAGCAAATCCTTCAACATGGTCTTTCTCTTTTTGAAGTAAACTTTCTGGGATTAATACTGGAAAATACGTATTTTCTACTCCTGTTTCTTTAAATTTGCTGTCTGTATATTTTTGAATATTCTCCCATATCGCATATCCATATGGTTTTATTGCTATGCATCCTTTTGTATCTGTATAATCTGCTAAATCAGCTTTTACTACTATATCTGTATACCATTGAGCAAAATCATCTTCTATGTTTGTTATCTCTTTAACAAACTCATTTTTATTTTTTCCCATTTATCTCTCTTCTTTCTCTTTATATTTTTAAACATTTTCATATACATTATCTGAATCTTCATTTTTTAATTTTACACTTCCTTCCCTTCCGGGCTCTGGAACCTCCATTATATCATCAATTACTATTTGTTGATTTTCATCTAGTTTATACTTTGGAAGTTCTGGCAATTCTTCTAATGATGAAAATCCAAATAATTTTAAGAATTCATCAGTTGTTTTATACATTGTTGGTTTTCCCGGAGCATTAGATTTTCCTGCATCTTCTATTATATTGTGCTCTAGTAATCTATATATTGTACCATCTGAGTTAACTCCTCTTATTGATTCGATTTCGGCTCTTGTAATTAATGGGTTATATGCAATAATTGCTAAAGTTTCTAGCGCTGCTTGTGATAAGTTCGGTTTGCTTCTTTTATCTATTATTGAATATATGTATTCGTAATTTTCTCTTTTGGTAGTAAATTGATAAGCTTCATTTACTTTTATTATTTCAATTCCTCTTTCATTTTCTTTGAATTCATTTTTCATACTTTCAATTATATTTATAATATCTTCTCTAGGTATTTCTAATGACATTACTAATTCGTTAATTTGAACTGGTCTCCCTACAGAAAATAATATTGATTCAACTATTGATTTTGCTTTTTTTATTTCCATAAAATCTACCTCTTATTTTTTAATATATACATTATGCCACGATTTTCGAAAAGTGTCAAATAAACTATAATTTTACTTGTATTTTATTTTTTCATATGGTAAGATTATTTTAAGAGTGGTTATTATCTATCTTATTTTATATACTTGAGAGGAGTAATTAAGATGAATGAAATTGAAGAGCAAAAAAAAATTGAAATCGTTTCTGGAACTGGTAAGGATTTAGATATTTCACCCGTATATGACCATTTAAATGTTAATAGGTCTCAACAAAAGCCAAAGAATATTGTTATTCCTAAATCTCGCTCTGAAAATAAAGAAGAAAAAACTGAGCAAAATGAAGAAGAAGATTCTTCTGATGAAAATAATAAAGAAACTGAATAGTTGTAGTACAAAAATAAAATCATGAGAAAATCATGATTTTATTTTTGGTAGCGAGAGGGAGATTCGAACTCTCGACCTACTGGGTATGAACCAGTTGCTCTAGCCAGCTGAGCTATCTCGCCATATATATTTTTTAAACAGCAATTATCATTATAATAGTATTATTTCTTTTTGTCAAGAATAATCTATAAATTTTTTAAAATGCTAGCTTCATTTATAGCTAGCATTTATTCTTTATTCTTTTATTTGTTGTACTTGAGCTTTTCTTTTCCCTGCTTTTGAAACTGCATTTTCCCCGGCGGCTCTCTCATCTACTTCCGCAGCTAATTGTGCACTCAATTTTCTTCTCTTTACTTCCCAATTGCA
This sequence comes from uncultured Clostridium sp., assembly GCA_964649575.1. Lineage (GTDB taxonomy): Bacteria > Bacillota_I > Bacilli_A > RF39 > UBA660 > CAG-1000. Next base: position 427 of record CAZYRI010000070.1, on the reverse strand, counting down.
ACTATTATTTTCAATATCAGCTGTTTTATCTTCTATCCCCATTTTTGCTAATTCTTCTATCACTGCATTGTCAATTTTTTCCTCTTCTCTTGGTTCACTTACTTTTTTCAATTCATTTAACCAGTCCTTTAATCCCATATATATCTTCTTAAAATTTCTTTTAAGAATTTTCACCTCTCTATTAAAATTTAATAATCTATTACTATGGTAACATAAAATCATTAAAAAGTCAAGGGAATAGGCGATTTTTTTTGATTTTTGAAGATAAATATATAAAAATTATATACTAAATGTTCTATTCATATATACGAATAACTCTTTTATATTTTCCCTAGTTCATATAATCTTTTAGTTTTTTGCTTCTGCTTGGGTGTCTTAATTTCCTTAATGCTTTTTTTTCTATTTGTCTTATTCTTTCTCTTGTTAC
>CAZYRI010000069.1:0-2265 GCA_964649575.1 uncultured Clostridium sp. | reverse complement strand
GAAACAGCACTTAAAGAATTCTATAAAAAACATAAAGATATAATTAAATAAAAAAATCTTTCAAACTTGAAAGATTTTATTTTGTCTAAATGTTAATAACTTGTTAATATACAATTAGTTTACTTTTTAGATAAATATTTATGATTAGCAGCTATACTCTTAATACCAACTCCATACTTAAATGCAACAGTAGCAATATTACCACTTATCTTAACAATTACTCCTTCTCCAAAGATAGTATGAATAACCGCATCACCAGCTTTAAGTCCATCAACAGTAGTATTATTATACATATTACCTACTTTTTTATTTTCATTCTTATTTACACTTTCATTCTTAATATTTATTACAGAAGAATCAACTTCTTTAATAAATCTACTTTCAATAGTACCACTAGTTTTACCATATAAAGTTCTAGTTCTAGCAGAAAGTAAATATAATTTTTTCTTAGCCCTTGTTATACCAACATAACAAAGTCTTCTTTCTTCTTCAAGTTCCTTAGCAGATTCAAAACTTCTACTATGAGGAAATATTCCCTCTTCCATACCAAGAATAAACACCACATTAAATTCAAGACCTTTTGCTGAATGTAATGTCATAACATTAACTTTATTATCATCTTCTGTATACTGTCCCTTATCACTAACTAACATAATATTTTCTAAAAAAGTTGATAAATCATATATACCATTATCTTCAAAATTAATAGCTAAACTCTTAAACTCATTTAAGTTTTCAACCTTAGTATCACTCTCAATTGACTTATCAAGTTCATACTCTCTTCTTAAACCAGTTTTAACAAGAACATCTTCAATTAAATCTGATAAATTTAAACTCTTAGAATCCTCAATTAATTCTAATATTAATTTCTTAAATTCAAGTTCCTTACCACTATCAATCGCATCAAATAATGATACATCATTCATATTAGCTTTTTCTCTTATATTATCAATAGTCTTAGTACCAATACCTCTTTTAGGAGTATTAATAACCCTTTCTAAACTAACAGAATCATTAGTATTATATATTATATTTAAATAAGCAATTAAATCTTTTATTTCTTTCCTATTATAGAAATAATAACTACCTATTATATTATATGGAATATTATTTCTAACAAAAGCTTCTTCAACTGTTCTACTTTGAGCATTAGTTCTATAAAGAACAGCAAAATCACTATAACTATATCCCATACTAACTAAATCTTTTATTTTATTAATAACAAAACTACTCTCTTTAATCTCATCTTCAACTCTTATATATTCAATCTTTTCACCATCATCAAGAGATGTCCATAATTTAAGTTTAGTTCCTTCACTATTATTCTTAATAACAGAATTAGCCGCTTTTAAGATAGAATTAGTACTTCTATAATTCTCTTCAAGTAGAACTACATGAGCATTCTTATAATCCTTTTCAAAATTAAGTATATTTCTATAATCAGCATTTCTCCATGAATATATAGATTGATTCGCATCTCCCACTACAAAAATATTATTATACTTTTTAGCAAGTAACTTACATAATTCATATTGAATACTATTAGTATCTTGATATTCATCAACTAAAATATATCTAAATCTTTCTTGATATTTTTCTAATATATCTTTTCTTTTCTTAAATATTTCAACTGGTTTTAATAATAAATCATCAAAATCAACTGAATTATTCTCTTTTAATAATTTTAAATATTTTTCATATACAAGAGCAATTACTTTATCATGTTCATTTAAAAATAATTTAGAAAATTCAAAAGGACTTATACCATCATTCTTAGCAGAACTTATTTTATTTATAATATGTTTTATATCATAATCCGCTGGATCATAACTATTCTCTTTTAATATTCTTTTTATTAATGATTTAGTATCATCAGTATCTAATATAGTAATGTTTGATGAATATCCTATCGCATCATAATTTTCTCTTAAAATTCTAAGTCCAAAAGAATGAAATGTACCAATAAATATAGAATCAGCAACACTTCCTATTTTATTTTGAACCCTTACTCTCATCTCTTTAGCAGCTTTATTTGTAAAAGTTATTGCTAAAATATTATATGGACTAACACCATCATCTATAAGTTTTATTATTCTTTCAGTTAATACCCTTGTTTTACCACTTCCAGCTCCAGCTAAAACTAAACAAGGTCCTTCTGTATGATTAACTGCTTCTAATTGTTTATCATTTAATGTCATATTTTTTACCTCTTAATCATTATATCATTTAAGATTTATTATTAAAAGCAAACAAATTAAATTAATA
>CAZYRI010000068.1:0-2409 GCA_964649575.1 uncultured Clostridium sp. | reverse complement strand
AAGTTAGTTGTTAATAAACAAGAATCTTACTATGTTAGAAAAATATATGAGTGGTATTTAGAAGGAGATTCTATGTTAAAAATTGCTAAGAAATTAAAAGATTTAAATGTTCCTACTAAAAGAGGTGGACATTGGAACGGGTCCACGATTAATTCAATTTTAAATAATCCTCTTTATATTGGAAATGTTAGATATGGAGTTAATAAGAAAAATAACTTTGAAGTGGTTGGTAAAGACATAACAGATATTATTGATAAAGATATGTTTTATGGAGTTCAAGAATTAATGAAGAGACGAAAGAAGTTTCATAATAAGAAATATTCCTCAGATGATACCTATTATTTTAGAGTACTTAGATGTAGTTATTGTAATGGGAAATATCACGCTAGACAACAAGTTCAAAGTGGAAAGAAATATATTACATATAGATGTAACGGTCATCATAATAATAGCTGTAATGCTCCAGGATTTTCCCATTATAAATTAGAGAATTCTTTCTTAAAATATTTAGATAATATTAAAGATTTTAAATTTAATAAGAAAATATTAAAGAAAGAAGATAAATTAAATGAAAAAGAAGTTAATAAGATAAAACAGGAAATAGATAAGTTAAATAGAAAAAAGATCGATGCAACAGAATTATTTTCTATAGATGAAATAGTTTATGAAACATTTAAAAATATTAAAGAAGTAGTTGATTCAAAAATAAGTGTACTTAGTAAAGAGTTAGAATTAATAGATAATAAAGAAAATGAGTTAATAGAAACAAATGAAGATTTAATAAAAGAAATAATTGTTAATTTAAAGAGCAATTTTATTAAGTTAAATAACCATGAGAAAAAGATGTTTTTAGAAAGATTTGTTAAAGAGATAAGAGTAAAAAAGGAAGAAGATGAAGTTATGATAGAAAGTGTTTTGTTTTGAGTTAATTACAAATTGTAGCTAAATCAAAAAGTCTGGTTTTGAATGAAAAAAGTCCGGTTACGAGTGGACTTTTTGTAAACTATTCTAAGAATAATTTATATTTTTAATAAATTATCAATATTCGACAAGTAAAAGATATGAAAAAATGGTATAATAATGAAAGGAGATGATGCTATGGATAAAAACGAAGTATTAGAGGCAATAACTTATTTAAGAAAATATAAAACAGAAACAGATAGAATAGAAGCAAAAACAGCTAAAGGTGGATTTCCTAAAAAGTGCTACGATACATTTTCAAGTTTTTCCAACAAATATGGTGGACTTATAATATTTGGTTTAAGTGAAGATAAGGATTTTGCTACTGAGGGTGTGTATGATGTAAATGATCTTCAAAAACAAATTACTAATTTATGTAGTGATTCTATGGAACCGACTATTCGTCCAGATATATTGGCATTTGAATTTGAAGAAAAAAATATTGTTGCTGTAAGAGTAGGAGAAATATTACAAAATAAAAAGCCATGTTATTACAAACCTAGTGGAATAAAAAATGGTTCTTATACACGTGTTGGTGATAGAGATGATAAGATGACGGATTATGAATTGTATTCACTTCAAAGTTATAACGACCATATATTTGAAGATACTAGGCCAAGTAAGAGGGCAACTGTGGAAGATTTGAATGAAGAACAATTAAATTTATACTTGGAAAAAGTTAAAAGTAATAAACCACATTTTTCTAAAAATAGTTTTAATAAGTGTTTAAGATTATGTGGGATAATAGATTCTAATAAAGAGCAAATATATCCTACTTTAGCAGGTGTTATGACATTTGGTGAATATCCTCAAAGTTTTTATCCACAATTATTTGTTGCTTGTGTTGTAGTTCCTGGTACAGAATTAGGTGATACAGGAACATTAGGTGAAAGATTCATTGATAACAAAAGAGTTGAAGGAACAATAGAAGAAATGCTTAACGGGACAATGAACTTTTTAAGAAGAAATATGAAAACTAGTATTATTATAGATGCAAATGGGAACAGAACTAATAGGACAGAATATCCTTTAGAAGCTTTAAGAGAAGCAGTAGCCAATGCTTTAATACATAGAGATTATTCTACTCAAACAGAAAATGCTTATATATCTGTTAATATGTATGAGGATAGAATAGAAGTATTAAATCCTGGAACATTATATGGTACTAATAAACTAGAAAAATTAGGTACTGCTACAACTATGGAATCTAGAAATCCAACAATAGTTAGAATTTTAGAAGAAAAAGGCTCTGTAATTGAAAATCGACATTCTGGAATACCAACAATGAAAAGGGAAATGAAAAAATATGGATTACCAGAACCTGAATTTTATGAGGAAAGAGATAGTTTTAAAGTTATATTTAGAAACAATGTTGTTACTGAACAACGAAGTAGGCAAGTTAGTGAGCAAGTTAGTGAGCAAGTTAGTGAGCAAGTTAGTGAGCAAGTT
>CAZYRI010000067.1:0-2598 GCA_964649575.1 uncultured Clostridium sp. | reverse complement strand
CAATGTCATTTAGTTAATAGTAATAAATATCGATTAAATATTAGAAATAGTAAAACCCCATTTAGTTAAGGTAGAAAACAAGAAAATAGGCGATACTTTCTATGGTAACACAAGAAAGAACGCCTATTTTTATTGAATTTTGTAAAATAATTCCATTTTCATGCACAGAAACAAAACATACCTAAAATATGTCTATGCTATTCTGTATAAAAAATATACAGATGTTTTCGGTTTTATCTTACGTGTATCGGACCTGCCTGGACGGTCTGGTCTGATATGCCTACGTATTTTCTTACACACATCCGGAGGCTCGTTACCTCGATATCTAAAAAAATTTATACAATGTTGAACTGCCATTGTAAAATTAATGCGATAAATATATTTATTATTTTGTTTTCGAGGTTTTACTGTTACAAGAGCAGATATTCTTGATACAAAATTGAACATGATGAGTCTGGCAAAAATCTCCTGTTTAATAGAGTCTTCTTTACGGCTGTGAAGACTTACAAGCGAAAGATTATATTTCAACTGTCTGAAAGCAGTCTCTTCATTCCAGCGTATGTGATAGAGGCTGCATAATTTATTAGCAGGAAACTGAAATCTGTTAAGCGTAGTAGCAATTGTTTCATATTCTCCGTCGGGCTTTTTAAATCTTACAATACGAATAGAGAACATAAAAGGAAGTTCAAAATCCCAAGATTGTGACTTCTTATACTTTCCATATTTTGAGATACCGCTTATATATTTCGCTTTTCCAAGACGATAATCTATTCTATCCTGTTTTCTTTGAGTCTGTCGAAGTTCAAATGATATATCTATATCGCAATCTTCCATTGGCAGATTAGCAACTTCCTTAATCCAATCTTCTTTTACGCGAATGCAGACTTCTACACCCGCCCGCTTACAATGCTCTATCAAATTCATGGAATCATAGCCTCTATCACCAATCAAGATTGACTTTTCTGGCATATGTGAACGCTCTGCCATTTTCCATGCAGCCCGAGATTCGTTGGTCTTAGGAGAAGGTTGTATAATACAATCTTTATATATATTATTAAGAACATCGTATAAACAATTCATATGAAGCTGATTAAAACCTTTATTTTTGCCATTAGGGAAAAAAGATTCTGCATTTTCATCATAATATACATTCAAATCAGATCCATCTACAGCGTATAGATGATAGCCTTCATATGTTTTTAAATCATATACTTCGCTTTGGTCATTTGTAGCATGAAATAGATATTCAAAAGCCAATGGAAGAATTTTATTTCTTTGTTGCACAAAAGCGGAAGATGTTGCATATTGACCTGTAGTATTAAAATAGTCATCTAATTCCTTATCAAGTGTATTACCTCGCATCCCTAAAATTGCTTTCATTGTTTTACCGAAAGTAAAGACTCTATTGCGTGTAAAATCAGCATCCGGATGAACGACAAAAAGAGATGAATTTTCTTCCATCTCTTCAATATTTTGAATGATAATTGATTTAATTTCCAATGGAGTTGCATTTTTCATATATAACGAAGCTCCTAAAATGATAATAAATAAAGTCATCATTTATACTTCAATATGAAAAATGTAAATAACAAATGGGTACTGCCATACTAGCGGCTACCACACAGGCAGCTTATGTTCAAAAGATTCACACACTAATATGGGCTTACATACCCATAAGATTCTCTATTGATAGCTTAGCATATTATATGCTAAAATGCAAGGCCTTATGTCATATTTTATGTTTTATTTTACTTTTATTTTCCGAAATTTTTATATGGAAAATGTTGTACTATATTTACTTTTTTTCTTATCAAATCTTCATATATTCCATTATCATATTCATAGTTAGCATATAATCCATTGGCAACATAATCAGCCGCTTGAATAACAAATGCATCTCCCGCATCAGAATCTTTATATTCAAAGTTAATATTAACATCTAAGCCTTCTTCATATACGATATGGGCTATAATATATTCTCTTAATGAATTTTTTGAAGCTATTTTTGTTGTTTTATTGTCAAATAAAATATTTACTGTTTTTCCTTCATCCGCTTTCGTAATGAGCTTGGAAATAAGTATTTTAGATGCAAAATTGTACAAAATATTTTTATCTTTCAATAATCTTTCTTCAGTATAATGTAGGTCTACAACAATATAGGATATGGTAACCTTTTTAGAAAGTATACTTTCCAATATGTGATATTTTACACATGGATAAGCATCTTTTGCTTTGATTTCATGCGCATGTAAAGTTTTTAATTCCGGGAATTTATCACCAGCTTGTTTTAATTTTCTTTTCATTATATTATGTAAAGATTTTGCATTCATTGTATCTATACAAGAAATTACAAAATATCTACCAGCTATACCCAAATTTCCTGATTCATCAAATATAAGGCATCTTTCATTATCGTACATACATTTTTTCCTATTCTTTTGTTATTTTATAACTATATTATAATACTTGGATATATTTATGGCAACATGTCAATAATTTCTGTATATAATTGTTACAAAATCAAAAAAAATAAAACCATTCAGAAAAATAATTTCTTAAATGGTTTTATTAGAAAAATAGTTAACTAAATGACATTGG
>CAZYRI010000066.1:0-2648 GCA_964649575.1 uncultured Clostridium sp. | reverse complement strand
TTTCTTTTAAGTTGTACTTTTGATTATGTTCTATAATGTAGAATGGTTTATTACTAATTTCGTTTACTTTGTATTCTAGTATTGTAAGAGTAGTAGGATATGTAATTATGTACTTAGTTGGTTCAACAAATTGTAAATTTGTTTTCAGTAAGTGTTTAACCTTACCGTTTTTAGTTATGTAAGTGTAGCTTTTGATTATTTCTAGAATTTCAGTATTTGGTTTTAATTCTTGTATTATCTTGAATTCAAGCATAAAAAAATGTCCTCCTTTCTAGAAAGAGAACATTGTATTTATATATCTTCCAAGCGACTCACGTGGGGTTCGATTAAAAGATAAAATAACAACTTACGCAACCATATAGGTTCGTAAGTTGTTTCCAAATGGAGCTACTGGGCGGAATCGGACCGCCGACCTACAGGTTACGAATCTGTTGCTCTACCAACTGAGCTACAGTAGCACATAATATATAAAAACAAAGCAAATTTAGTTTAGCATAAAATAAATATTTTTTCAAGGAAGTATGGAGCTTTTTTTGAATTTTATAGTATAATTATGATATAAATTTTACTTTATTATTGAAAGAAGGTATATTATGAATATTTTATTAATTAATGGAAGTCCAAAAGGTAAAAGAAGCAATACTTATAAATTAGCGACTTCTTTTATAAATGGAATTAAAGAAAAAGAAGAAATAGTATTAGAAGAACTTTTTGTTAATAAATTAGAAATAAATCCTTGTTTGGGGTGTTTTTCTTGTTGGAATAAAACACCAGGTAAGTGTGTAATAAAAGATGATATGCAAGAAGTTATTGAAAAATTGTTGTGGGCAGATATTACTATTTGGTCATTTCCATTATATTATTTTAGTGTCCCAAGTAAATTGAAAACATTAATTGATAGACAACTTCCAATGGTATTACCTTTTATGATTAAAGATGCTGAAAGTGGTAGTCACCCTGCACGTTATGATATGAGCAATAAAAGAAATGTTTTGATTTCTACTTGTGGTTTCTATACAACAGAAGGAAATTATGATGCAGTAATATCAATGTTTAATCATTTATTAGGAAAAGATAATTATGAGAAAATCTTTTGCTCTCAAGGGGAATTATTTAGAGTTCCAGAATTATCCAAAAGAACAAATGAGTATTTAGGGTATGTTAGAACTGCTGGACAAGAATATATAGATGGCAAGATAAAAGAAAATACTAGAACAAAATTAAATACTTTATTATTTCCGAAAGAAACGTTTGAGACCATGGCAGATGCAAGTTGGGGTGTTGAGAGAGCAACAGGCGAGAAGTTAGATGGTTCTTTGATTTTTACAAAACAAATGGCAGCATTATATAACAAGAAGTCCTATAAAGGAAAAGATATTGTATTAGAAATGAATTATACTGATATAGATAAAAGTTATCAAATTGTTTTAAAAAGAGATGGCTATGAAGTTCTTACAGAAAACCTTAAATCTTATACGACAAAAATTGAAACACCTTTTACAGTATGGCGTGATATTGCTAGTGAAAAAATAAGTGGCAAAGAAGCTTTAATGAAACAAATGTATAAAGTTAAAGGCGATTTTGATTTAATGATTCACTGGGATAACTATTTTGGTGATCCAAGTAGTGAAGTTGAGACAAAGAAAGACGTTAAGGATAACGCAAAAACTAATATGATGATTTTATTATTGCCATGGATGGTATTTTGGGTAACAACATCTATAAATAGTTGGAATGGAAGTTTTATAAGTATAGCAACTTGTGCTTTAATTTCATTATTATTCTATAAAAACAAGAAAACAATATATGATAGTATTTCTAATACTACTATTATTATTTTCTCGATAATGACTTTATTAAGGTATGATATAAATATATTATTACCAATATCATATTTAGGCTTTGGATTAATGTGGTCAATTTCTTGCTTAAATAGAATACCATTAACAGCATATTATTCTGCTAATGATTATAATGGAGAAAAAGAATTTGATAATCCACTATTTATAAAGACTAATAGAATTTTAACTTTTATGTGGGGAATCTTATATGTATTAACATCTATAATGACATTCTTTGTTATGAAAACAAGCTTCTCTGAATATTTAGGAATTATAAATAACATACTGCCTATTTTTATGGGAATATTTACTGCTTGGTTTCAAAAATGGTATCCTGCAAAAGTAGCAAGAGGGTAAGTATTAAGGTTGAACAACGGAACATTGTTTATGATAAACTATCTCATGGCAAAAATTATCAATAATTCTCTTTCTTTTTTCAATAGACCTTTTTTGTGTAGGCATCCTTGTTTCTGACATTTTCTATTTATCTCCTCTTTTTGATTATACAATGATAAAAAACAATAAAACATGAAAATATTTTCATGTTTTATTGACTATGAAAATAAAAAGAAGTATAATATGTACGAAATATGAATTAACATTCATATTATAAAAAGTTAGGAGGAGCTATGGGAAATATAGTAGAAATAAAGAATGTAAGTAAAACTTACAAAATAGGAGAAAAAGAGTTTAAGGCATTAGATGATATAGACTTGTCAATCAAAAAAGGAGAATTTGTAGTTATTCTTGGACCATCAGGAGCAGGAAAATCAACATTACTTAATTTAATTGGTGGAATGGATAATG
>CAZYRI010000065.1:0-2959 GCA_964649575.1 uncultured Clostridium sp. | reverse complement strand
TGTTAAACATTAGTTAAAATTTCACCGATTTGTAATATAGATAACAAACAAAGGTGAACTTTGTTTGAATACCAATTATAAACGATGAAAGTTAAAAAGCAAGGGTAGTATAAAACTCACTTACAGTTTGCCCTTGCTTTTAATCTTTCATCTCTTTCTCTTAAAACTTGTTCAAGTTGTTTTTGGTTATCTATTCTCATTTGTTCTCTTTTTATTGGATCTTGAAAATGGCCTTCAATTTGTTTAGTTTCGTAGAAGTTATTATAGTATTTAACTTTTACTACTTTAGTTAATACATTTTCGAAAACTTGTACTTCTGTACCTTTATATATTTGTTTAACAGAGTTATCTTTATCTAATACTTGATAATAATTATTATTCCAGGAAATCATATTTCCATTAAGAATAGTTCTTGTATCTCTTATACAAAGAATATTTGATAAATCCATATTATCTAAAGGTACAAATGCAGTTTCATTATTTTTAGGTTCATAGGCATATTTTTGATTAAGGTAATTACAGTAATAATCATTGAAAAAAATATTTAATTCTTCAATAGATTTGATATTATATCTTTTAATATCATTAATTAATCTATTTTGGATAGTATTATTCCATTTTTCAACTTTACCTTTAGCTTGAGGTGTATTTGCAGCAATAATATTAATACCTAAATCTTCACATATATGACCAAAGTTAGTGAGTTTACCATCTTTAGGATTTATAAGGATTGTATGTCTATCACAATAAATATTTTCAGGTATTCCATGTTTAATAACTAAAATTTTAAGCATACGAACATAACCTTCTAAACATTCTGTAGGCATAAACCAACCACATAAGGCTTCACCTGTTGAATCATCAATAGCCAAATGTAAAGAAGATTTTCTACCGTTTTGAAACCAATCATGAGGAGTACCATCAATCATAATTAAAATACCTCTTTGAGGAGCAGGTTCTCTTAATGGATGTGATTCATAGTCTTTATTGAAACATTTATGTTTAATAGGTTTAACCCAATGAAATTTTTCATATAAAGATTCAAAGAAAGAATAACTTCTAATTTTAAGATTGTTAAGTTTAACAATATCTTTCATTTTTGGATTAAAAACAACATCTTCATGATAAATATCTTGAAATTGTGTTATACTAATAACTGGATATTTATTCTTGAAGTTCTTAATAAATTCAACTTCTTTGGTGGATGGAGAATTATTAGAAGGTTTATTAGTTAAACCGTGAACTAAAATAGAATCAATATCCTTTTTGTTTAATTCTTTTGAAAAATTAACAATATGTCTTTTAGAATAACCAGTTAAGGCGCCAATTTGAGAATAAGAATAATTATTTAAACCATTTTGTTTATCTTGAACAAGTTTTAATGCATATTCTTTATTATGAATAAAAACATCTCCTTTCGAAGATATATTATACATTAATATCGGTGAAGTTTTAATTAATGATATGGTGAAATTTTAAAAAAGGATTAACAAAGATTATAATTTTACTTGATAAATTAGTTAAAATATTATATACTATATGGGTATTGGAGGAAGATTTATGGAAAAAAATAAAAATTTAAAAGAAATAGTAATAAAAATAGAAGGAGAAAAATGGGAACAAGCTTTAGATAAAGCATTTAAAGATGCAAATAAAAAAGCTAAAATAGATGGATTTAGACCTGGTAAGGCTCCTAAAAGTGTTTATTTAAAACATTATGGTGTAGAATCTTTATTTATGGAAGCATCAAATTATTGTGTTGAAGACGCATATCAAAAAATGCTAGAAGAAAATAAAAATTTAGAAATAGCCGCACAACCAATTTTAGATATAAGATCTATTGATGAGAAACATATTGAATATGTGTTTACTATAACTTTAAAACCAGAAGTAAAACTTGGTAAATATAAAGATTTAGGTGTAAAAAAGGAAACTGTTAAAGTAACAAAAAAAGAAATAGAAGAAGCAATAGATCATATGAGAGAACATTATAAAGAAAATGTTTTAAAAGATGGTGCAGCAAAGACAGGAGATATAGCTGTAATTGATTTTGAAGGTTTTAAAGATGGAGTAGCTTTTGAAGGTGGAAAAGGAGAAAATTATTCACTTGAGATTGGATCAAATACTTTTATTCCTGGATTTGAAGATCAATTAATAGGAACAAAGGCTGGAGATGAGATAGATGTTAATGTTACATTTCCAGAGGATTATCATGCTGAAGATTTAAAAGGTGCTAAAGTAGTATTTAAAGTTAAAGTAAATGAGGTTAAAGAAGTTAAAGTGCCTGAAATTGATAAAGAATTCTTTGAAGATTTAGGAATGGAAGGTATTGATTCTAAAGAAACTTTAGAAGCTCAAGTAAAAGAAAATATTAAAGCTTCTAAAGAATCAAAAGCAGAAGAAAAATATACTCAAGATTTGCTTGATAAAATAGTAAGCACTACAGAAATTGATGTACCAGAGACTATGGTTAATGATGAAACTAGTAGAATGGTAGAACAATTTAAAGAACATATATCAATGCAAGGAATAAGTATTGAACAATTTTATCAATATACATCTTCTAATGAAGACACATTAAAAGAACAATATAAAGAAGAAGCTTTAAAAAGAATTAAATATAGATTAATTGTAGAAGAAATAATTAAACTAGAAAAAATAAATGTAACTGATGAAGAAGTAGAAAATAAAATAGATGAATTAGCTAAAAAATATAATATGACTAAAGAAGAAGTAAAGAAACAATATGGAGAAAATTTAGACTATATTAAGTATGATTTAGAAGTTAAAAAAGTGTTTGATATTATTGGTAAATAAAAAAATTGACGTAAATTCAATTTTTTTTTAGTTAAAATTAGTTTATTTGACAATTATTATGTTATAATGTAAATATAAAGGAGGATAAATATGAAGAATAAAGGATTTACGTTAATAGAATTATTAGCAGTAATAGTAATAC
>CAZYRI010000064.1:0-2971 GCA_964649575.1 uncultured Clostridium sp. | reverse complement strand
AATTTAAATTAAACTTATAATCTAAAACTTTTTACCATATTTTAAAACATATTCTACTTCTCTCGAACCATCAAGTACAGCAAGAGTATCAACATCATATATTGGTACATCATATCCATATACACTAAGAGCATAATTAAGCATATCAAGGTCTGCCATAATTCTAGCCATTTTCTTGATAGAATTTTCACCATTTTCTCTTACCATATGTACAGGATAAGCAAGACCACTCATATATTCAAGTGGAACTCTATCCTTTACTTGAACCTCATCTGGCATATCACTAAATCTCTTATCTTTTGAAAGACCTAGTTCTTTCATTTTTACATAATCTTTAGGGGTCGTAAGAAAAGGAGACTTAACAATAACAGGATCAATAACCTCAAATTTACCATGTGGAAACATTAATGAAACTGAATATCTAACATAAGTATTATAAGCATTAAAATCCTTCTTTGCTTTTGACATTATATATCTTCTAGTATAATCACATAAGGAAATATAATCGACTCCATTAAAACCTCCATTAGAAATTCTTCTTTGAAGTTTACTAGAAAGAAGGGCTCTACATTTTAATATTTTACAAAGTATTTCATATGTTTCATATGTCTCTAAATAAAAAGTATTTGATGGATAAATTCCATGTAAATAAATTTCTTCTTTCAAAACCCCACCTCCATTCTATTTTTTTAATTTATCAATATATTTATTAACCCTAACAGCCCATTTTGGATCACTTGCATATTTAGGTCCAATTTGTTCTGCAGTAGTTAGTCCTTTCTTATAATATGAATTTAATTTATTAATGGCAAATTTAATTCCATCTTCAATAGAATTAAATTTTCTATAACTTCCACCATTACAACTAGGTTTCCCCTTATTACCACCAACATTGTTACAAACTCTAGTAAGATAACTACAAGTCCAATAACAACCAGTTTCTTGAAGCATAACACCAGTGGCTAAATATGGGTCCACTCCTACTTCAATTGAATATCTAGCAATAAACTCACCTTTACCTTTTAATGTTGAATTTAAATACCTATTTAATTTATTAGCTATCTCATCAACTGTTTCACCATTAAAAGTATTTAATTTTTCATATTCTTCTTTCTCACTTTCAAAGTGTTTAATACTTAAATTAATATGATTATCCAAATAATCATGATTAACTTCTATTTCTTTACTACCACTAAATATATTAGCAAATATACTTAAAGTAATAAATAATTTACTTAATATCATATAATTTATATTCACTCCTCATTTTAAGCAAGCGAAAACTATTATATCATATTAATAAACACAATTCAAATTGTAATCTATTTTCATTATATACCAAGCAAAAAGAAGTATTTCTACTCCTATTTAATATTAAATATACTTAATATATCTTTACCTGCATAACTAGTTGGAAGTTTACCATCCCATTTATTAATAAACTCTTTAGCAATTAAGTTATCAGTAAGAGATTGTTTTAATAGGTCATTTGCTTTTTTAGTGGCCTCAGCTTCAACAAGCTTACTTTCAGCATCAAGTTTAGCTTTTTCAAGTTTTTGTTCAGCAACTTGTTTTTCTTCAATTGCTTTACTATATTCTTCACTAAAACTCAAATTAGTTATATTAAAATTATCAATAGTAATACCATATTTTAGAACTTTCTCTTGCAAATCTTCTAAACAATTATTTGACACTTCAGCCCTTGCAGTTATAACCTCAGCAGCAGTATATTTAGCAATAGTGGCTTTGATACTTTCTTTAATCGCAGGTTCTAAAATTGTTTCTTCATAATTATTACCAACTGTTCTATATAAATATGTTGCTTTATCACTATTAATTCTATAATTAACAGCTAATGTAGTTTGAATAGTTTGTAAATCTTTACTAGAACTTTCAGTATCTATTTCTAATTTTTGAACCTTAATATTAACAGTAACAATATTTTCAATATAAGGTATTTTTAAATTTAATCCTTCATCAAGTTTAGTATTAACTATTTTACCAAATCTAACTTTAAGACCTACTTCTCCGCTCTTAATAGTTTGAAAACTACTTAATATAGTTACAAAAACAAAAAGACCAATTAACCCATAAACAACTATTTTTTTAACATTCTTCTTATCCATTTGATACCTCCCATTTTTCATTTTGAATTCTCTTTTAAACATATAACCTCCAAATTAATTATTTATTGTAGCACAAAAACTATTCACTTAGAATAGTTTTATTAATAATATTTAATTCATTATCAAATTCATAAATATATGGAACACCAGTAGGTATTTCAACATTCATAATATCTTCATCACTAATATTCTCAATATATTTAATAATGCTTCTAATGCTATTACCATGAGCAACAATTAAAACATTATCACCATTTAATAAATATTTTTTAATTTCATTGTTATAATATGGTAAAACCCTATTTAAAGTATCTTTTAAGCACTCAGTTAATGGCAATTCTTCTTTGCTTAAATCTTTATATTTTAAATCATTACCAGGATATCTTGGATCATCATAAGTAAGTTCTGGAGGTCTTACATCATAGCTTCTTCTCCATATTCGCACCTGTTCTTCACCATATTTCTTTTTAGTTTCATCTTTATTTAATCCTTGTAAAGCACCATAATGTCTTTCATTTAATCTATAACTATAATAAACTGGAACAGATAAATTCATCTCTTTTAATACTAAATCAAGAGTTTTATTTGCTCTTAAAAGTACACTACTAAAAGCCACTGAAAAAGCAACATTATTTTTAAGTAATATTTTACCTGCATTAATAGCCTCTTCTATACCCTTTATAGATAAATCAACATCAGTCCATCCAGTAAATCTATTCTCCATGTTCCAAAGACTTTCGCCATGTCTTAATAATATTAATTTCATATGTCCTCCTCAATATTTTTTATCTATAACTATTCTACCACGAACAGATTCAGTTTCACAATCATTATTAATTAATCAT
>CAZYRI010000063.1:0-3039 GCA_964649575.1 uncultured Clostridium sp. | reverse complement strand
CACCTCTGACACTAATTCTACTACCAATACACTATAATACATTTTGATACTGAAAAATTTAAAAAGAAAACACACCTGTTAAGGTATGCTATCATATTATCTGCTAATCTTCTTCACAATCACTAGCAAATAAAGGTATTTCTTTTCCATTTTTCACTACATAAGGTAATTCTAACTCTGTTTTAAAGAGTATATCTTCAACATCGATAAAGTTTTCCGGTATTATTCCTATTCCAGTAGGATCTTCAGAAATACATTTTACTTTATTATCATTTGTTAGTGCTAGTATATATAAATATGATGTTACAATTTTTTTGTATTCTATACCACTTATATAATCATTTAAACCATATTGAGGTGTAATAGATTCAACCATATTATTATTTGTAATCGCAAATATGCTATATCCACTCATAAACCATAATTTATTAACATTATCTTTGATAATATTTTTATTTTTATACAATGTTCCATCTTTTAAAACTATGTATACTGAATTATAATAATCAGACTCAATTTGTTTAATATCATTTTCGTTAATATTATCTAACACATCAGTATTTTCTTTTATATATTTTATTTTTTCTTCAAAATCGTTTATAAAATATATCTTAAAATCTTCCTTATCTTCCACTTTCAACATCTCCTTTCAATACTATTGTAGCATGATTTTAAACTATTTCTCACTGACTTTGAATTAATCATTTTGGTTCATCAAATAAACAGGTAATATCTATATTAAGGGCAATTGATATTATATAAACAGTTTCAATTGTAAAAGTTTTCTTTACATTAGGTGCTTCAATTCTTCTGATATGACCATAACTATATCCAGTTAAATCTGCAAGTTCACTTTGTGTTAGACCTTTTAATTTACGATAATATTTAATATTTTTAGCAATTTTATCATAAATATTCATTAGTATTCACTCCTTAATAAAATAGTCGTATAAGACCTATCTCTTTCTGTAATTATATATATGTTACCTCCAGTAGTAGTGTATGAAGCAAGTATTCTTTCATTATTGATTATTGCATCTTCATTCATTTGCTTATCACTATCGCATAAATCTCCCCAGTCTTCATTCAAATATCTATTTAGATAATTTATTAATTCATATTGATAACTAGGTTCTTCGTTTATTATACTTTGTATTCCACTTGTCATAACAAGTTTTCCTAATTGAAATCTAGGCATATAACACACTCCTTTTCAAAACGTTATTTTCCCATTTCGTAATAAATTTCATTTGTAATTTAGTTGGATTATTATTTCTTTTTCCCCGACACTGTATAATTTTTCCTTCCTTTACTTCAATTGCAACAAGTGGAACATTTATATCTTTAACTTTTCTCATAAAGTATAAGTCAGTTTCAGCATTAGCATATCTTTTATTATAAGTTCTTATACAAATATCTTGTACTTCTGATTCTTTAATCAAATCACTCATAGTTGGAACAGGGAAGATAACAAACATATCATCTTTATAACTGTTTTTCTTTAATTCTTCATACCTGTCTTTAATTCTCTCGATTATTTCCTTATTTTCAATAGTTTCTACTTGGTGCATTAGTTCATCGTGTGATTTAACAATATCTTTTGGGTATAACACACGCTTATCAGTCATATTAAGGTGTAACTTTTCAGCAAAATTAAGATAATCTCGATACAGGTATTCATTATTTTTATTTAATCCATTAGCAAGTGCCTTTTCCATATCAAGATATACTGATAATTCTTCAAAGGTATTTAACTGTGCTAATCTCCTAACTATATTAATGTTCTTATGCTTAATAACTTTTAGTACTTCTAACTCATGATAACTGATGTTATGTTTTTCCATAAATGGTAGATAGTCTTTAGTAACACCAAATCTGTTTTCAAATGAACCGGTATTATTAAATCTATTGCAATGTATAGCAAGATTAGTAAGTCCTAGTTTAGATAATAATTCAAATGATATAGGATTGCTTAACACTCTTTGAAGTAATACCTCAATATCTTCACTATCAAGATATAGTGATAATACCCTCTCAATAGGACAGTAGTAGTATGGTGTACCCTCTAAGACAGTAGATATACCTCCCCAGTAGATACTTCCCCTAGACATATACCATCTATATTGTTCTTCAAGTAACCTCCATTTAGTATGCTTTTCATTATATACAACAGTAGTATATCCCATATAGTTTTTAAATACATTAGAAAATAGTAGATATACTCTATCTTTTGATATAACTAATCTTTGATACTCTTGATACCTATGTGTAACCTTATTATTGCTGTAAGTAGATAATACTTCAAACCCTCTTAGTACAAAATAGCCATTAATATAATCAACTATCCTAAAATCATCTTTAAATAATTGATATTGTAATGTCTTCATTCTAACTTGTAATCTTTCCCTACATTTTGGACACTCAATGTATTCACCAATTTTAGCAGTAGAATAAAATATTTTTTTACAATTAGTACAGTAATAATCTTGTTTTGATTTGATTATAAGATTATGTTTAGAGTAAATACTTTGTTTCAACCATTTTCGTACCCCTAGATTAACTGAAAATGTTTTATCCATATCTTTTATAAGGTCTTGTATTTCCTTTTTAATGTAGCCCATAAGAACACCTAACTAAATAACGATAATTGACCAACTTGTTTAACTTCTGGTACAACTTCTTCACTTTTTACTTTAACTGGCGAAGTAATTGTTTTCTTAATCCCTAACTCCTCATCAGTTTTAGACCAATAATTAACAGCCCATTCATATACAGTAGTATCTTCAACCCAGCAACAACCATCTTTTGCTACTTTCTTGGCTTCCCCTTTGATATAATCAACCATACCTTTAATTGTTTTATCAGTATTTAAAAATTTCTCATCCAAATCATCTATATTAGATAAATACTCTATAACTTTAAGTAGTGAAGAATCTTCTTGACCTTCAACTAATTTTTTTAATCTATCAACACCACTCATAGACTATCCCTCAACTTCTTTAACATAGTATCCATATACACATCTAGTTCCTCCACGAG
>CAZYRI010000062.1:0-3192 GCA_964649575.1 uncultured Clostridium sp. | reverse complement strand
TACTAGTATTATTAAGTATAATAACAATAGTAATTGGTGTTGGATGTAAAGAAAATCCGGATAAAGAAAATGAACCTGTTTTTCCAACTGAAGAGACTGATCAAGTTTATATGACTGTCAAATTGTCATCGGGTGATGATATTATTACATATAATATTTCTAAGGAAAGTATGTATGTGAATTTGAGATCATTTTATGGTACAACATCATTTGTTCAATGGGCTGATGAAAAAATTGTAAATTCAATTGGAAGACTTGGATTAATAGAGATTTTAACAAATGGCGACTATAGAAAAATCGAAGAAACAACATATTTTGATTCTATTGAGGAAAAAGAAGTTGATAAAAAAATAGAAAGTATTAAATATCCTAATGGTAAAGATAGTTACTCTGCTGAAGAATTAAAAGAATTAGATAAGGATTTTAAAGATGCTCTTTACTCTAATGGATATAGAAGCGATGAAGAAATTTATAACTATTATAAAACTGTATTAGCTAAGGAAAAATTGGCTAAAGATTATCAAGATATTTATCGTAGTGCTACTGATTATACATATGGTGATTATCGAGATTATTATGAAGAAAATTATTATAATGAATATCAAATGTTTTTAATTCCTTTTGAAAATGTAGTATCTTTTAGCAATACTTTTAAAGAAATAAATATTAAAGTAAAAACAGAAGAAGGTATATCTAGATTTGTTAAAGATGATACTGGTGAATTATTAACAGTCAATGAAATAATAGAAGCTTATATTAAATTATATAACAAGTGTAATTTGTTTAAAGAAAGCGTAAGTGAAGCTAGTCAAATAGTTGAAGGAACTGATTATAATTTAGTAAATGGAAAATATCAATTTGTTTTAGCTGAAGATAAACTATTATATTATGATAGTAGTTCAATTAAGCAAATGACTGAAAAAATGCAAAATATTCTTGCATCAATGACTCCTTATGATAGTGAAACTTCTAATAATGAAAATCCTAATTGGTATACTGCTTCATTTGAAGATAGTAATGGATACTATTATACAGTGTTGCTATTATCAAAAAATGAAAAGAAAGTATATGCTGATGTTAAAGCAGAAATTAGGGAAGAACTATTAACAAATGAATTTACCGATAGTTATGTTGAAGGAGTTATGTCAACAGTTCGTAATAAATTAGATTTGGATATTCGCGATGAGATTTTATATAAGGCTTATGCTTATGAATATACATTATCTGGAGAATGTCCTCATCCAAGTGATACAGTAGTAGCTTTATTTATGAACGAAATTTTAGATAAAGATGCTTTCTTTGAAATAATGGATAAAAGATATGGTGCTGTTGTAGCGACTAAATTGATTAATGAATATAATGTATTATATGATAAAAATCTTAATAAAATATATGATTTAACTAAAGAAGGAACTGAAGAAGATCGAATTTTAGATAAAAAAGTTTGGAAAGAAATTATTGATGAAGTAAAAGAATTTAGAGCAGATTTTGAAAGTGGTACATGGGCTACACAAGGATATGTGATTGGATATGATTTTAATAAATATTTGGAAGAAGACTACCAAGTAAGAAATGAAAAAGAATTATATTTCTGGTCATTAAGAAAATATATAATAGGTCAATATAGTGAAGATACATATTCTTTAGCAAATTATGATGAAAACACATTATATTGGAAGAGTTTTAATCAAACAATGCAAAAATTGGCTGATGAATATTTTAGTTCTGCAGGAATTGAATTAAAACTAACTTATTTTGATGGTGATGGTGATTTTGCATCTCCTGAAACATGGACTGCGGAACAAACAGCGCTTGTTAAAGAGTTCTATGAATTAATAATTAAGTACTTTGAAACTTACTTATTAGATGAAACAAAAGACTATGAAGATGCAATAGAAGCATTAAAAACAAGTTATAATAGTGCCCAATTTTTAATTGGCGAAAATCAAAGTGGTAGTAAATTCTATGGAATGGATTTAGCTAAATATAAGACTAATGGTATAGTTTTAGTATATGGAGTTGAATCGTCTTATAATAAAGATAGTGTTAGCGGACATTTAGCTGAAGTTATTAAAAAGATTTGGGATGAAAATCCTACTTCAAAAGAGACAGTTGTTTATGGAAGAGATGGAGAAAAATACGATTATATCGTATTAGAAGATGGATATTGTGTTTATATTAATGTTGAGAATAGTGATATGGATCGCTATGAAGGTAGAAATGTTCCAACATTAGAAGAAATTAAATTATATATACAAAATAATTCTAGTCCATATTTATCAACTGAACAAATAAATATGATTAAAAATTATTATGCTACTATATATAATAATTTAATAGAAGCTCCAATTATTTATTTAGAATTATGCAAAAAACAAGGAAATTGTGAAGTTCATTTTGCGTTTGATAATTATACTGATTTAGAATATCAAAATACATTATCACTAGTTATTGAGACTACTAAAGAAAACTATCTTGATTATGAAATTGAAAATATACCAAGTATAATAATTAAATAGAATAATTAAAAAAGCTATCAAGCATTCTATAAATTATAGTTTGTTTGATAGCTTTTTATATTGAAAGGTAAATATAAAATTAATTATTAATTGCTAAATTATTTATAATAAAATGATAAGCATCACTAATAGTATAAATTTTGTCATCTGAAATTGAAAATTCATTTTTGACACTATCTACAGCATCGATTAGTGTACAATTAGGGTTGTTTTTAATATAAGTTAATAAGTGATCGAAGATATTTTTATCAACAACAAAGATAGTAGAATCTTCTTCATCTATTTTCCACATACAATAATCATCTGAAGAACATTCTTTAGTAATATTATCATTTGTGGAAACATTTGGTGATGGAGTAGTTGATTCTGTACTATATATATCACTATTATTTTTTAAATATGAATCAAAAATATCAAATTGGGTAATAGATGAAGTGGATACTTCTCCTGGTGCAAAATCTTCATCATCAAAATTTTTTGGCTCATTTTGAGGAATAGTTCTATCAAGGTTAAATAAAACAAGCAAGCAAATAGTAAATACAGTCATAACTGGAACTAATTGTAATAAGTTATTAAAGAAAACATGTTTTTTTGGCTCTGTATGATATTTAGTGGTGCAAGCAATAGGTTTAATTTTTTCTAAAACATCAGGAATATCATAGTTTTCATTTTT
>CAZYRI010000061.1:0-3508 GCA_964649575.1 uncultured Clostridium sp. | reverse complement strand
CAAGTCATGGAAGTAGTGATTCATCAAACTTCACATCAACAGATAAATTATATTTATTATCAACAAGAGAAGTATGGGGAAAAGAAGGAACAAGTAATACAATAAATTATGATACAGCAGATGGAGATACAATAACAAGACAATTAGATTATTATAAAAATGCTGGTGTATCAACATCTAATTATAGTGGAGCTAAAAAGTTGAACGGCACTAGTATCAGTGCATGGTGGCTCCGCTCCGCCCATTCCAGCAGTGATTTCATTTTCTATAGTGTGACTAGCGGCGGCGATTGGTATAACCGCGATGCTATTAGTGCTTACGGTGTGGCACCTGGCTTCCGAATAAGTTGACATGTAAAGGATATGTAAGGCAGTAGTTATAAGCAAAATAATAAGAGGTGAACTCCCCAACGGCCTTTTGAAAGAGGTATGGAAGAAATTAAACTTTGCGAACTCGTAAGCGAAAGTGGTGGAAATAGAACAATAAATGTTCTAAGTAAAATAGATGAAAGGAAAAATATGAAAGATACTTTAATGAAGTTAAAGGAAGTTCATAGTAGTTCGGTTTTAATAATACTTTATGGTAGTAGTTTAAGGGTTTATGATGAAGATGCTAATATAGTTGAATATGTAAGTCATATTATTAGTAAGGAGAATGTTATAGTTCTTAAATTTAAATATTTAAATAAGTTAATGAGAAGACTTAGAGATCATCATATAAGTTATGTTGTTCTTGATTCTTCTAATAATTATAGTTTATATGAATATTATTATACTGAGTTAAATAATTATTCTAGATATTTAAAGAAAAGTAAGAATTATAATTTTATTCGTAAAGTGTTTATTAAGATATATAATGCAATATTTGGTATAACAATTAATAATTAACTTTTTGGTTAATTATTTTTTTGTAAATGAGTATTAAAAATATAGAAATGGAATATTAAATAGTGTATAATTATTTTTATGAATAGAGGTGAGTTTAGGTGTTAGATACGATATTTACTTATGCTACTAAAATATTGGATTTATTAATATTATGGTTTATTATATATAAATTATTTAAGTATGCTAGAAATAATTTTAAACTAACATTGATATTAAAGGGTATTATAATTATTGCTGTGTTGAAATTTGTAAGTGATAAGATACATTTGAATGCTGTTGGTATAATTTTGGAATATGTTATTTCTTGGGGGCCACTTGCAGTTATTATTATTTTTCAACCTGAGATTAGAAATGTACTTGAAAGTATTGGTAGGAGTCAATTACTTGGAAGGCATAAAACTTTAACTGTTGATGAAAGAGAAAAACTTGTATATGAGATTATTAATGCTGTTGAGTATCTTAAGAAGAATAGGATAGGTGCTTTAATTGTTCTTGAGAGGGATTATAGTTTAGCTCAATATATTGAACCTGCTAATAAGTTATATGCTGATATTAGTAGTGAATTATTAATATCAATATTCTTCCCAAATAATCCACTTCATGATGGTGGTGTTATTATTCAAGGTGATAAGGTTACTTGTGCTGGTAGTGTTTTTCCAACAAGTTTAAATCCATCTATTTCTAAGAGACTTGGTACAAGACATAGAGCTGCACTTGGAATTAGTGAATCAAGTGATGCGATTGCTGTTGTGGTAAGTGAGGAAACTGGAAGAATTTCTATTGCTGTTGGTGGTACATTAAATTATAATTTGTCATTAGATGATGCTAAGATATTATTATTAGAAGAGTTACAACCTAAGAAAGAAACATTCTATGAGGCTGATATTGAAGCAGAAAGTGAGAGTGATAAAGATGAAAAAGCTGCTAACTAGTATAGGGAAGTTTTTTGGAAAGATATTTAAGTTCTTATATAAGATTATTGATGTTATTATAGTAGTTCCACTTTCTAAATTCTTTTATTTTATTGCTGATAAAATTGGAAGTAAGAGTAGTAGTTTGGATAAGTTTTTAAATAATCCGAATACATTGATATATTTATCTTTATTCTTTGCATTTTTAATCTTTTTTGCAGTTGATAATGGTGTTGTTAATTTAACAGGTAGTGAATCTACTGTGTTAACTAAAATACCTATAACTGTTGATTATAATGAAGAAGAGTATGTTGTTGAAGGTATTCCTGAAACTGCTGATATTGTTCTTATGGGTAAGAAGAGTGGTTTATATTTAGCTGAACAACTTGTTGATGAGCATAAATTAACTCTTGATTTAAGTGGTTATACTTCTGGTACTCATAAGGTTAAACTTAAATATAATAATCCTGTTAAACTTGATTATAAATTGGATCCTTCTAAAATAACACTTGTTATTCATTCTAAGATAAGTGAATCTAGAACTATAACAGCTGATATATTAAATAAGGATAAATTAAATGAGACATTAGTAATTAGTTCTGTTAAACTTGATAGGGATACGGTAATAATTAAATCTTACAAGGAAAAACTTGAAAAGGTTGCTAGTGTTAAAGCACTTGTTGATGTTAATGCACTTAATATTAATGATAAACCTGGTGAGTATAAACTTGAGAATGTTAAATTAGTTGCTTATGATGAAATGGGTACTGAAATAACTAATATTGAAATTGTGCCTGGAACTGTAACTGCTACTGTAACTGTTACTTCACCAAGTAAGGTTGTTCCTGTTAAGGTTGTTCCTACTGGAGAAGTTGCAAGTGGAAGTGCTATTGGTTCTATATCATCTAATGTATCTACTGTAACATTATATGGTGATGAGGAAACATTAAAATCAATTGATGAAATTAAAGTTAATATTAATGTGGATGGTCTTAGTAAAGATAAGACATATCAAGAAACAATAGAAAAACCAAATGGAGTTAGAAGTATGTCTAATACAAATATTACAATTAAGGTTGTGATGGAGAAAGAAACTTCTAAGGAATTTAAAGATATTCCATTAACATTTGAAAATCTTGATACTAATAAGTATAGAGCTCTTGCATCAAGTGCAAGTGATACAAAGGTTAATGTGGTTGTTAAGGGTGTTAAGACTTTACTTGATAAGTTAACTAGTGATAACATTAAAGCATATGTTGATTTAAGTGATTTAACTGAAGGTGAATATGAGGTTCCTGTTATGGTGACTGGTGATGATGTTAAATTAAGTTATTCATCTAGGACAACTAAGATTAAAGTAATTATTAATAAGAAATAGTGAGAAACTATTTCTTATTTTTTTGTGCAAAAAGTACTTTACAAATGGAAAATAATATTGTATAATCTAAATCGTGAAGTGACCAAAGACAGTAAGTACAAACATAAATCTTACCGAGGAAACATTATAATGACGATTATATCGTTTCCTTGTCATGAGGAAACTTTTTTATTACATGAAAGGAGACTATATGGCAAGTAATAAGATTCTTAAACAAAAAGAAGCTACTGTAAATGAAATAACTGAGAAGCTTAATAATTCTAAGACATTCTTGTTATTAAATTATCAAGGTTTAACTGTTAGTGAATTTGCTGAGTTAAGAAGAAGTTTAA
>CAZYRI010000060.1:0-3638 GCA_964649575.1 uncultured Clostridium sp. | reverse complement strand
ACAGTGCATCATATGACACATCAAAAGGAACATCAAGGCAATTAGATTATTATAATAAGGAGAATGTATCATCTACTAATTATAGTAAAGCAATAAAGAAATATTACTACAAAGAAAGCGATTATAATGATGATGTAAGTAAGGGCTGGATAGAAGATGTTGGCTACACAACCTTTTTAGAAACTTATAGGACGGAATGGAATAATAGTTTAGGTAGCTGGCTCCGCTCCGCCTATTCCATCAATGATTACAGGTTCTTAGTTGTCTACATGGGTGGCTCCTACATCGACAGCAATGCTCGCATTTCCTTCGGCGTGGCTCCAGGCTTCCGAATAAGTTGACATGTAAAGTATATGTAAAGCAGCAGTTATAAGCAAAATAATAAGTGGAGAACTAAAACCCCGCGACCTTTTGAATAAGGTATGGAAGAACTTAAACTTTGCGAACTCGTAAGCGAAAGCGTCGATGAGCAAACGAAAGAGAAATTTATGGATAAAGCAAAATGTCCTGGCTGTCAATGTTGACGGCCAGGACTGCGAAAAAAATCAAATGTACGGTCTTTAAAAGAGTGGATTATGAATGTCCAGTTCATCACCGGTGATGGGCTGGACTGCTGAAAAAGTAAAAGAGATCTTGCCAATCATATCAGTACGATATGATTGGCAAGAGGTTAATTATTGGTTATAAGGTTATTATTAAAAGTTGATAATAATTTTTATAGAAAAAAATATAAAGAAAGGATAAAATAAAAGAAAGGTGATTTCGTGTCAGTTCCAAGATTTAAAAGAAAACCAAGTGGTTTAGATTATGTTGATAATGCTTTTGAACTTCAAGTTGAAATAATGAATTTATGTTCTAAATTATCTGCAAGATGGGCAAGAATATATCAGCAACCAATAGATAGACTAGCATGTCTTCAAGCTGATTTTGTTAATATGGCATATAGTATAACTCCTAAGACAAAAGAAGATTATATAACTAGAAGATGGTTTTTGAAAATGTCTAATGCGAGTTTACATGCTCTTGAAAGAAGAGTTATGGATATGGTAAGAGTACTATATACAAATCCATCAAAAGTATTTTCAAGAAAGAATGGTAAAAGCTATACATATACTGAAGCGACTAGAATGCTTGATAATAAACTAGAAAAACTTGGTGTTAAATATCAAAGACAATATGAATTAATAAAAGGTGTTCTTGAATATGATAAAAGGAAGAATAAAGATATTGTGTCTGATGATATGACTGATAAAGAAATTATGGAATTATTGGTTTCTAAAACTATAACTGCATTTATGCAATAGTTTTTTGAAATAGGTGTACTAATGTTAATTGCGTGTGGCCCGAGGTTTAGCTCGTGGCTCTTAGTGGCTCCGCTCCGCCAATTCCAACAATGATAACAATTTCTATAATGTGAACAATAACGGCGATTGGAATAACAACAATGCTAACAATACCAACGGCGTGGCTCCAGGATTTCTGTTATAATGCAGTACAGGTAAAATAAAGATGTTTAAAATAACTCTTTAACTGCTTTTATTTAGGAAAGGATTAGTATAACCTAAGAATATATTATTCTTAAATATGGCTAATGATGCATAAACTCGGACGCTTCTTGCATGGTTAAGAGTTTGTTCATTTATCTTAATTTCATGGGTTTGATGCTATGTAAGTGGCTTAAATGAATAATTACTTATACATTGGTCTTAGAAAAGTAGAAATACTTTTCTTTTATATTATATTTATGACAAGTAAAGAAAGAAAAGAATTAAGGTATAAAAGAAGAAAAAATAAGAGAGATAATAAAAATATAGATAGAAGTAAAAGATATGCTGATGTTAATAATTGTTTTACTTTTTCTAAAGTTATGTATTATTCTGATAAGTGTTGTAAAGGTGTAAAATGGAAGAAATCAACTCAATTATTTAGATTACATCAATTTACTAATATAGCATTAACTTGTTATAATGTTAAAAATAATAAATATAAGGTTAATAAAACTTTTAGTTTTGTTATTAATGAAAGAGGTAAGAAGAGAAATATAGATGCTCCGCATATTAAGGATAGACTTATACATAAAGTTATTTCAAATGAGATATTAACTCCAATATATAGTCCTCATTTAATATATAATAATGGTGCTAGTGCTAAGGATAAAGGTTTTTTATTTACTTTGAATAAGGTTAAAAGTAATTTAAGAAGATTTTATAAGGAAAATAGTAATGGATATGTAGTGTTAATTGATTATTCAAAATTCTTTGAAAATTGTTCTCATGATGTAATACATGATTTACATAAAAAATATATTATGAATGAATATACAATTAAGCTCATAGAGGATTATTTGTTTATTGTTAAGGGTATTTCATTAGGAATTGAAATTGCTCAAAAGGAGGCTTCTTTAATACCTAATATTCTTGATCATTATCTTGAAAATATAAATACTTTATGTATAAGGTATATGGATGATACTATATTTTTTATAGATGATTATGAAAATGCTACTTTACTTCTTAATAAGTATATTGAACTTGCTGATTCTTTAAATATTTTTATTAATAAGAGTAAGACTAAGATAGTAAATATTCAAGATTATTTTTATTATTGTAAATGGAAATTTAGAATATTAGAAAGTAATAAAATAATAATGAGTTCAAGTAAGAAAACTATATTTAGACAAAGAAGAAAACTTAAGAAAATGGTTAAGAAACATATTAATAAAGATGAATTAGATATTGTTTATAATAGTTTTAAAGCTTATTTAAATATGGGTAATAATTGGAATAAGGTTAATGCTTTATCAAGTATTATAAATAAGTGTTAAATGGTTTTAATTGAAATTGATAGTTATGCTAATAGTTATAAATTATGTAAATGTTAATATGAAATTGAACTATTTGACATGATGAAATATTTGTGATATATTTTTGTTGAATTTAAAGAGAAAGGAGTGGAAAAAATGAAGTTTTTAAATTTAAATTTATATGTTTTTAGTGATAAGAGTTTTAATAAAGGGAGTGGGAATATTCAATTTTTTCCACAAACTTTATAACTATTAATATTTTATTAGTTAGACTACTCTTATCTGAGTAGTCTTTTTTAGGAGGCAAGGAATGAAAGATTTAAAAGAATTTAAGCCTCTAATTAAGTTAATGAAAGATGAAAAGGGTAAACTTATCTTAGCAAGTGTAATTGTTGTTATATGTGGTTTTTGTGAGATATTTACTGGTTATTTAAATGGTAAAAGTATTGAGTGTATTACAGAAATGAATATTAAATATGCACTTATATATATTGGTATATATTTTCTATTGGAAATTACTACTGATGGTATGCTTTATTTAAAAGCTAAATCAATATTATCAAAATTAGAAAGTGTGCTTACAAGAAAGTTAGAATTTTATACATATAAGAAATCTCTTAATTTACCAGCAGTGGCTTTTGAAAAAATGTCTTCTGGAGAGATAATTAACCGTATTACAAATGATGCGAATACATTAAGTTTTGTATTTTTAAGATTATTAAATATGGTGACTGCTTTAGTTACATCATTTGTTGTATTAGTATATATATTTATAAATTCTTGGATTATTGGTTTAGAAATAATATTTTGTATAATTATATTATATTTAATAATA
>CAZYRI010000059.1:0-3830 GCA_964649575.1 uncultured Clostridium sp. | reverse complement strand
TCCTGATTTAAGTGAAACTACAATTGAAAGAAATTTAAATAAATTACTTAAAGAAAATAAAATTATTAAAATTTCTGGTGGAAGATATACAAAATACAAATGGAATAATTGATACAACACATAAAAAGAGATAAATTTGTATATAAAATGTAAATCTCTTTTTTATTGTAATAATGATAAATACATTCAAATAATCAAAATGTATCAACTGTAAATTTACAATTTTAAAATTGAAAATAATATGTAAATATAAAAAATGGTAATATTGTATAAAAATATTCATATATTTTACTAGTAATTAGAAAGTGGGTAAAATATGGATAAAAGTGAAGTTATTAAAAGTTTAGGTAAGAAATCTAATGGAGAAATTTATTTAGGAGTAGTCGGAGCTGTTAGAACTGGTAAAAGTACATTTATTAAAAAATGTATAGAAACATTAATTCTTCCTTATATGGAAGATATTGATGAAAAGAAAAGATATATGGATGAAATTCCACAGACAGCACAAGGTAAAACAATTATGACTGTTGAACCTAAA
Source organism: uncultured Clostridium sp. (assembly GCA_964649575.1). GTDB lineage: Bacteria > Bacillota_I > Bacilli_A > RF39 > UBA660 > CAG-1000. The sequence continues at coordinate 3,292 of CAZYRI010000059.1, read as the reverse complement.
TTTGTTCCATCATCCGGAGCAAGTATAAATATAGATGGTCTTGTAACTAATATAAAATTAGTTGATTGTGTTGGATATGTAACACCAGAATCAGTAGGTTATGAAGATGAACTTGGAAATCCTAGAATGGTAAAAACACCTTGGTTAAAAGAAGAAATACCATTTATAGAAGCAGCTTCAATTGGTACTGAAAAAGTAATTAGAGATCATGCCACTATTGGTATTGTCGTATCAACAGATGGTTCAATATTAGGACTACCAAGAAGCAATTATATAGAAGCTGAAGAAAAAGTAATAACTGAATTAAAAGAAATTAATAAACCATTTATAGTAATTATGAATAGTACACACCCAAATAGTCCAGAAACAAAAACAATCGCAACAGCACTTTCAAAAAAACATAATATACCTGTAATACCAATCAGTGTAGAAGATATGAACATAGATGATGTAACATCAGTATTAAAAACTGCATTATATGAGTTTCCAGTTTCACATATTGAATTTAAGATTCCAGATTGGGTAGCTGTTCTTAAAAATGGACACCCATTAAAACAAAAATTCTTAAATAAAATGAAAGAATCAGTAGTAAATGTAGATAAACTAAGAGATGTAGAAAACATTAATATAGATTTACAAGATACAAAAGAAATAACAAAAGCATATGTTTCATCTCTAAATACAGAAGAAGATCTTGTTACCATAACACTAGATGCTGATGATAATCTATTTGATGATATATTAAAAGAAGTAGTAGGTTCTTCAATTGACAGTAAAGGAAAATTACTAAAAGTATTTCAAGATGTAAGTGAAGGAAGAAACGAATATGAGAGTATAAAAGGTGCTTTAAAACAAGTATATCAAACTGGATATGGAATAGTTCTTCCAAGAATAACAGATATGAAATTAGATAAACCAGAAATAATTAAACAAGGTGGAAGATTTGGAATTAAATTAAAAGCAAAAGCATCTAGTGTACATATGATAAAAGTGGATGTAGAAAGTAGTTTTGAACCAATTATAGGTAGTGAAATTCAAAGTAAAGAATTAATAGATTATATTATGAAAGACGAAGAAAATCCTGAAAAAATATGGCAAAGTGAAATATTTGGTAGAAGCCTAAATGAAATAGTTCAAGAAGGTATTCAAGCAAAACTATCATTACTTCCAGACACAGCAAAATATAAATTATCTCAAACCATAACTAAAATGGTTAATAAAGGAAGCAATAATCTAATAGCAATAGTCTTGTAAATAAGACTATTTTTTTGTATAATTTATTTGAAAGTAGGTAAAAATGGAAGAAAATAATAATCAAAATCAAGAAATGAATGTATTAACAAATGAAGAAATTCAAAATATCACAGCAGATGAAAGTATTGTAATTCCAGTAAATATTAATGAATCACAAACAGAAGTGGTTTCAAATGTAGAAGTAACTCCAAATAATACAATCTCACAAGAAGACAACAAAACAAAACCAAAAAAGAAAAAAAGCTTTATATCAAAATTAATTAACTTAATTATATGGATAGTTGTACTTGGTTGGGCAGGAATGTTAGTTTATGATTTTTTAAATGTTTTAAGAGAAAAAGAACCAATGTTTTGTTTAGAAAAAACAACTGAAACAACTAATGATGGTACTGTTAATATTTGTGAAGGAGTAGGGTATAAAGTATTTAATTATGATTATGGAAGTTTAAAAGCCATAGAATTTGCTCCATTTTGGAATAAACCTAAAACAGCAGAAGAATTAAAATAGTAAAAAAAAGAAGTGTTTTGTCATTTTATTCCTTATATAATAGTAAGGAGGAAAAAAAATGTATAAATATATAAGATGTTACAAAATGGGATATGAAGAAGGATTAGAGACAGCAAAACTAGATCAAAAAAACAGAAAAATAAGAAAATTTATAGAGATAGATGATTATTTAATAATGGCAAAAATATATGATGCTGGATTTATTGATGGATACAATAATTATTTAAAAAAATATGCTTTAAAATAAGAGCTAATTATTGTATAATAAAAACATAATAAGGAGCATAGATATGAATAATAATGGATTTACATTAATGGAACTCTTAGTAGTTATATCAATTTTAGTTATAACAAGTACATCAGCAACTATTGTATTTGATACAGCTACATCAAGCACAGAAAAAGAAGATACAAGAAGATTATATGTAAACATCCAAAAAACTGCAGAAGTATATTTAGATTTAAATGATTCATGGATGAACTCATTTAATGAAAAAGGAGAAGTATATTTAAAAGTAAGTGAACTTGAAAATGCAAACTATTATAATTCTACTTACGAAGGAGTTAAAACAAATAAAAAAATCTCTGGAAACTACTTTGTAAAAGTATTTACAAATAAAAGTTCTAATTTACCTTATGTAGATACATGTTTAATTTATTATGATAGTGCAGATCAACTACATTGTGTTGCGGATAGAAATGGTAATTCTGATAATTGTGATTATAATACAACTTGTGTAGGGTCTTAATATAAATAAAATAAGAAATATACAAAGTAAAAGAATCATAGATAAGTAAATATTTAAAAGATTATTTGAAGTAGATTTTTCTACTTCTTTTTATATAAATTATTTTGAATATCTATATATAGAAAATATTAAAATAGAACACTTTTTCGCTTGACGGGGGGGTAAATATGCTATTATAAATAATAGTAAAGGATGAGTGAAAAGATGAAGGATAAGAGAATACTGTATATAACAGGAATAGTATTATTATTTCTAATGAGTGTAGGGCTTTCTTATGCATACTTTAGTTCAAGTATAAGTGGAAATGCAGATAGTAAAGATATGGTAGTAGAAGCAGGTACATTAAAATTAGTTTATACAGATAGTCCACAAATAACAGGTAGTAATATTACACCAGGGTGGACAATAACAAAAGAAGTAACAGTAGAAAACACTGGAACACTAGAAGCTGCATATAACATCATTTGGCAAGAATTAACAAATGAGATTATAAATGATGAAATGCTAATATCAGCAACATGTAAAAGATTAAATGGAGAAACAGAAAGTGGAACATGTGAAGGAGTAGAAGAAACAGCAATATCTGAAAATATTATAAAAGGTAAGATTTCTATTGAGTCAGGTGTAACTCATGAATATACAATAACTATTTCATTCATAGAGACAAATTCTGAACAAAACTATAACCAAGGTAAAGCATTTAGTGGAGTTATAGGGATTAAAGAGTATGAACAAACACAATTCGAAAAAGATAGTTGGAGTACAATAGTTGCAAATGCAA
>CAZYRI010000058.1:2321-3952 GCA_964649575.1 uncultured Clostridium sp. | reverse complement strand
GAGGAGGAAGAAGAATTTGAATAAAAAAATATTAATAATAACAAGTATTGTAATGATACTACTTGGAAGTTTTAGTATGTGCTTTGCAAGTAGTGATTTAAGAAAAGTAGAAAAAGAAATCACGGTGGATTATAAAATGGCTGATGAAAATTATTCAAAAATAAATAAATCATTAGTAGAGGACAAAACATACTTTGAACTTGAAAGAGTAGACAGAACAGATAATTTAAAAACATTAATAATGGATTATGAAATAGTAGAAGAAAAAGAAACAACTACAAATAATTTAGAAAAAGTCATTGAAATGTTTAATCCTACAAAAGATATAGAACAAGATGGATATACAGGAACAATAACAAGAGATAATAGTTCTCTAAAAATAAGCATTAAAGATAGTTATAAAGAAGAATATAAAGTGTACTTGCAAAAAACTTATGAAAATGTTCCAAGTAATGAATTAAACGATATTCCAAAGGAAATAAAACAAAATGGTACTACATACTATCTTGTAAATCCAGTATGGAATATAGCAGAAACAGAGATGGTTTCAAATAATGAAGTACCAGTAAAATATAACGGCACAATGTATTATGAGGGAGTAAAAACAAGAACTATAGTAACAAGTTATTTAGCAACTATAAAATATGCAGGAACATTAGAAAAACAAATACCTGATACAGCAACTTTTAAAATTACATATAAAGAAGTAAAAGAATATGGCTATATAGTACCTGCAATAGTTGGAACAACAGGAATGCTATTTGTTAGTGGAATTATTCTATTAAAAATAAAAAATGCAAAAGTATATAATTTACAAGATGGAGAGTACAAGCTAATTAAAAAAGTACATATAAAAAAAGATAAACCATTTGTAGACTTAACACCAGTTAATTTCCAAACAAAAGCATACAAAATCGTATTATCTAAATCACTATATAAATACTTAAAAGGCAAAAATATAACTTTTAAATATTTTGATAAACAAAGTAATTACAATGTAACTAATAGAGAATTTGAGATTATAGTGTAGGAGGTTATTGTGAAGAAATTAAAAATTGTAAGTATAATAACAATATTTGTTATTATAACTGGAATAGCAATATTTCTAATTAATTATAATAGCAGTAAATTAGTTGATTTAGATAGTATAAAAACAGATGATAAATTTGAAGATGTTACTTATGATGACGCAAAAGATATATGGGATGATTCTGTACTTGGTATATTAACTATTGAAAAGATAGGCTTAAATGCTACAGTTAAAGAGGGAACAACATCAGATATTTTGTTAGAATACATTGGGCATATTGAAGAAACTGCTACTTATGATGGAAATGTTGGTCTTGCAGGGCATAATAGAGGTTGTAAAAATAGTTATTTTGCAAGAATTAATGAATTAGAGATTGGTGATGAGATTAGATATAAAACTAAATTCTATGATAGAACTTATGTTGTAGATAATATTGAGGTAATTCTCGAAACAGATTGGAGTTTATTAGAAAGTACAGAAGAAAATAAGCTAACATTAATTACTTGTATAGCAAATAAAAGAAAACAAAGATTATGTGTTCAAGCGACAGAAAAGACTTGCAATATAAGCAATACAGAGTTACAATAGAAGAAAAAAGGAG
>CAZYRI010000058.1:0-2221 GCA_964649575.1 uncultured Clostridium sp. | reverse complement strand
TGATTTGTATGTGGTTATGGAAGAAATTTAAGAACACCGATATTATTGGGAAAATATATATTTTAATAATATTATTTATTGTAGTAGTAGCAACTATAACAATAGTAACAAGATATAAAAATGCTAATACAAATCAAAATGTTAATGAACAAAATAATCAAGTAAATGAAGTTATAGAAGATACAACTACATCAGATATGGACATTGAAGAAGAAAATACTATTACTGCTGTAAATCTTGATGAGAATAAAGATGAAAAAACAGAGAAACAAGATAAACAGGAAGAAGTAAAAGAAAATGTTCAAACAAAAAATAACTCTACAGCTCCAAAACAAGAAAAAGTTACTACGAACAATAGTAGTAATATAGTTTCATCACCAAATAAAACGGAATCAAAAGTAACAAATGAGTCTGCAGATGAACAGATAGAAGTTAAAGAAACAAAAGAAGAAGTTAAACAAAATATAAATGAAAGTCAAAATACAAGTGAAGAACAAAATACAAGTAAAGATACAAAAGAAAATGTAGTACAAGAGGAAAGCACTTCAGTTCCAAAAGAAGAATATAAAGTAAACAATACTATGATTAATACAATGAAAAATTATATATTAAATAATCCATCTGAAAATATGAAAGCATATGGATTTGAGATTGTTGTAGATAGTTCAATTGCAGAACAAACAAGTCAGTTTACTTATTCTGAACAAAGAATGAGAGATAAAATCAATTTGAGATTTGGAACAATAAGAATTTATGCTCTTGATTATTACTACAATGGAAATTTAGTTATGACAGAATGCTTTATATTATAAAGTACAACTAAAATATTTCGACATTTGGTTTTATTACCAAGTGTCTTTTTTCTGTCTTTAATACTGATTAGGTCGGTATTACTTAATGGAGAATAATGAATAAATTAAAAAACAAAAAAATAATAGGAGGGTTATTATTAATCGTAGTTTTAATAACTACATTTCAAAATGTGATTTATGCTGTAAGTATGAATCAAAGAATATTAATTGATAATTATGGAAAATGTGACTATACATTACAATATAAAAGGTCAGATGGAAAATGGTCATATGTAACTTGTACATTTGCAGGTTACAGCGAAAACGGAAAAGTATATCCTGCATATTGTGTAAATAGAGGAACTGACGGAGTTGGAGAAGTAGATCCATATAATGTAGATTTAACAAAATTAATGGATGATTATAGATTGTGGAGGGTTGCTATAAATGGATATCCATACAAAACACCTGAAGAGATGGGAGTAGAGAATGAATATGATGCATTTTTAGCGACTAAACAAGCAATATATAGTATTTTATATAACACAGATGTTGAAACATATTACAGAGGAGGAAATGCTAGAGGAGTAAAGGTATTTAATGCAATAAAAAATATGGTTAATGAGGGTAGAAATGGAACTTATACACCTGCAGATGCTAATGTAACTCTAAATAAAGTAGGAGGATTAAAGGATGAAACAAATTATTATTCACAAGAATACTCTGTAAATTCAAGAGTATCAATGGCAAATTATACAATAACTAATACTTTAAATATGCCATCAGGAGCATATATATCAGACTTAAATGGTAATAAGAAAACTACATTTAATGGTGGAGATAATTTTAAAGTTATGATACCAAAATCTTCAATGGGAGAGGATTTTAATATTATTATGAGTGTTGCATCAAAGTGTAAGTCATATCCAGTATTTTATGGACAGACAACAGTTGCAGGAACACAAAATTACTTAATTACTGCTGACCCTTATGGAGATGAAATTGGAACATCTACTTTACAAATAAAAGGGAATACATCAGCATTAAAAATCAAGAAAATTGATAAGGAAACAGGAGAATCATTAAAAGGAGTTACATTTGAATTAAAAGGTGAAGATGGAAAAGTAATCGGTAATTATACAACAGATAATTCAGGAGAAATAGAAATTAAGAATCTATATCCACAAACAATAACAATAACAGAGATTGCAACAAGAGATGAATATGTACTAGATTCAAATCCTGTGAAAATAAAATTAGAATGGAATAAAACATCTAGTGTTACTCTTGAAAATAGCCATAAAAAAGGTAATTTAAAAATAGTTAAAGTTGATAAGGATGATAACGATTTAACATTGGGAGCTGTTGAGTTTGATTTAATTGATTATACTGGAAGAATAATAAAACATTTAGTAACTGATGTAAATGGT
>CAZYRI010000057.1:0-3960 GCA_964649575.1 uncultured Clostridium sp. | reverse complement strand
ACTTTACGCCTGCTTCTTTTTGATTTAATATCTATCAATTAAATCGATTGTATTAATATCGAATTGTCCATTATAATATTTATCTATTACTTGTTTGAAGATTGTTATACTAGGATCTGCATAGTGAAATAATGTCATACAAGATTTAACCTTTAAATCGTCTGGGTATCCAAGTACCTCAGTAGGATTATTATTATCTAGTTCTAATAAGGCTTGAGAGATTTCTAATAGATTATTTCTAAGATAATCATTTTTTAAATATTCTTTAGCTTCATCTAAATTTTCTATGGCATAATACATAGCAGTATCACTTGCTCCAAGTCCTTTAATTTGTGGGAAGATATACCAAACCCAATGAGTAAGCTTTCTACCATTCCTAATTTCTTTAAGTGCTTGATTGTAATCTTCGTGTTGTGCTTCAATAAATTTATCAAAATTATACATTGCATTCTTCCTTTCTTCATTACTTTTTGTGTTATATTATATCATATTTATTCTAGTTTTTTATATTTTTTTAAAATTATTCCTAGTCCTAATTTCATTTCTAACTTTTTATTTTATTATTTATCGACATCAAAGCTTTATCATTCATTGTCTATTTTCAATAATGTTTGTTCCCATTTCTTTATAATATTCATTATTTCAGGACTAGGTTCTTCATTAAATTTGGTTCTTGCTTGAACAACTTTTCCATTTCTAACTTCTATAGTAACTAAAGATTTATTTATGCTATTTTTATATCTCATGAAATAGATTTGGCATTCATTATTGCTTACCATATCACAATATGTTCTAACGCAATTGGACTGTTGAGAACTTTCATCTATCAAACTATTAATGCTATCAGCTGGAAATATAACATATTTATCATCTTCATATTTATTTAACATTAGAATATTAGATAAGCGTTTAATACGTTTATCAATTTGTGGACTTTTGGCAATTAGTACTTCATTTGTAATTTTATCGTGTTGTTCAATGAAATGTTTTGGAAATAATACATTATTATCTTTTAAATTCAATTTCAGTTTTTCACAACATCTAATATAATCACTATATTCATACAAATACTCTGTACTTAATTCTTGTGTTTTAAAATAATCTAAACATTGTTCAAGAGATGTATGTTTAAGTATTAATTCAACTGCTCGATAATTATATGCTATGAGATTCAATATATTTAAGTCAGTTGTAGGATAAAGTCGAAGTGCTTCTAATTGCATATAATTGATATTAATCTTTTTCATGAAAGAGTGATATTTTTTTTCAACCCCAAAAGTGTTTTTGAAACTACCTTTATATTCGATTAACGAACATCCATTAAATGCTAATTCATAAAGCCCCAATTTTATTAGATATTCGAACTCTTTATAATATATAGGATAGTAAATTAAATTAGGTAAACGAAATTTTTTTTTATTAAAGTAATCTTTTAAGTCCCAAATATTAGTATACTTATATAGTTTTGTATTCTTTAAGTCCTCTAAATTATCAGTATATAAATATTGATGTTTATAACTATTTATATTAAATGTTGTGTATATATCCCATTCTTCATCATTTAATTCTTCATCTGAAGTTTCGAACTTTGTTATTATTTCATCTATTTCTTTATATTTAATACGTTCATTAGTTGTAATATTTATAATTTCAGTTGGTAACACTTGATAAATAGTGTCAATATCAAGTTTACTTTGTTTGCATGGGTAATAAGTTAATGGATTATGGTAATTTATATATTCTCGTAATAGATAGAGTAATACATTTCCATCAACAAAATCGAATACATAGTAATAGATATAATCTCTAAAATTTTTTATCTCTTTTATATTTTCAATAACTAATTTATCTTTTTCTTTTAATTTGAATTTTCTTGAACATTCAGGACATTCATTTTGATCAGTAATTTCTTTTATACATTTAGGGCAATAGTATTTATTATTATTCTCATCAAATATTGATATTGAATTAGATGTTTCAATTATGAAATCCTTAATATTTTGCGGAATATCATCAGGTGTTTTCCAATAACTTGCTGGTTCCTCTATTAAATCATCAAACTTGTCATTAAACCTTAATACATTCATTCTAACACCTGATTTCATTATCTATTTTATAACTAAATTATTTTCTGTTTGTTTTATTATATCACAAGAAATACAAATTTTTATTGTTTCATATGAATTATTTTTCACCTATTTTTCAAAAAGTGCTTACAAGTTATTAGAATTACGGTATAAAACAAGAGGAGGAGGATTTTATTGAATATTGAAAGTAAGATAGAATTACTAAAGTATATACTATTGGAACGTCCAATTGATTATGATCTTATGCTTTATAATTTGATTTCAAGAAAAGATATGCGTAATATTGTGGCATTGATTGATGATAAAACTTTTTCTTTTAAAGTAAATGCTTCTTCAGGATGTGTATCATCAAAACAATTACTTGTTAACTTAAATCAATTAATTAAAGATATGAAGTCATATTTTTATAATATTACACATCTACAAAGTTGTATTGAAGAAGTAATTAATTCTAATATTAATGATGTGAAGGAACTAGTTTGTTATAAATGTGATAGTTTATTAAGGCATTTTGAGAAAGAGAAAGATGGAACTATTGAAGAGATTATTAATAGACTAATAATTAAAAACTTTATTAGCAATGCTAAATATGTTGATGCTATTAAAGATGTTTTAGAAAGTTTAGAGATTCAAATCAAACCAGTTTCAGAGTATAATTTAGATGAGAGTAGGAAAATATTAACTCTTTTATCAGATATTTCGTTTTGCCAGCGAGGTCGTGGTCCTGTTATGACTCTATTTATTAGTATAGATAGTAAATTAGAAAGGTATGACGAGATGGAAACCATTAGAACAAAGAAGTCATTTAATCAATTCAAGGAAAAGATTATTAACTCCTGTATAGATGATTACACTAAAATGATTAAGAGTTATTATTCTAAGAAAAGATATTTAAAGTATTTTATTTAGATTGGAGGATTTAATTTGTTTAGATACGAAGATGGTAAAGATATTACTGAGGCAGAGTATATGCTTTATATAAAACCTTTTGAAGATAGGTGTCATGATTACTTAGAAAAAGAAATACTGCCTGAATATGTAGCTTATTATTTAGCAACTGGTGTTAGAATGAAAGCTTTATGGCAAGATAGTTTTAGAATACACATTCAATCTGCTGCTAGTATGTTTAATATGGATTATAGTTATGAAACTTTGAAAGCAAAGATTACTGATATATTGTATAATGAATATAAGTTAAGGGTAATAAGTGAAGATCCTTTGAACTTTGAGAAAGTGAGTTAGATATGATTAGGACTGATTATGATATTAGTGATGAAGATTTCGAAGAAATAAATCAACCATTTACTGAGGACATACATCATTATTTAAGAGAGAATTTTATTTTTGAATACCTTGCTTATTATATTGCCACAGGATATCGAAAAGATGCCCTTTGGGCTGGTAAACTTAGTGGTTTGGTTAATGGTGCTATCGATGAGTTATGTGGCTTACAATTTGGCTTAAATGGTGATATTGAGCGGCTTAGAACAATACTGAAGGAGAAATATAATTTACTTTTAACAAGCGATGAAGATTTAGAAATTGAAGAGATTCAAAAACAAGACCAGTAGTTTAACTGATCTTGTTTCTTTTTGATTTTTTTCTTAGTTTTTTTCACTAGCTTCGGGCTCTTCAAATAGTTTTCCTAAAGGTATTTCTAGTACCTGTGCAAACTTATAAGCAGTTCCTACACTAAATGTTTGAAATACTTTATCAGATTCTATATTTTTTATGAAACTAATAGCATATAGACTTTTTTCAGCTAATTGCTCTTGAGTTAATCCTTTTAGTTTTCTGTACTTTTTTAGATTTTTACCGAATACATAGTAAATATAATTTTCATTCATATGTATCACCAATATAATTATCTCAA
>CAZYRI010000056.1:0-4164 GCA_964649575.1 uncultured Clostridium sp. | reverse complement strand
ACCATTTGAACCATTACCAATACTATTTACTACTTCTATTTTAGAATTATTAACTTTTACAGTAAATGTTCCAGTAAATCCAGAACGATTATTATCACTAATATAAGTTGAGTTATTTAATGTAACATTATATCCAGAATCAAAATTAGCATATCCTGGGTTATCTCCATTCCACTCAAGTGCATCTTGTTTATAGCCCTTTATAGTAAGTGTAGAATTATTTAATGTTAAATTATTGTTACCACTAAAATAAATAGCATGTGTATTAGAATTAGATTTACCATTTGCATCTAAAGTCATAGTAGTATTTTCAAGAATAAGGCTTGAATTAACACTAGCACTTATTGCCATCCAATTCCATTCAGCAGTATAAGGAGTAGATACTACACCAACCATATTAATAATAGCATTCTTAATAGTAAGTGATTTTCCCCATAATGCAATTCCTTTATCATTGAAAGTAATTGTAAAACTTTTACCATCAATAATAATATTTTTACTTAAGTTTATACCACTAGTAGTAGCATTACTAAGTAATACAATAGTGTCATTATCATTCGCATTAGAAATAGCCTCATCTAAAGTTTCATAATTAACACCATTAACTGAAGCAACAAATACTTTTGTTACTTCATTATTAGTAGAAATAACTTCATCATCAATTACTAATTTTTTATTTTCGTCATTGATGATATTATCTTCTTCATTAATTTCATTTTCCTTATTAATGATAATATTATTTTCACTAATAGTTTCAATAGTATTTACTACATTAATTTGATTATCACTATTTGTATCAATAATTTCTTCAGCATTAACATTTGAAATATTAAATACAAATAATAATGAACTAAGTGAAAGAAAAACTTTCTTCATAAAATAAAACCTCCCTGAAACATAACGATTTTTGGAGAAATTTTATATTTCAACAAAACCGTTTTTTGTTTATGGCTCTGTATTATATATCAAAAATAATATTTATACAAGTACTAATATATAAAATATGTTTTTCAATCAAAAAAGTGATTGATTATTGAAAAATAGTACTCAAAATGATATTATTTATATATAAGAATAGGTGATTAAATATGAGTTTGTCTGATAAAATTTTTGGAAGTTATACTAAGAATAATCAAAGAAGAATTAGAAATATGGTTAAAGAAGTTAAAAGAACCATAAATTATTATAAAAAAAGAAATATAACTAAAGATGAAATCACTAAAAGAAGTAAAAAGTTAATGTCAGCTATTAGAAGTGGGAAAACAACTGTTGATGATAATATTATAGAAGCAACTGCATTATGTTATTTAGCAGCAGAACAAGCTCTTAACATTAGTTTTTATGATGTTCAAATAGAAGCAGCACTTGCTATGAGAGAAGGAACAATAGCTGAAGTAAAAACTGGAGAAGGCAAAACTTATATACAAATAATTGAAGCTTATTTAAATGCACTAGATGGAAAAGGTGTACATGTTATCACAGCAAATGATTATCTGATTGGAAGAGATCTAAAAGAAACACAACCAGTGTATGATTTATTAGGACTAACATCATCAGTAGTATATGGTAATGAAAGAATGACTAGAGATGAAAGAAGAGAAAGATATAAATGTGATATAGTTTATGGTACTGCTAAAACACTAGCATTTGATTATCTACTTGATAATACAGCTACAAAAAAAGAAGATAGAGTGTTTAATACAGAAGGTAAAAACGATAGCAATTATGGAAAATCATTTAACTATGCAATTATAGATGAAGCTGATAGTATATTACTCGATGATGCAACTGTACCTCTTATTATAAGTGGCTCATATCCAGGAGAGAGAAAAGCTGATATTGGAGAAGAAGAATTTAAAAGAAGAAATAATCTAAATAGAGAAATGTATAGAAAAGCTATGAGACTTGCAGATACATTAACATGTAAAATAGAAAATCAAGATCAATTAGGTAAAGATAAAGATATAAGATTCAGTGAAGATTGTTTATTATATTTAGATGATCAAAGAGTAATATTTAGTGAAAAATTATATAGAAAAATATATGGAAATGTAGATATATCTAAACTTAGTTTAAAAGAACAAGAAAACTATATGAATTTTGTAATAGCTGTAGAAAATTGTATATTAGCAAAATATTATTATAAAAAAGGTGAACATTATATTTTAAGTAGTGTACCAGTAAAACCACATAAAAAGCCAAGAAAAGAAATTGTTTTAATAGATGAAAGTACAGGAAGACTTACTCCTGGAAGAAGAAGAGGAAGAGGTTTACATGAAGCATTAGAAGCAAAAGAAGAAATGCTAGCAGAAGGTAAAGGTTATCATGTAGCAATACAAGCACCAACAGTAACAACTGCAACTTGTACTTACCCAGACTTTATAAATAAATATAAAAGTGGTGTATGTGGTATGACTGGAACAAGTAATATAACTGATTTTAATGAAATATATAATTTACCAACATATGAAGTTCCAAGTAGACTTCCTAATATAAGAAGAGACCTTAAAAACTCAGTTTATTTAACTAAAAAAGCAAAATATAAAGCAATAATCAATGAAGTTTTAACTGCACAAGAAACACTTCAACCAGTATTAATTGGTACTACTAGTGTAGAAGAAAGTGAAATAATAAGTAAATTATTAGCAGAAGAAGGAATTAGACACCAACTATTAAATGCTGTTAATAGTGAATATGAAAATGAAATTATTGAAAGTGCTGGTATGAAGGGCAGAGTTACGGTTGCAACTAATATGGCAGGAAGAGGTAGTAATATCAAACTTGGTGAAGGTGTTAAAGAATTAGGAGGACTTTATGTTATTGGTACATCTAGAAATAATAATGAAAGAATAGATTACCAACTAAGAGGAAGAGCATCAAGACAAGGCGAACCGGGAAAAACAAAATATTTTTCATCATTAGAAGATGAACTTGTTAAAACAAGAGCATATGAACAACTATTTAATTTAGCAAGAAAACTTACAAGAAAAAATGAAGAAATAGAAGATACAAACATTATTAAATATGTTGATAGATGTCAAAAAACACAAGAAGGATTAGAAAGCAAAGCAAGAAGATTAAGTGAAAAATATGGAAAAGTAATGACCAAACAAAAAGAACTTATGTATGCTCAAAGAGATGTAATATTAGATAGTTCAGATGTAAAAAGTCTATTTAATAAAATAATACCTAGTTATGCTGAGTATTTAGTTAATAACTGTACAGCAGAAGAAATAAGACAAAACTTAGATGGACTTGTTAATATAAAAATACCAGAAACAAGAAATTTAAAACCTTTTAAAGAAAAAATAGAAAGAGAATTATTAAATAAAGTAAAAATAAATCTTACTACAAAAGAAAGCCTAGATATAACTAGAAAAAACATGCTAAATGTTGTTGATACATATTGGATAAACCATTTAGAAAGATTAGAAGACTTAAAAAAACAAACATCATATTATAGCTTATCAGGAGTAGATCCTTTTAAAGAATATGAAAGAACTGCAAACCAAGAATTCATTAATCTAAATCCAAGAATTCAAAGAGATTTTCTAATTTATGCCACTAATCCAACATTAAGATTTGGTAAAACTGAAACTTATGAAATGGAAGGAGTAAAAAGTTTATAATGAAAAATATACTAAATGTAATAAGAATTATTATAATTATATATTTAATATCATTTACAGCAATAATGGTATCAATATATACAAAAAGAAAAGTATATGATGACCAATTTCCAACTGTATTTGGCTATACATATTTAAAAATAGATAATGATTTATATGAGCCAGATATTAAAAAAGGAAATATAGTTATACTTGAAAAAACAAAAGCAATAGATGAAGAAGATTATGTTATGTATAAATACACAAATGCTGCTAAATTTGGAAAAGTTAGTAAAGTTGATAAATATAAAGTATATATAAAAGATGATAATGGAACATTAAATGAATATGACTTACAAAATGTATATGGAAAAATGATATATAATAATGATAAATTTAGTAGTGTAATGAATATACTTACCAATTGGGTAGTTTTAATAATATTATTGTTTATTGGAACTATTCTTCCAGAATTAATATTTAATTGATATCATAATTGATACAACACATAAAAAGAGATAACATTTGTATATAAAATGTAAATCTCTTTTTTATT
>CAZYRI010000055.1:0-4443 GCA_964649575.1 uncultured Clostridium sp. | reverse complement strand
AGTGTTTTAAATGATAAAAGAAAGAAAGGAAAGTTTATTGGAAGTAATCCAAGTTATGGTTATATGAAAGATCCAGAAGAAAAAGGCCATTTAATACCAGAACCAGAATATGCACCAGTAGTAAAAAAAATATTTGAAATGGCTGCAAGTGGTATAGGATTATCTGATATAACTTCATACCTAAATGATAATAAAATTAAAACACCCAGTAGTTTAAAACGAAAAAATCCTAATTCTAAAATGAGATACAATGAAGAGTGGACTATATCATCAGTTAAGAAGATACTAAAAAATAGAATGTATACAGGAGATATGGTTCAAAGTGTGCAAACTAAGGTAAATTATAAATCAAAAAAGAAAAAAACTCTTCCAAAGAGTAATTGGAATATAGTTCCTGGAACACATGAAGCATTAGTGGATAAACTAACTTTTGAAAGAATCCAAGGTAATGTTAAAAGAACTAATGTAAGTTCTAGTAAAAGAGACAAAAGATTGTTTGAAAATTTATTATTTTGTAAAGAGTGTGGAAATGCTTTAACTATTGCTTATCGAAAGAATCATGATTATTGGACTATCAATTGTAATAAATATTCAAGAGATCCAAGAAGAAGATTATGTGAACCACATTTTATGCCTTATGATAAGTTAGAAAAAGCTTTACTTGCAGTAGTAAGAACAACTTGTGAAAATTATATTAAGCAAATAGATTCTAAAACCTTATCAAAGGAAATAGCAGATAAAAATAGTAAAACAGAAGATAATAAAGAAAAAATAAGATATTTAGAAAATAAGATAAAAGAATATATCTCAAAAATTGATATGTTATATGAAGATAAATTTAGAGGTAATATATCAGATGTTACTTATAAAAGATTATCACAGAAAACAGAAAGACTTTTGAATAAAGCTGAGTTAGATTTAGAAAAGTATAAAAATATTAAAAAAGAAAGCATTAAAACAAAAGAATTAGAAGAATATGAAAAGAGAATAAAAAAATTAATTGATATAAAGAAACCTACTAGAGAACTTTTACAAATATTAATTGATAAAATTGAAATTGATAAAGATAAAAATATTGAAATTTTCTATAGATTCATGATTTAAAAATAAAAACTTGTGTTCAACTTGGGCACAAGTTAAAACTTCTACCCAAGATGGGCAGAAGTTGAATATTTTGTTAATACTACTTCGTGCCAACTTGGCACAAAGTTATATCAAAGTTTAAATATATACTCATAAATACTTATATAAGGAACAGAATCACTTTTATTTGTTTGACAAAATCACTGAATATGGTATAATTTCAGTAGAAAAGTCAAAAGAGGTATAGTATGGAAAAATTAACTATAAAAGAATTTCAAGATAAAAATAATATCGAAATTATTGAAGAACTTATGAAAAAAAATAATGGATATATTACTTCAAAAGAATTGGATATGTTTGATATACACAGGATGTATCTTTCAATTATGCAAGAAAAAGGAATAATAAAAAAAGCAGCAACGGGTATTTATATTAATACTAATAAAATTGAGGATTATTATTATGTTTTTGGTTTAAGTATGCCAAATATAATATATTCTCATATGACTGCTTTATATTTTCATGGTCTATCTATAGAGACTTCAACTGATGTATATGATATAACAGTAAAACGAAGTTACAATAATGTTCATTTAAGAAAACATAATGTGTTTTATGTTGATAATGATATTTATGAACTTGGACTTACCACAGTAGAAACACCTATGGGCAATAAAGTTAAAGCATATGATGTTGAAAGATGTATATGTGATATTATTAGATCTAAAAATAGAATGGATTCTGAATATATTAAACATAGTGTAAGAGAGTATATAAAAAGAAAGGATAAGAATCTCATTAAACTATCTTCATATGCTGAGAAATTAGGTATTAAAGATAGTGTAATGAATTATGTAGGTATGATGTTATGAATAGTATAGATTTAAAACATATGGATTTATCTAGTAAAAAGATATTAGTTAATAAGATACAGTGTAAAAAATGTAAAGACATCATTGAATCTAAGCATGTTCATGATTTTAAATGGTGTTCTTGCAAAAGTATCGCTGTTGATGGTGGCTTAGAGTATCTTAGAAGAGTAGGAGATTTTGAAAATATAATTGAATTATCTGAATTTGAAATTAAGTAAGAGGTAACTTATGAATCAAGATAAAATGCATTTTAAAAAATATTGATAAATGACCGATATAAATTTTAGGCTTATATGACAATATACGACAATATAGTGTTTAAAATAGTGTATAATATATAGGAAGGAGAGTCTGATTATGATTGAAAATTTGCCAAAAAATCTCATTGAGTTTATTAAAGCAGGCGAAAGCACAACAATTGAATATAAAGAAGCAAAAAAGAGTTTGCCTAGTAGTTTATTTGAATCAGTTTGTTCAATGTTAAATAGAAATGGTGGACATATATTTTTAGGAGTTAAAGATGATTCTGAAGTAATTGGGGTATACAAGGATTACACTAAAACTATGAAAAAGGAATTTGTAGATTTATGTAATAATCCAGAAAAAATATTTCCAACAGTTCATCTTGATATAAAAGAATATCTTTATGAAGAAAAACATATTTTATACATTTATGTTCATGAAAGTTCAGATGTTCATAAAACAGCAAATAAGATTTATGATAGAAACGAAGATGGAGATTTTGATATAACAAACAATACTACTCAAATATCTAATTTGTATATTAGAAAAAGAAGTACTTATATCGAAAATAAAATATATCCATTCGCAACCATGGATGACTTAAGAGTGGATTTAATTGAAGAAGCAAGAAAAATGGCTTCAAATAGAACTTCAAATCACCCATGGTCAAAAATGAGTAATGAAGAAATGCTGAGAAGTGCTGGATTATATGAAAGAAATTTAGAAACTGGTAAAGAAGGTTTTAATTTAGCTTGTTTACTATTATTCGGAAAAGATGATATAATTGCTTCTGCATTGTCTTATTATAAAACTGATGCAATTTTAAAAGTTAAGGATATAGAGAGATATGATGATCGTGATGACATTAGAACTAATTTATTAGATTCATATGATCGTTTAACAGACTTTATAAAAAAACACCTAAATGATAAATTTTATATTGAAGATGATCAAAGAATAAATGTTAGGGATGTAATAGCAAGAGAATTGTGTGCTAATTTGTTAATTCACAGAGAGTATTCAAATCCTTATCCAGCTAAATTGGTAATAACAAAAGATAGTATTATTACAGAAAATGCAAATAAACCTAGAACAATTGGTTTTATAGATTTAAACAATTATTCTCCATATCCTAAAAATCCAAAAATTGCAGGGTTCTTTAAAGAAATAGGTCTTGCTGATGAATTAGGTTCTGGTATCAAGAAGATTGCAAAATATACTAAGATATATAGTGGTGGTGGAGAACCTCTATTTAAAGATGATGAAATCTTTGTTGCCACTGTTCCATTAACTAATAAAAGTAGTAATTCAGGTTTTATTAAGAATAAAGAGTTAAAAAAATTGATTCTTGCTTTTATTGAAGAAACTTCAGATGGTCGAACTAGACAGGAAATAAATGATTATATTTATCCACAAATGAATGAGGATTTAGAAACAAAGAATAGTAGAGTAAGAACATCATTAACTTATTTAAGAAAAAAAGATTTAATTGAAAATATAGGCTCTGACACAAAGTCTGTTTGGATTGCTAAATAAAATTATGCAGAGAATCCTGCAGAGCTCTGCAGAGAATTCTGCAGAAATATATAAAATTTATTGAGAAAAAAATCAAATAATATTTAAATTTTTCTACAGTAATAATTTTAGAATGTATAAAGTTATTATGGTTAAATGTAATAACTATGCAACTATAATAAAAAATCAGTTGGTTATAATTTGTAACTAACTGAAAAAATAGAAAATAGTTACACATTGATTATCTCCAAGTATTATATTTGTGCACATTTTTAAAATTTAATTAATTAAATCCATATGATATATAATTAAAATATTTTGTACATCATATTATTGATGTAATAATTTTTAAAAAATAAGAGTTATTACGATTAACCGTAATAACTTTACAAAAATATGAAAATGATATATAATGTAATCAGAGGTGATTAATATGCTTTTAAGAGAAAGTTATTTATCTAAAATAAGAGGATTTTATGATTCTGATTTAATTAAAATATTAGTTGGTATAAGAAGATGTGGTAAATCAGTTATTCTAAATCAAATAATAGAGGAATTAAAAGAAAAAAGAAAAATTGATGAAGAACACATAATATTTATTAATTTTGAATTTATTGAATTTGAAGAATTGTTAGATTATAAAAAGCTAAATAAATACATAAAAGATAAAGTTCAAGATAATAAAATATATTATTTGTTTTTAGATGAAATTCAAAATGTAGATAACTTT
>CAZYRI010000054.1:0-4466 GCA_964649575.1 uncultured Clostridium sp. | reverse complement strand
TCCTTTACTATTATTTATAATAGCATATTTACCCCCCCGACAAGCGAACAATTGTTCTTTTTTTGAAGAACTACAAACTATATTTTGAAGTGGTAAACTTATTAAAAGAAGTACTAATTGAAGTACCTCTTTTAATATTTTAAATATAATTATTTCACTTGTTTTATTGATACAGTCATACTATAATCATTTATTTTGAATTCAGTTTCTGCTTTATCATTTTCTTCTAATGTAAGAGCAAGTACTTCATCCATAATATAATCTCTATATTCGTTAACAGCTGCCACTATTTCTTTTTGACCATTATAAATCATATCTATTCTATCTGATATATCAAATCCACTTGTTTTTCTTAGATTTTGTACTTTAGATACAATTTCTCTTGCTATCCCTTCATTAATTAATTTTTGATCAAGTGTAGTATTTATAATAACTGTTTTATGATTTAACATTACTGCTTTATATCCATCTTTTCCATTAATAGTTTTTAATACATAAGATGAATCAATATTATATTCATTTCCATTTAAATTAATAGTTAAATTTCCATTTTCTAATGTTTCACTATCTTCTTTATTAATATTATTTAAATATTCTGTAAATGCTTTAATATTGCTTCCTAATATTTGACCTACTACTTTAAAGTTTGGTTTATATATAATACTTATATAATTAGATAAATCATTAGTCCAATTTATTTCTTTAACATTAAGTTCTTCTTTAAATAAATTCTCAAATTCACTAGCTAAAGATTTATATTTTTCTTCAAATATTACTTCTTTAATAGGTTGACGAACTTTAATTTTAGCTTCTTCACGAATATTTCTTGTATAACTTATTAATTCAATTACTAAATCCATTTTTTCTTCTAATTTTTCATCAATTAATGTTTCATCACATACTGGATAATTAGCTAAATGAACACTTTCTTCATTAGTTAGATTTTGATATATTTCTTCACTTAAGAATGGACTAATTGGTGCTATTAATTTGCATAAACCTACTAATACATCATAAGTAGTTTTATAAACTGCTTTCTTAGAATCAGTAAGTTCACTTTCCCAGAATCTTCTTCTATTTCTTCTAATATACCAGTTACTTAAATCATCACATACGAAATCTTGAATTAAATGAACTGTTTTATTTAAATCATATTTATCCATATTAAGTGTTACATTTTTAACTAAGTTATTATATTTAGATAGTAACCAATAATCTATTTGATCTAATTTATCATAACTAATATCAAAATCTTTAAGATTTAATTTATCAGCATTAGCATACATTTCAAAGAATGTATATGTGTTTTTAAGTGTACTAAATAATTTAGAATTAGCTTCTTTAACACCATCTTCATCAAATTTAAGTGGAGTCCATACTGGTGATGCATAAGCTATATACCATCTAATTGGATCAGCACCATATTTATGAATTAATGAGAATGGTTCGATTGAATTACCTTTTGATTTATGCATTTTTTGACCATTTTTATCAAGTAATAATTCATTTACTAATACATTTTTATATGGACTTTTACCTGTTAAAAATACACTTATTACAAGTAATGAATAGAACCAACCTCTTGTTTGGTCAATTCCTTCTGATATAAAGTCTGCTGGAAATTGACTTTCCCATAGTTCTTTATTTTCAAATGGATAATGATATTGAGCAAATGGCATTGAACCACTATCAAACCAACAATCTATTACTTCTTCACATCTAGTCATTTCTTTTCCACAATGTGAGCACTTAATATGAATATTATCTACATATGGTCTATGTAAATCTATTGTTTTAACATCAACTGCTTCAATTGCTTTTTCTTTTAATTCTTCTCTGCTTCCAATCATTTCCATATGGCCACATTCACATCTCCATAATGGTAATGGTGTTCCCCAATATCTATTTCTTGAAATAGCCCAATCATTTAGATTTTCTAACCAGTTTCCAAATCTCTTTTCACCAACAAATGTTGGAAACCAATTAACTGTTTTATTAGCTGTAATTATTTTATCTTTAATTTTAGTTATTTCTAAATAATAACTTGGTCTTGAATAGTATAGTAATGGATGATGACATCTCCAACAATGAGGATAATCATGTTCCATTTTTATTTTTTTAAATAGTTTATCATTTTCTTTTAACCATTTAATAATTACTTCATCAACTTCAAATACATTTTGTCCTTTCCATGGACCTTCTGTGTATTTTCCATCTTCTCCAACAGGATTTACATATGTAATTTTATATTTTTTACATACATTAGCATCATCTTGTCCATAAGCAGGAGCAATATGTACTACACCAGTACCGTCTTCAGTAGTTACATAGTTATCACATAATACCATGAATGCTTTACCTTTAACATCTATAAATGGCATTAATTGTTCGTACTCAGTATATTCTAAATCTTTACCTTTATACTTTTCTAAAACTGTGTAGTCTTCACCAATTACTGATGGAGCTAATTTTTCAGCTAAGATAAATTTATATCCTTTACTCTCTACTGTTACATAATCTTCATCAGGATTAACACAAAGTGCTAAATTAGCAATTAGTGTCCATGGAGTTGTTGTCCATACTAGGAAGTATTCATCACTATCTTTTTTCTTAAATGGAACTATTACAGTATTAGCTGTAACACTTTCATATCCTTGAGCAACTTCATGAGATGCTAGTCCTGTTCCACATCTTGGACACCATGGAACAATTTTAACTCCTTCATAGAATAATCCTTTATCAAAGAATTTTTTTAGAATATACCACTCTGTTTCAATATAATTATTATCATAAGTAATATATGGATTTTCTAAATCAATTAATTGTCCCATTTCATCAGTTAATCTATTAAATGCATCTACATTTGTCCATACTGATTGTTTACATTTTTCATTGAATTTTTCAATTCCATACTTTTCTATATCTTTTTTTCCATCAAAATGTAATTCTTTTTCTACTTGTACTTCTACTGGTAAACCATGAGTATCCCAACCTATTTTTCTGATTACTTTATTTCCTTTCATAGTTTGATACTTGCAAAAAGTATCTTTAAGAAACTTAGCAATCATATGATGAAGTCCTGGATTTCCATTGGCTGTTGCTGGTCCATCATAGAATACATAGTTAGAGTTTTTACTTCTTTGTTCTATTGATTTATTTAGAATGTTATCATTTTTCCAAAAATCAATAAGTATTTTTTCATTCTCTTCAACTGGTTTGTTTCTTAGACTTTCAAATTCTTTCATTTCTTCCTCCTCATTATAAATAAAAAAGAGATAGTACAAGGAGTCATAAATGACGGTACCATCCCTTTATTTACTTTATTATTTTAACGCATTTATGCGTATCTATCTTATCCATAGATAACATCAGAAGTGATCTATATATAATATTGCCACTAGTTTCCACCATACACTAGTTCTCTATTAACTTTAATTATATATCGTCTTCATCCCTTGTTTTGAATACATACATTATAACACTATGTTTTTTGGTTGTAAAGATTAATTTTTTAGCCTATTCGGAAGGCTGGGGAGACACCATTGGCATTATTAGCATTGCCACTACTGTAGCTGCCATAGTAACCATCATTGCCTACATTATAGAAAAAGTAATCGCCACTAGAATTGGCGGAGCGGAGCCACCACTTGCGAAAAGTGCTGGTTCCATTTAACTTTATAGCTCCACTATAACTAGAAGTTGTTACTCCTTTATTTTTATAATAATCTAATTGTCTTGATGTGCCTATTGATGTGTCATATGTGTGACTAAATTTTTCATATATTTCTTCTCCAGATAATAAATATAATTTGTCTGTTGATGTGAAATTACCTGCATCTTTACTTCCATGACTTGATACTACTGTTGTATCTATAATTACATTTTTTAATTCTGTTGGTAATGCATTGTATATTTCATTATTTATAAATGTTCTCAATTCTGTTGCCGGCCATCCGCCTATATTGTGTCCATATTCGTATTGTGTTCCATTGTATTCTCCTGCTAGGTTCATTTGATGTGTTGTTATTATATCTGCAAATTCTAGTACAAAGCCACATGTTGTCTGTGAGAAACCAGCTGTTGAGCATTCATCTGGTGTAGAAGTATTTGCTATTCTTAAGGTATGTGTTCCATAAGTTCCCATGTCTACTTCTTTTGTATCTCCTACACTATAAGCACTTATATTACCTGCTTTTACATTTGCTACAATATCTGACCATGAATCTGTTGCGAAGTTAGGTTTTTTATATTCTTCTATACCTAACATTCCATTAAACTTTTTACCTTGATTATAGTTTTGTATTTCTCCTGTTTCTTTAAATGTAAATGTGAAAGTATATTTATGTGTTATTCCACTTTCTATTGTTATATTTGATTTTACTCTATTTGGTCCGATTGCTGTTTCTTCTATTCCTTCACATGTTCCACTTTCTGTTTCTCCATTTAATCTTTTACATGTTGCTGAT
>CAZYRI010000053.1:0-4719 GCA_964649575.1 uncultured Clostridium sp. | reverse complement strand
TTTTATTTTAATTTTATTAGTTTTGTTTTATAATTATTATAGAATATGAGGTGTGTATATGGATTATAATAGTTTTAATTATAATATAGAAAGATTAAAAAAGTGTTATGAAGTATATCCAGAAACTACATGTAATGAATTAGAACAACTTGTTAATAGATTAGAAGGATTTAGTTATGAAAATAAAAAGAGTTTATTAAGAGGTATAGATTTAATTTGGTTAAGTAGAGCTCTATTTGTAATTGCCATTTTGTTATTAGGAATTGTTAATATTACTAAAGGTGAGGCTTTTATGTATTATTTTGCCAGTTTATTCTTTTTTGCAGGATTATTTGTAGGCCTTAGTATTCCTGGATTTGGTCTTATATTTTTATTGTCACATGGTGGTATTGGACTTGGATTAATGATTATTCCAGTAGTGAATGCTATACTTAAAAGCCCTATATTAAGTGAAGAAATTGGTAACTCAATATATTTCTCATTATATACAGCATTATTTACTCTGATAGTTGCTGTTTTATCAACTATCTTATATAATTTAAGCCCTAATTTTCAAAATAAAAAATATTCATTACCTACAATATTATTTCTATATTTTATTACTATTGCTATAATACAATTTATACCTATTATATATAATATTCCTATTGAGATAGCTATATAATTAAAAAAACTATTCATTTTATTTTTGAATAGTTTTTTAATACTTTAATACTTTAATACTTTTATTGTATAATCTTCTAAATCAAATCCATTTTCTAGTGCTATATCTATCAATTCACTTTGACTTGCTTTTTTAACTCTATCCGATTCTAATACAGCAGCCATATTAACTACGAAAGCAAGTGAATAAAAGTAATTTAATAAATCATTTCTTAATCTATCATAATCTATATTATTCATCTCGAAGTATAGCTCCGCACATTCTATTTAATGTTTTTACTATTGTCTCTAATTTAGAATTAATTTCTTCACTTGTAAGTGTAGTATTTTCGTTTTTAATAGTAACTCTCAATGTAATTGATTTTTTACCTTCTGGTATTTGATTTCCTCTATATTCTTCTATGAATTTTAGTTTTTTTACTTTTGATTTAATATATTTAGTCATTTCTTCCCAAGTTATACTTTCATCAACTATTAAAGATAAGTCTTTTTCTATTGATGGTAATACTGGAATATGTTCAAATTCATTTGTTCTAGATTCTAGTGGTATTAATTTGTCACTATCTAATTCAAATATAGCTACTGTTGTTCTTTTAATTTTTGAATCATTCATTGCTTTAACACTAAGTAATCCCATATAACCAATAATTTCATTATTTAATTTTATTGCTAAATAAGCATTAATGTCAGCCCATGATGGTTTTTCACATTCAGTAGTAAAGGTTAAACCTTTCATATGAGTGTAACTTGACATATTTTCAACTACACCTTTTAACTCATAGAATATTTCTTTTGGATTATTTCCAACTATTGCGGCAGTTAAAAGTTTTTTATGAATTGGAAGTGTTTCACCTTCACTTGATTCATGATATTCCCCTTTTAAAAATACTTGTGCCATTTCATACATTTTAAAATTATCAAAGTATCTTAAATTTTTTGAAATAGCTTCTAACATACCAGGAACTAATGAACTTCTTAAATAAGCCTCTTCTGGTGATGGTGGGGTTGCTAATTTAATACTTGTGTTCTTGTCGATTGATGAAGCATCAATATATTTTTCATTTATCCAAGGATAAGTGAATATTTCATAAAAACCACATCTAATTGACAAATATTCTTTTAATCTTGTCTCAAGTAATACTTTATTTTGTAATACAGCATGATCAAAACTTATTGTTAATGGTTGTGCTTCAAAACTTTCAAAACTTAAAAGTCTAGCTATATCTCCCATTACATCATCTTTTAATGATACATCTCCAGTACTTCTCCAAGTTGGTACTGTTACTGTGTATGTTCCATCATTAAATTTCACTTCATAACCAAGTCTTGTTAATAAATTAGTTATTGTTTCCTTTTCTATTTTTTTACCAAGTCTTGTATCTAAGAATTTTTCTGTTACTTCAATCTTTTCATTTTTTGTTTTAACTGGGTATACATCATTATAAGCAACTACTTTTGATTCTGGAAATATTTCTTTGAATAAAGATAATGCTAAATTTAAACCTTCGTCTACTCTTTGTGTATCTAGATTTTTTTCATATCTTATTGATGCATCTGTTTTTTCATCAAATCTTTTTCCAGATTTTCTTATTGTTTTTGCTGTAAAGTTAGCTACTTCTAATAAAATACCTTTTGTTTCAGGTAATATTGAATCTTTTTTACCACCTTTTATACCAGCAAGGGCCATAGCTGAATTAATATCACTTATTACTAAATCATCAGATGTTAATTCAATACTATTGTTATCTAATAATAATAATTCTTCATTTTCCTTTGCATTTCTTACAACTATTTTATTTCCATCTACATGTGTTCTATCAAATGCATGTAAAGGTTGACCTACTGCTAGCATTACATAATTTGTAATATCAACTATTGCATTAATAGGTCTCATTCCACCTTTTATTAATGCTGACTGCATCCATAATGGACTTCTTTTTTCATATACATTTTCTATTTCTACTGCTACATATCTTTGACATTTAGTTTCATCTAAAATAGAAACATCATATTTTGGTAAATTACTGTCTATTTTAACTTCTGGTACTTTTTTTAAATCAACATTATATATTGCTGATAATTCTCTTGCTATACCATAATGTCCCCATAAATCTGGTCTATTTGTAAGTGATTTGTTATCTATTTCAAGTACAACATCTTTCATGTCAATTAATTCTGCTATACTTTGTCCTGGATAACAATCAATTCCTTTTAGGTCTACTATTTCATCTTCTTCTTTAGCAGGGAATATATTTTCTAAATATACTTCTTCTGCTCCACAAATCATACCATAAGAATCAATCCCACGAACTTTAGAATCTTTGATTTTCATAAGTTCACTTTCGCCATGCCAATATACTTCTGCTCCTGGGCGACATACTACGACCATTTCATCTTTATATAAGTTAGAACCACCGCATACAATTTGTTTTGGTTCACTCTCACCAATGTCAACTTTACAAATTCTTAACTTATCTGCATTTGGATGTTCATTTACTTCTAATATTTTTCCAACAATAATATCATGAAACTTATCTTCAGTATTTTCATATCCTTCTACTTCAACTGTTCTTAATGTTAAATCATTAGCTATTTGTTTTGTAGTTATATCTTTTGGTAAATCTATATATTTTTTTACCCAATTTAATGATACTTTCATTCTTTACCTCCTTATTTAAATTGACTTAAGAATCTTAAATCAGCACTATGGAATAATCTTACATCATCTACTCCATATCTCATCATAACTAGTCTATCTAAACCAATATTAATATAAAAACCTGTCCATTCTTCTGGATCTAACCCTGCACTTTTTAATACATTTGGATGAATTACACCACCTGGCATAACTTCTATCCATCCATTATGATTACATACTTTGCAGCCTTTTCCACCACAAACCAAACATTCCATATCTATTTCATACCCTGGTTCTGTAAATGGGAAGAATCCTTCTCTCATTCTAATATTAATTTTTCTACCAAATACTTTTTCAAGTATTGTTTGAATCATAACAATTCCTTCTGAGAATGATATATTCTTATCAACTATTAATGCTTCATATTGAAAGAAAGCCCTTTCATGTCTAGCATCTGTATTTTCATTTCTATATACTCTACCAGGATATACAAATCTAGCAGGTGCTCCATGTTTAAGTAGATATCTTACACTACCACCAGTTAAGTGTGGTCTTAAGCATAATCTTTCAGTACCATTCTTATTTTCAGTTCCTTCTAACCAAAATGTATCCATTGTTTGTCTAGCAGGATGATCTTCTGGAAAATTTAAATTATCAAAAGCATATTTTTCACTACTAATATCATCTTCACTATATACTTCAAATCCAAGTGATAAAAATGCTTGATTTAAGTCATAACACATTTGAGTAATTGGATGTAAAGTTCCTCTACTAACTTCTTTACCTGGAAGTGTTAAATCTATTTTTGAATCTAATACACTTTGTAATGAAATTAATTCATCCTCTTTTGATTTATTAGCTTCAGTTACTACCTTTTTAATCTCAGTAGTAAGCATACCAATTTCTTTTCTTTCTTCTGGACTAAGTGTTCCCATAGTTTTCATTAT
This sequence comes from uncultured Clostridium sp., assembly GCA_964649575.1. GTDB lineage: Bacteria > Bacillota_I > Bacilli_A > RF39 > UBA660 > CAG-1000. The sequence goes on along the minus strand of CAZYRI010000053.1, from coordinate 471 downwards.
CTCAGTAAGTTCACTTTTTTTACCAAAAATCTCTTTTACCACTTCTTGAAGTTCAGTTAAAGATTTAGCTTCATTAATCTTTTTTAAACTATTTTCTTTAATTTGTTCTAATTTCTCTTTCATATTTACTTCCTTCCTTATGTATAAAAAAATAGTGTTCATCCATAAAGGACGAATCACTATAAAATCCGCGGTACCACCTTTGTTCTAAATATTTAGCACTCTATAGAATAACGCTCATCACGATTTAGCTCAGTTACTGAAATTCATAAATATAGTTCTTATAATAGTTCTCAGTCAATGACTATTATTTCCTGTATAGAGTTTCTATATCACTACTAATTAACCTCTTTGCCAACAAAACTGATTAAATTATACATCTTATTTATTTGGTTGTCAAACTAAATATTTTTAAATCAGTAAAATAGAATAAATTTTCTTCGCAATGATTTTTGATACAATATTTATAAT
>CAZYRI010000052.1:0-4804 GCA_964649575.1 uncultured Clostridium sp. | reverse complement strand
CCTCCAGACCCAGGTGTTTGTCCACTTGTTTGTAAACCATTTATATCAAATCCAACAAATTGTTGAGCAATTTCACCACTAGCAGTTACATAGTTTTTAATAAAAGCTCCTGCTCCAACACCACCTTCAACTTCAGTTATACCATATATCCGTATAACTAAATAATTATCAGTTGTAGTATTAGTGAGTTGATCACATATTTGAGAATAGTCAACAGTGAATTTACAATAATTTTTTTCACAATAGCCAGGTGCATTATTATCAACCGAATTACCATATTTATCTGTAACAGTTATAACAACATTACAACCATCATCTAATTCATTACAATATTTAACCGGAACTTCAATTTCAGATGTACGAGTTACTAAAGTTGAACCAATATACATTTCTTTAAATTCAAGTTCAACCGTAACAGACTTATTATTTTTATTAAAGTCATAATTAACATCAACTTTATCACCAATTGTTACTACTCCATTATTTTCATTATTAGATTGAATTTGATCAATAAAATCACCTAATTTAGAATTTTCAGGATCAATAGCAAAATTAACAGCACTTTGTAATAATGAGGTAAAATCTTCTATATTTTTTTTCTCAGTATCATTACTATAACAAAACACACCTTTATTACTACAAGCATCATTACAACTTAATGGTGCTCCACCATTAAGATAATATTCCATACTCTTATCATAAACATCAGTTTTTGAATAATAATCAAATGCAGATGATTCAGCACTATCAGCACCTGAATTTATGCTACCATCAGAATCTTTAATTCCACCTTTACCATCCACATACTTATGATAATATGCAGCATAAGCTCTTAAAGCTGAAGAAACAGAAGCATAAGAATAACCAGCATCACTCTTAGATATATTACCATTCGCATCAAAACTTACATTAGCAGAATTAAGTAATATTGAAGCAAGACCACATTGATATGAATAACTACTACTACCAGTACAATTAGATAAATCAAAGTCTTCAAGAGCAGTATAATTCATTGCAGTACCATTTGGACCAGTTCTACCTTGTTGTAAACAATACACTTTTTCGCTAATACCAGCAAATTCTGAACTAGACGAATTATATTCAACAGAAGTTAATTTTTTAACACCAGTTTTTGTTTGTACAGAAGTTCCATAATAATCATAAGAAGCAGTACAAGTATATGATGTTTCATGAACATATCTAAGTTTTTGAACTGTATAATCATCATCAACACTAGCACTAATTAAAGTAGGTATATTATTTCTAGCATCATTAAGTTGAGATTCATCTCTAGAACTATTTTTTATACATTCAACTTGTGACACATTAGTAACAGTATAACCATTGCTCTTTGCTTGAGCAATACTTGAATTAAGTGAAATATTAGCTTTTTCCTTTGCTTTCAAATAAGTGTCTTCATTTTCTCTTATTTTTTTCGTGTTTGCTTTTCCAGCTGTTTTCTCTGTATAATCAATACAATAACTAAGATCTGTTGTTGTATTTCCAGTATTATAAATCTTAATATTAGAAGAACTACTATTATTATCACCATCTGTAACAGCTAAAGTCAAATTTATATTTATAAAAAATACATTTAGAACTATTAATAATACTAAAATTAATTTACTATTCTTTTTCATTCATTATCCACCTTCTTTTTATATAAATAAATTTTTATAGCATAGAAAGCAGCAACTAATACTACTGGTATTACAGCAAAATACCAATTTTTCTTTACATAATGCCAAACCTTTTGAATGAAACTCATATTTTCTAATTCTTGTTCTTCTAATTTATCCTCTACAAGCTTACCAAACTCTTTATCAGTAACATCTTTCATATCATTACTATAAGTTTTACATATATCCTCAGAAGGATTATTTATGCAAAACTCTCTTTGAGAATAAATATTATATGGAGGTACTGTATATTCTATACTTCTAAGTAAAACTCCTGGACATGCAGAATTCTTACCTCCATAAAAAGAAAAAGTATATGTTTTACTCTTCATATGAACATATGAACCTAATACATTAGTTCCATATAAATTATCATACTCTATTTCAATATCTTTATTAGTATGATTATTTCTAGCCATAACTCTTATATTTTGATTATATGGATATACAAATAAAAGATATGAATACTCTTTCTCTCTAAGAATATTCCCATCCTCATCAATTAACCCTAAATCCTCATCATAATCAATATAAACATTTTCTGCCCATTCATTCAAATCTTTATCATCACAAGTAGCTGCATTTACTCCAAATGAAAAGATTAATAAGCAAAAAATACTAAATAAAATTTTTCCCAATTTCTTCATATTTCACCTACTTTATTCTAAAAAAATTATAACATAACTAATCAAAAATGTCATTAAAATATTAAAAAACATGATACTTTTATATACCATGTTTAATTTTCTTATATATCTTATTTCCAATTAAAGCAGTAATCGTACCAAATACAACAAATACAATTATATTAATACCCCAAGATAAAAAGAAATCTTTAGCAGTATCTAATATCAATTCAAATGTACTTTTTTTAGGAGATACTGGTTCAACAACAGGATCTATTTTTTTATCAATTTGAGCTATCGCATCATCTAATAATTCTTCTGTTAATCTATAAGTTAAAAACTTAGAAGAACAAAGAGTTAATTTATCCTCATATGGCTCACACTTTTGTGTCCTAAAAAATGAATTATAATATGGAAGTGTAATAAATATTGTATTTAAACTTCTTGTACACTCTCCAGTAGATTCAACATAAACAGTTAAATATTTTCCTTCTTCTTGACCACTTAATGTAACAGTATAATCTTCACCACTACTACCTATATACACTTCTTTATTAATCATTAAATACATTTCAGGAAATACATTATAAAATTTTATAGTAAAAGTTTTACTACTTATACTATAAGATGTTTCATAAGTTATATCACTTGCTAAACCCTTTAATTCATTATATTTTGAATCAGTACATTCAGCCTTAATAGAACCAAACATCAAAAACATACTAATAAGTATTATAAACATTTTTTTATTCATTATTCACCATCCTTAATAAGTACTGCATGAACAACCATTCTCCTATTTCCTCCACCAGCACAAGTAGATAATGTTAATATCTTATCTCCATATTCAACAACATCCTTTGTTTTAAAACTACTTCTTTTCCTAATCATTTTAACAAAAGTATCAAACTCTTCTTTACTATCAAAATTATCAACTAAATAATCAGTAGTATAATCCACTCTATAAGCAGCAAATATCTTAAATTTATATGACTTAGATGGAGTATCTAATGAAATAACCATATTCTCACTATTCTTCCTAAAACTACTATTTAAAACCCTATGTAATGTCCCAAACATAGTTCCATTTAACATACTATGTCCATAAATAATACTATTATCATCAAGTTCACTCATATTATTTCTATAATCCAAATAAATCCATCCCATACTAGTTTTCTTCTTATAAAAATCTCTTTTTAAATAATAACTATTATCAGAATGTTGTACTAAAGGATAAGATATATTAGTACCATTAACAACTAAATAACCAACAGTTTCATTATTAATCTTTTTTAATTTAGAAAACACTTTATCAAAAGTATATTTATCCTTAACTTCCTTATCATTTAATTTTTGATCAAGTATAACTCCATCATTAGTTAATTCTTCTTCAGTAACACTATCAGGTAAAGCAAAAGAACTATTTATTATTTCTTGATTAACCTCATCAATACTCATTTTCTCTATATATTCATATGATTTATATATAAGTAAACATACAACACTTACATATACAGCCATTATAGATATAAGTTTTAAATTATTAAATGTTAATTGTTTAAATAAATTATTCCTTAAAAAATCATTAGAATATAATATTCTAAATTCACAAGTATAATCTTCTTTACACTTCTTATTTAATTCCTTTAACCATGAAAAATTATTTACTATAAAATTACCTTTATCTTTTCCTTGATGTAGAAACACTATTATATTTCTTGATTCATCATTTTTAACTAAATCAATTACATTACTTATTAATTCCTTAGAAAACACATAAATATGTATTGATTTTAAATTATAATTAATTCTTAAGAATTCTTTAATATCATCAAGCATACCATGATATTCTTCTTTAATTTCTAACATCTTTCTATAATATAAAGTTTCATAATCAAAAGAATCCTGTGATATCATAAATCTATCACTTACTTTATTATGATTATATAAATTAACTATAACACCTTTATTATTAAATTTATCTTTAATAAAAGATGGCATAAAATAACAATCTATTTGTTTTAAACTATTAACAGTTAAAAACAATTCATAATCATTTAAACCAATAGTAGATGGAAAATCTAATTTTAAATATTTCATCTTAAGTCTTATCATCATAATAACTACATATTTAAATGTAACTAATCTTCTTACATTCATAGTATCTAAACCATTATATTTTTCTTTAATAAAATTAATTATCTTTTCATAGTTATTAGTATAATATTTCATAGAATAATATAAAGTATTATTATTAAACTCATTCTTATTAACAAATTTAGATAATGATTCATCAATAGATTTAAAATCATATGTAAGCACATTATCATTAATTGAAATAATTAAATACTCTTTCATATTACTCTCCTATTAAAATAATTTTATCACAAAAACAATTAAAAAAATAGATTAAATTTACCTATTCTAAATGATATATATTAAAAAAAGAAAAGTATTTCTACTTTTCTAAGACCAATGTATAAGTAATTATTCATT
>CAZYRI010000051.1:0-4901 GCA_964649575.1 uncultured Clostridium sp. | reverse complement strand
TCAGAGTTTCTAACATTATTTATTATTGTTTCCCATGAATCATTTTTAAATGATTTTTCTATTTCTACACATTCTCCCTCAGTTATTTCATCAGTAGTCAGTTCACTTAAATTATTAAAACTACCACTTATACAATATGTTCCATCACTTACTTGAAAATGTTTTATATTACCTTTATCATCAAGACTAATATTATATGTAAGATTATTTGATTCCATATCTAATTTATTTTTATTATTAGATACTTTAGTAATCTTATTACCTCTCATATTTTCAGTAATATATTTTTTACTAACTTCTTTATAAACATTCTTAGCTTCTGTTAAAAATATATCCTTTTTAGCCTGATTAAACATATTTAAAACATTAGGAAGAGCTATTATAACTAATAATGCTAGAATCGCTATTACTGCGAGTAACTCTACTAATGTAAATCCTTTTTTATTCATACTTCCACCTCTATTATTTATAATAGCATATTTACCCCCCCCGACAAGCGAACAAATGTTCTTTTTTAAAATATTTTATTATAAATATGAAGTGAATAACTCTTACTTCAATAACTCTTCTACTTTATTAATAACAAATTCTTTTGTTTCTTCAAAAGTCATATTTAATGCTACTGATAACTCATTATATAAGTACTTTTCAGCTTTATTAAAATAGTTAGTATCTTTATCACTTATTTTCTTCTTATTATTAATTCTATCTTGATTTCTTAAATATGAAGTTTTAATTATTTTTATTAAATCCTCTTGAGTTCCTTTATATATTAAATCTTTATATGCATTTTCAATATATCTATCTTCTATATTTTTTAAAGGTTCTATATTTGGAATATTATTAATAAGTTTTTCTGCTGCTTCTTTTTCTATTATATTTCTAATATAACCCATTCTATTATCTACTGGAACATCAATTATTAATGAATCATCATCTATTGGAACTAACATATAATAATCTAAACCATTCATCTTATTTTTTCTAATTTCTTTAACTCTGCATACATCTCTTTTGTATACTAAATAATCATTTTCTTTATACATTTTTTCCTCCCTATAATATTTTAGAAAATAAAATACGCAAGTCCTTATACAATCGGACTTACGCATTATTGCTACACTTGAATATAATTGACTTTAAATTATTTCTAACTACATCAATTATATCATTTTTATATTTTTTTTGTAAGTTAAAATCTAACTTTTTTCTCCTTCTTCTAACATAGTAATAATAGATATACCATAACCAAGTTTAGTATTATCAATAAGTACATTTGTAACAGCCCCTATTATTTTATCATCTTGTATAATTGGCGAACCACTCATTCCCTGAACAACACCACCTGTTTTTGATAATAATTCTTTATCTACTATTTCAAAACTAAATGCTTTTTGAGTATCTTTTCTATTACTATATTTATCTACAATATTTATTTCATACTTTTTTACAATATCATTTTTAAGAGTAGTATACATATAAGCTTTACCAATTTTAATCTCATTAAATGTTCCGACTAGCATTGTATCTTTATTAATTAAATCTGTCTTCCATATTCCATAAATACCTTTTATAGTATTCTTTCTTACAGTACCAATTTCTTTATCATATAATATAGTTGCTTCCTTACTACCAACAAAACCATTTCTACTTCTATTAATTGAATTAACTTTACTCATAAGAATACTACCATCTTTTACTTCAACTATCTTTTTTGTTTCATTTAAGATTATTTCATGACCTAAAGCACCATATATTTTACTAATTGGATCTATATATGTAAGAGTACCCAAACCTACAACAGAATCTTTAACATAAAGACCTGTTTTATATGTATTATTTTCATACCCTATTTTTAAATCAATATTATATTTTTTATTATTTCTAACTATTTCAATAGGTAAACTCATATTATCAATATTCTCATTTTTAATTAAAGTATTAAGTTCATTAATAGAACTAACACTTTTACCATTAATCTTAGTAATAGCATCTCCTATTTTAATATTATTTTTAGCTATATAATTATTATTAACTTTATAAAAACCAACTACTATTAAACCATTAGGTTCAATTTTTATACCTATACTTTCCCCTCCTGGTATTATATTTTTAGAATAAGCATAAATACTAATTGGCATTAAAATCATAATAATTAATACTATAATTTTCTTCATTCTACACCTCTAATTATAGTATTTACAATAACTAATTATTTAAAGTGGTAATAAATAGAAAAAAAGATTACTCATCTATTTTAAAATCAGTAATCTTACCATTTTCTTCCACTAGTTTATTAATAGTTTCAGTCGCACTATTTAGTTTTTTCTCACAAAAATCAATTAATTTCATTGCTTCTGTATATTTAACAATAGCTTCATCAAGACCAAGTTCTCCACTTTCAAGTTCACTAACTATCTTTTCAAGTTCTCTTACTTGATCTTCAAACTTCATTTCTTTTTTCTCACTCATTTTTATTAACTCCTTTTACACTAGCATTAATTTTACCAGTTTTTACCACAATATTAATATTATCATCTATATTAATATCATTAACATCTTTAATAATTTTATTATCTTTATATACAATAGAATAACCTTTATCAAGTACACTAACTGGATTTAATAAATCTAATTTTATTTTTAAAGTATCAATATACTTAGAATTATTCATAATTATATTATTAATTTCGTTATTTAAATTAGATTTAATGATTTCAATATTTTTTAACTCTTTTTCATATAAAACTTTTGGATTATTTAATATATAATTTTTCTTATAACCATCTAATTTATTCTTATAATTATTTAATATATTATATATAGCATTATTACATTTATCATATAAAATATTTAGTTTTTGTTCTTTCATTTCATATAATCTAATTGGATTATTAAGTAAATAATTAGATTTATATTTATTTAATAATTGAGTATAACTAAATATTTTATTATTAATAGAATTATTAACTTTATCAAAAGTATTAGAAAAATATCTTTTTATTTCAGATATATCAGGTGTTGCGGCTACTGCTGCTCCTGTTGGTGTTGGTGCTCTAAAATCAGCAACGAAATCACTAATAGTAAAATCTATTTCATGTCCTACACCACTTATTATAGGTATTCTACTATTATATATTGCTCTAGCTACAATTTCTTCATTAAATGGCCATAAATCCTCTATGGCTCCTCCACCTCTACCTAAAATAATAGTATCAATATCATCAAAAGTATTAGCATATTCAATCATTCTAACAATATTTTTACTAGCAAATTCACCTTGAACAAGAGTTGGAAATACATATATAGTAACAAGAGGATATCTCTTATTAATAGTTGAAATTATATCCTTAATAGCGGCCCCTGTTGGTGCAGTAATTACACCTATTTTTCTAGGTATTCTTTTAATCTTTTTTTTATGACTTTGATCAAATAACCCTTCACTTGATAACTTCTTTTTAAGTTCTTCAAACAATATATATAAATTTCCAGTACCATCCATATCCATAGAATCTACATATATCTGATAACTACCAGTAGCTTCATATACAGAAATCCTACCATGAACTAAAACAGAATCACCATCTTTAGGTATAAATTTAAGAATATTCTTATAATTAAACATAACAGCATTTATCTTACTATTTTCATCTTTTAAAGAAAAATACAAATGTCCTCTACTATGAAACTTAAGATTACTTATCTCACCCTTAATATACACACTCTTAAGTACAGAATTAGATTCAATAGTAAACTTAATAATACGATTGATATCACTTATAGTAATATATTCTTTATTCATTTACTTCCTCATTATCACGAATTTTATCTAAAACAGCATTAATTAACTTAACAACTTTATCATCACTATACTTTTTAGCAAGTTCAACAGCTTCATTAATAACAACAATATTAGGAGTACTATAATATAACATTTCATATGCAGATAATCTCAAAATAGCTCTATCAGTCTTTCCTAATCTATCTAAATCCCAATTATCTAAATACTTAGTAATAACTTTATCAATATTTTCTCTATTCTCTAAAACTCCATTAACAACATCTCTAACAAACTTATTATCCATTTCTAAATTCTCATGAAATACATTTTCTAAATCATAAGGAATATTATCTTTAACATATAAATCTATTTGATATAGAATTATCATTATTTTCTCTCTTGCTTCTGTTCTATTTAATTTCATAAACTCCTCCAAAAATCTATTAAAATTATATAATATTTCATATTGTTTTACAATACGAAAATAAAAAGTACCATTTATATATAGTACTATATTATTTATTATAATCATCTATTATATATTTTAAATTATTATCTTTTTCATATTCTTCACCAAATTTCTCATAATATCCTCTATCAGTAAAGTAATATGGATTATCTTCTTTTTTTAACATATCTTCTGGTAAATTAATTAGTAAAAATGCAAATATGAAAGTTCTTACTATCGCATATAACCAATCTTTTAATCTAGGTTTAAATTTATTTTTAAATAGTTCTTTTAAAAGAAGTATACCAAGTGGTAAAAATCCAAATATAGAAGTTATTAGTCCTGGATCATAAAAGAATCTTGCTCCATACTTATAAAATATTCCTAAATCTTGTACACCAATTAATATATGAATAACTACTTCCATAAAACAAAAGAACATAACTGCTAAACTTGATGATTTATTAAATCTAAAATATTTTAAAATTACACAACCTAAAATTACTCCACCAAAATTAGTTATCATATCTGTAAGTCTATTCATAGGATAAGATGATAATATATTTGAACCATGACTTATATTATAAGAATAATGTAGTCCACCAGGGAAAACCCATTCTTCTATTACATGAAGAACTAATACAACTATTGCTAGTGTACAATAAATATCTA
>CAZYRI010000050.1:0-5012 GCA_964649575.1 uncultured Clostridium sp. | reverse complement strand
ATCTCATTTTTCATGTTATACCTAGTTTATAAGTTTTTATGCAATTACCTTATTTGGAAAGATAGTGTTTCCAAAGTGTGGAGATTCTAAAGTCAAACCTTTATAAAATAAAAAAATGGTTAAAACCTAAAAAATGCTTTATAATTGAATTGTCTAAAAACAATAGAAAGCGAGGTTTTAACCGTATGAAAATTATACCACTTATTAACGAAATTACTAATAGTTTTAATGAAATTTTTAAAAATAATTTAAATCCACTTAACTTAGAAAGTAAAATTAGAGATGTTGGAGATTTATTTACACTTAAATTATATGAGTCTTTCCTTAATTATTTTGATGATCAATTAAATGAAAGAAGATAGTGTTTCCGAAGTGTGGAGATTCTAAAATAATATAGTATTAAATAACATTAATTTCACAAGAAAACAATTACAAATAAAGCAAATAAAGCTATGCTAATTATTATTGATAATATATTGATAACTGTATATGCTAATTTAGTATATTTTTTTAATATTAAATTTATTAAATTAGTAATCAAAATATAATTGAAACTAAAAGTAATGATCGCAAGTAATATATCATACTCAATTCCATATATTGTATTAGATTCAGAAATATTATTTGGTGTCATATAATTGATACTTATATAACCAAATATATATTTATATATTATTGAAGATATTATCATTGATACAAACAAAACTACATCATTTATAACTACCTTTTTATCATATTGAATTTTATTTCTTTTTATATGATAAATTATCATTAGTATTAAAAGTAGAACTACATCTACATATAAAGAATATTTGTTAAATTCAGTTATTATATATCCACTAAATAATATTAAATATAGTATTAAACTTATTAAAATTGTGGTAAAAATCTTTTTTAACATTTTCATTTTTCATCATCCGTAAATGTTGCAGCAATGTCACTGATTATTTCATCAAATGATTTATCTTTTATATTCTTTTTATTCTTAGTATTATTAACTTTATTTTTACTTTTACTTTCAGTTACATATGATAAACCACTTCCAGGTAAAGTTACAGTTTTTCTAACTGTACCTTTTGCTGTTTTACTCACTCTAATTCCTTTTGTACCAACACTATATCCTATTCCACTTTTACTTAAGTTTATTTTAATTCCTTTTCCTAAATTAAAACTCTTTCTAAATCTAAATCCCATAACTCACCACTATTTCTTCTTTAACAAATTTCTTATTTCTTCTAAAAGGACAACTTCTTCACTCTTTTTTGGAGCTTCCTTCTTTTCTTCTTTTTTATATTTATCTAAAAACTTATTCATAATCTTTACAACCATAAAAATACAGAAAGCTATTATTAAAAAATTAATTATATTTTGTAAGAAAGATCCATATTTAATTACTGAATCTCCAACCTTTATACTTAATGATGTAAAATCATATCCGCCTATTACTATCCCAATCAATGGCATAATTATATCATTTACTAATGAGGTTACAATTGTACTAAATGCTCCTCCAATAACAACACCAACAGCTAAATCTATAACATTTCCTCTTTTAATGAATGTTTTAAATTCTTCAAATAATCCTTTTGATTTACTTGCTAATTCTTTTATTTCATTTTTATTTTTCATTGCTACTACTCCCTATAAAACACTTATTTTTCATTTTAAAACATTAACAGTGCTGTCGCACTGGATATAATTATTATACCTAATATTTGTTTCTTATTCAATTTTTCTTTCAAAAATATTACTGATAATAATATTGTTACTACTATACTTAATTTTTCTATTGTAAATACTATACTAGTCTCACCTTTTTGAAGTGCTTTAAAATAAAATAACCATGATAATGTATTAGTAATTCCTGAATAAATAACAAATTTTAAACATTTTGAATCTATTTTTTTAATATCTTTGTACTTCTTTGTTATACAAATTATAATTATTAATATTATAAATACCACTATTGTTCTTATAAATGTTGCTAAATGACTATTTATATTATCTAAGCCTATCTTACTTATAATTGTAGTTGTACTTGTAAATATAGCTGTTAATATTGCATATATTATCCATTTATTATTTTTATTTTTCTCTTTTGGCTTATTTATTGTAAGTATTGTACCAAATAATATTAATATTATTGATATTATTTTTACGATTGTTATTTTTTCTTTTAAAAATATTGATGAAATAATTAATGTTATTATGATACTTGTCTTATCAACTGGTGTAACCTTACTAACATCTCCAGTATCAAGTGCTTTGAAATAAAATATCCATAATAATGTTGTTGATATTCCTGATAATATTAAAAATATTATAGTTTTTATATCAATGCTTTTTATATCATTTATATTTCCTAAAAATATTGCGGTAATAAATGATAATATTAATATAACTAAAGTTCTTATAGTTGTAAGAAGTATTGAATCTAATTTATTCAATTTAGAAGAATATGAAGCCAAAACAGAAGTTAATCCTGAAAATATTGAAGAAGATATTGCATATATTATCCACATTTTTATTCACCTAATTATATTGTGAGCTATTTCTTGAAAAAAATGCTTAAAGGTGATATAATATGGTCTCATATTGAGGGGGAATAATTATAATGTTTGGGGAAGATTTAATTCTTGGATATAAGAAATGTAAAGTTGATGAAAAACATAGAATATTTTTACCTAAATTTTCTTTTTCTGAAAAAGGAGACTCCATTGTTATATCAGAAGGTGATGATGGAATAATATTATTAAATAATATTGTCACATTAAAACAAAGAATTGCCAATATAGAAAAAAGTATCAATAGTGGTGAACAAATGAAATCATTAGAACTTCTTTATTTAAAGCTTGAAAGGTTATATGTTTCTTGTCTTGCTACTTCAAAAGTTGATGCTCAAAGAAGAATAATAATACCAGATGATGTATGTAATAAACATACTATTGGAAACTCAGTTATATTGCAAGGTTGTGGAGATCATTTAAAACTATTTAATAATGAAGAAACACACAATGAATATGTAAAAAAATTATACAATTCAAAAATCTAATTTTGAGTTGTTTTTTTTAGTGGATTAGTGTGGAATATAATCTATTAATAATTATTTATTTAATGTTATAATGTTAATTAAGGATGTGAAAAAATGTTTAAATATGAAAGTGATTCAAGAAAAGTAACTAAAGGTCAAACTTTTGTTGCTTTAAAAGGTATGACTGTTGATGGTCATGATTACATAAACAATGCAATTGAGAATGGTGCTAAAGCTATAATATGTGAAAAAGATATAGATGTAAATATTTCATATACTAAAGTAGAAAATACAGATACTTATTTAAGAAAAATATTAAATGATGAATATGGTAAAGATATAAATAAAATGAAATTAATAGGTGTTACTGGTACAAATGGTAAAACAACTAGTTGTTATTTAATATATCAAATGCTAAATAACCTTGGAATTGATACTGCTTATATAGGTACTTTAGGTTATTATCATAAAGATGACTTTGTCGAACTTAATAATACGACACCTGATGTTTTAACAATTTATAAACTACTTTATAAAGCATATGAAAGCGGTGCTAAATATGTAGTAATGGAAGTTAGTAGTCAAGCTTTATCTTATGATAGACTTACTAATATTAATTATTCTGTAATAGGATTTACTAACTTAACTGAAGATCATTTGGACTATCATAAAACTATGAAAAATTATTTAGAAGCAAAACTATTGATTTTAGATCATTTAAAAAATGATGCCAAAATAGTAGTAAATAGCGATGATGAAGCTCATAATAGTTTTAAAAAAGATGGACATGAATTTATCACTTTTGGATTTAATGGTGACTATAAAATAAATTATTTTGAAACTGATGCAGCTGAAATAAAGTTGAGTTTTAGTTATGATAATAAAGATTATAATGTTATTGTTCCACTAACAAGTAAATTTAATATTTATAATTATTTAACAATGTTATCAATTGTTAATCAATGCGGATTTAAAATTGATGATATTATAAAAGAAACAGCTAATTTAAAGGCTCCTAAGGGTAGATGTGAAACATATAAAGTAAATGATGGCTTTGCTATTGTGGATTATGCCCATACACCTGATGCAGTTGAAAAAGTTATCACAGCCTACAATGAACTAAAAAAAGGAAAAGTTATTACAATAGTTGGATGTGGTGGGGATAGAGATCCTAAAAAAAGACCTATAATGGGTAAAATAGCAACAGATTTATCAGATTATGTAATTTTTTCTAATGATAATCCTAGAACTGAAAATCCAGAAGATATTATGAAAGATATTCTAGCCGGAGTTAGTAAAGACAATTATGAAGTAATATTAGATAGAAAAGAAGCTATCAAACACGGTATTGATATTATGAAATCAAATGACATACTTTTAATACTTGGTAAGGGTCATGAAAACTATCAAATAATCGGTAAAACTAAAATACATCTTGATGATGCAGAAGAAGTTCTTAATTATAAAAAATAATAATATAATAAAAAACGATTAACTTGCTTGATTTAATCGTTTTTTGATTTAGAAATGTGTATGTTATAATTTTATTTTTTAGTTTTACATTAGTATCTAAATTTGTTTCTATCTATATTCATCCCTCCTCACTGTCTATAATGTTACTACTTGTTTGTTAAAAAAATGTGAAAAAGAAATATAATTTATGCAAAATATATGATATACTATTTTTAGAAGGTAGTGCTTATGAAGGAAATTAATTATAAAAAATATCTAATGTATTTTTTAATAGTATTGATTATTTTTATGGCTTTTAATGAAGTTGTACTTGCTGATACTGGATTTGATGTTGATTTTGGTATTGATTCTGGTGGAAACAGTTTATTATTAATTTTGATTATTTATGTTGTTTTTAGTTTTGCAAGTGTATTTTCATTTAATGCAAATGTATTTCAGTTATTTACTGTTATTACTACTACAACTTTAGTTATATACTTATTTTTAGAGTTGTTTAATTTCAAAGGAA
>CAZYRI010000049.1:0-5166 GCA_964649575.1 uncultured Clostridium sp. | reverse complement strand
ACACAAAAACATCCACCACAACCTTTTTATGTAAATGCAAGAACATATCCACGAGCATGAGCAACTTCAAAATTTAATATATTAATTAAGAACCACCATACTCCAAATACAATAATTCCAATAAATAATCCAGATAACAATATTTGAATAAGCATTTCTTTTTCAAATAAACTTTCAGTTGTACTTCTTGGTTTATCTTTCATAATAGTATCAGTTTCTCTTTCAAAAGATAAAGCCATATCTTGAAGCCCATCAGTAACCAAATTTAACCATAAAAGCTGTATTGCAACTAATGGAATTGGTAAATTAAATGCAATAGATAATACAAAGAATAAAACCTCTGCAAAACCACAAGATAAAAGCATTATAGATACTTTTCTAATATTAGAATAAGCATTTCTACCTTCTTCAATGCCAGCAACTATTGATGAAAAATTATCATCAATAATAATCATTTTAGCAGTTTCTTTCGCAACATCAGTACCACTTCCCATAGCAACACCAATATTAGCTATTTTAATCGCAGGAGCATCATTTACACCATCACCAGTAACCGCAACAAATTCACCTTGTCTTTGTAAAGATTCAACTATTTTTAATTTTTGAATAGGTGTCACCCTTGCAAAAACAGTTTTATCTTTAATAAAATTATCAAATTTTTTATTATCATCAATATAAAAATCTAAATCACTACCAGTACATACTTCATCTTTATTATTTGCAATTTTAAGTTCCTTAGAAATTGCATATGCAGTAAGAGCATGATCTCCAGTAATCATAAGAACTTTAATACCAGCATTATGACACTCTGTAACAGAAGCAGCAACTTCTTTTCTAACTGGATCAATAAATCCAACCAATCCTATAAAATTTAATTTATTTAAATCCCTCTCATCATACTTTTCTTTTTCTTTAATTTCCTTAGAACATAAAGCAATAACTCTATACCCTTGTGATGCTAATTCATCATTTTGCTTAAGAATTTTTTCTTTATCAATTTTTATCTTAACACCATCTACATAACTATAAGAACAAAAATCTAGTATTACTTCAACAGAACCTTTAGCAGTACAATACATTTTATCATCCATTTTAAAGAATACAGCACTATATTTTTTTAAAGATTCATATGGAATAACATCTACTTTTTTAAATTCTATTTCATCAGTTTTAAGCTTTCTTGATAAAGCTAAAAAAGCAATATCAATAGAATCACCAAACTTTTCCCATTTACCCTTTGTTTTTTCAAGCATCGCTTCATTATTAACAAGACCTAATATTGATAAATATTTAGCATTTTTTAATTCAGAACCAGGTTCAGGTATAACTTTACCTATATCATTATATCCATTACCATCTATACTAAATGATTCTCCATTTGGAAGCATTATTTTTTTAGCAGTCTGTTCATTTACAGTAAGTGTACCAGTTTTATCACTTGCTATAACTGTACAACTACCTAAACTTTCAACAGAATTAAGTTTTTTAACAATAACATTTCTTTTACTCATTTTATTAGAAGCAATTGTAAGAGCAAGTGTTAATGATAAAGGCAAACCTTCTGGCATTGCAGAAACACCAAGAGCCACAACAGATAAAAATATTTCAATTAGTTCATATTGTTTATATATAAGTACTATTGCTATTATTATAGAAATAATAACAATCATTATAGTAATTTGCTTTGAAAATTTTTCCATTCTGATGGTTAATGGTGATTTACTTTCAGTAGTTGTAGTTACTTTTTCAGCAATCTTACCAACCTCAGTATCAAGAGCAGTACCACATACAATAGCAAGAGCTCTACCAGTTAAAACAGAAGTACCAGCATATAACATATTTTTTTTAGAAATATCTCCTAAACTTGCCTCTCCTTCCTCTTTAACAACAGCAATACTCTCACCAGTAAGAATAGATTCATCAACAGTTAAATTATTAGAACTTATTATTCTAGCATCAGCTGATATTTTAGTTCCAGATTCAAGAACAATAATATCTCCTGGAACAAGAAGAGAAGAATCTATTTCAACATACTCGCTATCTCTTATAACCTTAGCTTTAACTTTAATTAAATTTTTGAGAGCTTCAGCATTTTTAGTGGCCCTATATTCTTGAATTGTTGACATTACTGCATCAACCAAAATAATAAATATAATAGCCACAGCATCAAGAGGCTCGCCTGCAATAAAAGATAATATTACTGCAACAATCATAACATATATAATTGGATCCATAAAAGATTCAATAAATACTTTAAAAACACTTTTTCTCTTTTCTTTTGGAAGTTCATTATAACCATATTCTTTTAATCTTTTGTTAGCCTCTTTATTAGATAAACCATTTAAAGAAGAATTTAATTTTTTAATTACTTTCTTTATATCAATATATTCGAAATCCCTTTTCATACCTTATCACCTATTCTATATAATAATATTATAAAAGATTAGAAATTATTTTTCAATAAAAAGAAACTAGTTATTACTAGTTCCAACTGTAATCTTAAAAGTTTCTTTTTTACCATTTCTATTAACAACTAAATCTATCTTATCACCTGGATTATATTTAAATAAATAATATCTAAGTTCAGCCACTGTTTTAACATCATAATCACCTATTTTAACAATAACATCACCCTTTTTAAGACCAACATTATAACATGGTCCATCACTCATAATACTTATAACAACAACACCATTTGTAATATTAGAATTTATTGTAATTTCCTCTTTTTTTAAATCATATCCAGAAGAAACATTAACCATTTTAATACCTAAATATGACCTTTTTATTTCCTCTTTATTTACTATTTTATTAGCATATGAAACAGCATCTTCAATAGGTATTGCAAAACCCATTCCTTCGACTTGTGATTGAACAAGTTTCATTGAATTAATTCCAACCACATCACCATTAGCATTGCATAACGGACCTCCACTATTCCCAGGATTTATAGCAGCATCTGTTTGCATAACATTCATAATCCAATCATTAGAAGAATTAACTGAAACATTAACAAGCCTATTTTTACCACTGAGAATACCTCTTGTAACAGTCCCATAATATTCACTACTAATTGGTGAACCAATTGTAAAAACAGTATCACCTACATTAATAGTATCTGAACTACCAAGTGTTGCTACCTTACTTACATATTTCTTATCAATTTTAATTACAGCAATATCAGCATATTCATCATCACCAATAATACTAGCATCAACAATATCACCGTTCATCAAAATAACCTTTACACTAGTGGCTCCCTCAATAACATGAGAATTAGTCATAATATATCCATCTTCATCATAAACAAATCCAGATCCAATACTATCAATTTTATTTTTTTTATAATTTTGTACAACTACTACCGAATCATAAACATTAGATATACCAGTTGACAACCCTATTTCACTAACAATAATCTTTTTATCAACAATATCAGTAGTAATATTTCTATTTGTTACCAAAGTTGGATAATAATTAATTAAAACATACATACATAAACATCCAACAAAAAAAGTAATAATAGATATTGGTATAGTTTTTTTCATATATTAGACTCCTTATTCTAAATAAGATATTTGTCGGTAATTATCAGGAAATCCCATCCTATATAAAACCTTATTAATATCAATAACTTTAAGCTTAGATGATAACCAATCAATTTCATATTCAAGTTCATTCATCATCATTTTAAAATCAGTAGTAGTTAGCATTTCCTTTAATATAATTATTAAAGCAAAAATATCATGTTTACCATAAATATATTCATCTTCTACTTTTGGTATATCTAATGCACTATGAAACCTAGTATCATTTATACACTTTTGAGTTTCATGATTATATAAAATATCTTCATGAGCACATAAATTTCTATAATTAGATAATATAGACAAATAGCTTTCAAAACTATCAGCATCAACATTATAATAAGCTGCTATTTCATCCCTATCTTCTTCTTTAAGAATTGTAAATAATTCACTCATAAGTCCAAAACTAAGAACCTTTACTCCTACCCACATAGGAATATAACCATAATTGTTAATATAATGACTAGTAGCTTGATGTTGATATCCATTTATTCTAATTTGTCTCTTCAATTTTCTAATCAAATCATTTATTTGCCTTACCTTATCTTTACTTCTATTAAAATTATTAGCATTTAAATAATCTTTTTCTTTATATCCATATTTCTTACTTAAAACATAACTATATATAGACTTATAGTTATTTTCTACTATTAAAATATTCTTAAAAACAATATTTCTAAAATATCTATCAAAAGTAAACAAAGCATATAATTCTTCAAAAGTTGTCCCATCTATAAATCTTTTACTACCATTTATTAAAAATGGAGAACGATAACCATTAAGAAAAAAATAATTTTCTCTCAAAAGTATTTCACTAGCTTTATCATAATCATTTATCACTAAACCTTTACTTCTTAATATTTCTAACTGTTCATCAATAGTTTTAAAAACCTTAGCAGCCATACAACACTCTCCTATAATAATTATATTATATCACTAATAAATGTTATTTCAATTAATTAAATACCTTATTAAGTAAAAATGATTCTAACTAGACAAAAAAGATACTCTATAATAAGATTCTTTTTATTAAAATAGTATCACATTACAATTTTATATTAAGAGTATCAAAATCTTATAAACAAAACAATTACATCATAATTATTAAATTAAATTTTATCAAAGAAAAAACCCCATAAAATATATAGGGTTTAAACTTATAGATTTTACTATCTCTTAGAGAATTGTGGTGCTCTACGAGCTTTCTTAAGACCATATTTCTTTCTTTCTTTAATTCTAGCATCTCTTGTAATCATTCCATTAGATTTTAAAGTTGGTCTAGTTTCAGCATTAGCAAGCATTAAAGCCCTTGCAATACCTAATCTAATAGCTCCAGTTTGACCAGAGAAACCTCCACCTTTAACAACAACTTCAACATCATACTTTTCAACAGCATCTGCAAGTTGTAATGGTTGGATTAAATCCATAACAAGAGTTTCATAAGGCATATAATCTTTAACATCTTTACCATTAACAGTAATATTACCTTTACCTGGCATTAATGTAACCTTAGCAACACTTCTTTTTCTTCTGCCTAATGCAGTAAAGTTAGTTTTTTCTGCCATATTACTTTACCTCT
>CAZYRI010000048.1:0-5229 GCA_964649575.1 uncultured Clostridium sp. | reverse complement strand
ATTATATATATTTTGAAATTCCTCTTCTTCAGTTTTAGCAGTACCAGTCATACCAGCAAGTTTATTATACATTCTAAACAAATTTTGAAATGTAATAGTTGCAAGTGTCTTAGTTTCCTCATTAATAGTTACACTTTCTTTTGCTTCAATTGCTTGATGTAATCCTTCACTAAATTGACGACCATGCATAAGTCTACCAGTAAATGTATCTACTATTAATACTTGATCATTTTCAACAACATAATCAACATCTCTCTTAAATGCATAATTAGCTATTAAAGCTTTATCTAAATTATGAATCATTACGCTGTTTTTAATATCATATAAATTATCTAAATGAAGTAAAGTTTCAGCATGTTTAACTCCATCTTCTGTTAAAGTAACTTTTTTAGTCTTTTCATCTACAACATAATCATCAAGAATTAAATTCTTAGCTACTCTATCCGCTTCTTTATAAATATTAGCACTCTTAGCACTACCACCACTAATAATTAATGGAGTTCTTGCTTCATCTATTAAAATACTATCAACTTCATCTATAATAGCAAAATTAAGTCCTCTTTGTGTTCTATTTTCCTTATGAACAACCATATTATCCCTTAAATAATCAAATCCAAGTTCATTATTAGTTGTATAAGTTATATCAGCTGCATAAGCTTCTCTTTTCTCTTGTGGACTTTTATCTCTTAAATTTATACCTACTGACACACCTAATAATGAATAAATTGGTTCCATCCATTCAGCATTACGAGTTGATAAATATTCGTTTGTTGTAATAACATGAACGCCTTTTTCTTCTAGTGCATTTAAATATGCAGGAAGTACTGTTGTTAATGTCTTACCTTCACCAGTTTTCATCTCAGCAATATTTCCCCTATGAATCGCAACACCACCAATTAATTGTACTCTAAATGGCTTTTCACCTATTGCTCTAAAACATGCTTCCCTTGCTAAAGCAAAAGCAGGAACTAAAATATCATCAAGAGTTTCACCATTCTTAAGCCTTTTCTTAAACTCCCCTGTTTTAGCCTTAAACTCAACCTCAGTAAGTTCCTTCATCTCATCATCTAATGCTTCTATTTCATCAACAATTTTATCTATCTTTTTAAGTTCTTTTGTTTCATAATCAAATAAGTTTTTAAACAATCCCATAACATCATCTCCATAGCAAATATTATAAACTAATATATTATTAAAGTCAAAAAAATAGTGCACTTCAAGCACTAAGAAATGCACTATAAATAAACAATATTAATTTGCTTCTATAATACCATAATCCCCATCATTTCTCTTATACACAACATTAATTTTATCTGTATCAACATTCTTAAATACAAAGAATGTATGTCCAAGTAATTCCATTTGTGTTATTGCTTCTTCCTCATCAATTGGTTTTAAAAATATTTCCTTTCTTCTAACAATAGTTTCAGTAGAATCTGGAACTTCAAAATAAGCATCAATTGTAGCTTCTACATTAACTTTATTTTTCTTATTAGAAAGTTTACCTCTATATTTTTTAAATTGTCTTTCTAATTTATCTATAACTAAATCTATCGCAGAATATAAATCATCATTTGTTTCTTCTGCTCTTATATTATATTTACCACTCCATATAGTAACCTCAACCTTTTGATCTTTACCACGAGCTGAAATAATAGCTTTAGCCTCCACCTCATCATTATCATCTAGATACTTATCTAATTTAGATAATTTACTTTTAATGTAATTATCAATAGCCTCAGTAACATCAATCTTATTACCACGAATATTATATCTCATATACATCATCCTCCTAATTAAAGAATAACATATATTAAATAATTATTCTATAAAAGTAATAAAATATCACACAAGTTTTACAAATAAAAATACACATACTTCGTGTATTTAAACTGTCATTAAACTAACTTCTCTTACATTAATAGCTTGATTACCCTTAGCAGTCTCTATCAATGTAAATTCAACCAATTGACCTTCATTAAGAGTTTTATAACCTTCTTTCTCAATAGCTGAATAATGAACGAATATATCTTCATTCACAAGACCTTCGTATTCAATAAATCCATAACCTTTCTCGTTATTGAACCACTTAACACGACCTCTACTCATAACACACCACCTTTCATAATAATTATAACTTCAGCACCTTCATTAGTGCTTACCATAAGAATCATACAACAAATAATATAAAAACAAATATTAAATGCATTAAAAGTATTTATAAATGCATTAACTCAAAAATAATTCATAAAAAGAACATAATTCGACAAATTATAACAAAAATAGAATATTTAAAAACAATATTCAAAATTAATATCAAAAATATAATATGATGTATTCGTAAGGAAGAGATATGAAAGAAGTAATAATTAATAACATAATGTTAAACATCAAAAACAATAAAGACTATACAGAACAAAAACTAAAAGAAATAAAATATGGTCTTGAAGCTTTATATTTAACAACAACAAAAATAGCCGTTATCTATATAATAGCTATAATACTTAACAGTTATAAAGAACTTACATTAATATTTCTACTTTATGGAACATTAAGATTAACAGGTTTTGGAATACATGCTAAAAGTTCTAAAGAATGTTGGATTTCATCATTATTAATATTTGTACCAATACCTTACATATTAAAATTTATATTTATACCAAAATACATAAATATAATATTATCAATAATAGGTACAATACTTCTACTAATATATAGTCCAGCAGACACAGAAAAAAGACCGTTAATACATAAAAAGAAAAGGATTATTTATAAGATAATAACTACAACCATTGGAACAATATATACCATATTAAATATAGTTATAAATAATAATGTCTTATCAAATATAATAACCTTTTCTATATTACTAGAAGCAATTATTGTTTTACCAATTAGTTATAAACTATTTGGATTAAAATATAATAATTATTTAAATTATAAAGAAAGGAGGACTAATTAATGAAATTATTTGCTACAATCGCTGCATTCTTAGGTAGTCTAATTGCTACAACAGCTACTACTGGATGCATCTTCGGAGTATTTGATGAACCAGAAATGCCTGAATCTTTATTATAATTAAATAAAAGAACTATCACAAAATTGATAGTTTTTTTATTCTATAACAATTTTAGTAGTAAACATCTCATCAGCATACTGATTCATAGTTATATGTTTACTTTTCTTTAATAACATATTAGCAATATATAACCCAAGTCCCCTATTTTTACCCTTAGTACTAAAATTCTTTTTTCTAATATTTTCCATATTTACATCATTATTATAACTATTTTCAAGAATAATTATTACTTGCCCATTTTGTTCAAAAACTTCAGTAAAAACAACCTTATCATCTGTTCTCAATGCCGCTTCTAAAGCATTATCCATAACAATACCAAGTACTTTAGATAATATAACATATTCATCCGCATCTAACTTTTCAAGCGGAGAAGAAACTCTTTTAGAAATATTAATATTCAAGTTAATATTTTTCTCTCTCATATCATTAATTTTATAATACAAAATACTCTTTAAACCAGTTGGTAACTTAGATATATTTTTAACAGCAGCTTCACTATTATTATCATACATAACAATTAAATCATCCAAAACCTTATTATATTCCTTAGTATTCTTATTCTTAAAACTCTTCAATATTATAAGATTATTTAACATTTCATGTTTATTTATTCTATTTTCATCAATAATTTTCTCATATTTAGATATAAAACTTAATAATGTATCCTTCTCATTAGATTCTTTATTAGCTTTATAATTTTTAAATAAAGCAAACAACAATAAAAATAGAAATAAAGAAAGAACAGTAACATCTAAAAAATATTGTTGATAATTATAATCAAGAGAAAACTTAGTAGCTATTGCTATAACAAAAGTAACAGTTAAAAATATCAATAACAAATAAATATAATTATTTTTAGATAACTCAATAACAATATTATTTACTTTCTTAACAAACTTCATCTTACAACACATATATGTAGAAAAAGATACTATTAAAGTAAACAAACCTTTAGCTATACCACTACCATTAAACTGAACATAACTAAGTTTAGGAATTAAAATTATAAAGACAGACATAATAAAATCATTAAATAACATCAATAGAAAACATATCAAACTAGATGATACAGTAGTTCTCATATCATTTTTAAAGATTAGCTTACAAGAAGTAATAAATATGAAAAAACTTATTAAAGTTCTACTAACAATAAAATTAAAACAAGTATTTAATACAAAAATAACAGTAGAAATAACTATCAAAACAACATTTTTAAAATTCATCTTAAATTTACTACCACTTATAGCAGCATACCCTATATACATACCAAACAGTGATATAAAACCTGATATAAATAGTACTACATAATCAATCTTTTCCATAATTATCTATTTCCTTTTTATGACTTTTAGAAACCACAAATTCAGCCAAGCCATCTTTAAAATACACTTTATTAATATTCCAATCAATCTTAACAACATTATTCATGTTAATTAATGTTCCTTTTAAAGAAATAATAAAATAATTAGGAAACTTATCTTTTATAGAATTAATTGTATCAATAGTATAATAAATATCGTTCTTACAAACCACTTTAATTCTTCTATCATCTCTTTGTATATAATCTATATTATTTATTGGTATAGTGTAATCAGTATTCTTATAAGTAAATTTATATACACTATCCATATTAAGCATTCTTAAACATATTGCAATATTTTCAGATAAATTCTTTTCAATATTATCAGATTTTCCAATAAAATCTAATATTTGTAACCTTTGTTTATAAACTTGATAATATAAAGAAGTATGAGCCGTTATTATAATAATTGGACTTATCCAATCATTATATTCATTTCTTATCTTCCTTGCTATATCAATACCATCTCCACTTGGAAGTTCTAAATCTAAAATATAAATAGAATTTGGTTTTGGACTCTTAAAATAATTAAGTAACTTAGTATCATAATCAGAAAATTCTTCGACTTCAAAACTAATTTTATTATTCATCATAATTGAAATAATAATATTGTTAACCTTTTTCCTATGTATATTATTATCATCCACAACAATAAAATTTATCATTTAAGAGACATCTCCCAACTTATTTAATAATAACACACAAACAATATTTTTTCAACAAATGAACTAAATACATATGGCAATTGCATAAAAAAAGTCAATAAGTTTTGATAGATAGAAAAAATCAT
>CAZYRI010000047.1:0-5279 GCA_964649575.1 uncultured Clostridium sp. | reverse complement strand
ATTGATCCAGGTGATACTAACTTAATTGAAGGACTTGCAGTTCCATTAAGAGAATTTGCTGAGATTAATAAACCTGTTATTTTATCAGGTGGTGTACCAGCAACAGGAAAACCAGTTATGCTTGGTATTACTAAAGCATCTCTTGAAACAGATTCATTCTTATCTGCTGCTTCATTCCAAGAAACAACAAGAATTTTAACTGATGCTGCTACAAGAGGTAAGTGTGATATGTTACATGGACTTAAAGAAAATGTTATTCTTGGTAAACTAATTCCTGCCGGAACTGGTGCTAAAGAATACAATAATATTGAAGTAATTCTTAAAAATGAATTATTAGATGATGATGCTGCTGAAGTTTTAGAAGAGAAATTCTTAACAGATGATAAAAATGAAGAAACAGTTGAAGCAATTGATGATATTGAGGAAAATGCTTAGTGCATTTTCTTTTTTTATTATTTGTTATTTTAAAAAATAAGATTATGATTTACTTAAAATCTTATTTATGATATTTATATAATTATAAGAGGTATATCATGAAAATAAGAGGTTTATTTCAAAAAACTATATGTTCTTTAAGTACTATTGTGAATATGTGTGATGATAAAAATATCAAGGACGAAGCCCGAAAATATTTAATTGACTTAATTGAACAATATTATCAGTATGTAAATTATAAAAATGTTTATAAGTTAGGTTTTAAATATAGTACTGACGATATAAGTTATTTTATGTATGAGTGTATTGATTATACTAATGTAGATTTAATGTGGATCTCTGAAGATATGTTCTATGGTTTTGCAGAACTTATGGATACAATATTAGAGGAAAGGAAAAATAAGAAAAAATAGTGTGCTTAAATGCACATTTTTATTATTTTAGAAAAATAAGATTGTATAATTGAACAATACATGCAGATATGTTAAAATGTTTTTAGTATGGAGGCAGTAGTAATGGTTTTTAAGTGTAAGATGTGTGGTGGAGATATAGAGATAGTTGATGGAACTAATATAGGTAAATGTTTATATTGCAGAAGTACAATGACTCTACCAAGTGTTGATAATGAAAAACTTTTAAACTTATATAATAGAGCCAATAATTTAAGACTTTCTAGTGAATTTGATAAAGCTTATGGAATATATGAAACTATACTTGAAATAGATGAAAATCAATTAGAAGCTCATTGGGGACTTATACTTTGTAGATATGGTGTTGAGTATGTTGATGATCCAAAAACTAAGAAAAAAATGATTACTTGTCATAGAACAAAGTATGAATCTGTTTTAGCTGATTCTGATTATAAAATAATAATTAGTAAAGCTTATGGAGAAGTTTTAAGTATATATAAAGAAGAAGCAAAAACCATTAGTAATATTCAAAAGAAAGCACTTGAAATATCTAATAATGAAGAAGATTATGACATCTTTATTTGTTATAAGGAAGGTGATAAAAATGGGGATAGAACTACTGATAGTGTTATTGCTCAAGATATATATAATAAGTTAACTGATTTGAATTATAAAGTTTTTTTTGCTAGAATTACTCTTGCTGATAAACTTGGTGAAGAATATGAACCATATATTTTTTCAGCACTTAATAGTTCAAAGGTTATGTTAGTAGTAGGTACTAGTGTTGATAATTTAAATTCTGTTTGGGTTAAAAATGAATGGAGTAGATATTTAGACTTAATTAAAAATAAAAAAAAGAAAGTATTGATTCCAGTTTATAGCAAGATGGATGCTTATGAGTTACCAGAAGAATTTTCAATGTTACAGGCATTATGCATTGATAAAGTTGGTTCTATGCAAGATTTAATTACTGCAGTAGGAAAAATCATTAATAAAAAGTCTACTGATATTGATAGTGATATGTATCAGAAATTTAAACAAATGATGCTTGAAGAGGAAAGAGAAAAGCAAGAGGAATTATCTAAAAGATATGATGTTATAGAAAAAATAGATAAATGTTCAACACCATACATAGTTATTACATTTGTATTATCTGCATTGATGGCTATATGTATGCTTGCTTTAGTTGCTTTTAGTTGCTATTACGATTATCTTGGAAACACTTATAGTTTACTTACTGAAGGTAATAAATTTCTTTCATATCAATTATTAGTTGGTATAATTACTGCTATTGCATTTTTTCTAGGATTTGCTGGTAGAAAATCAAATAAATTATCTAAGTATATGTATATATTTAATATATTTTTAGAGTTCTTATTTATTTTAAAGATTTATAATTTTGGGTATAGTGTTACAATTGTTACATATATTATAATTTTACTTAATATATTACTGTTATTTATTAAGCCCTCTTGGGGAATTAAAGAGGTACCACTTGTTGTTACTAAAGAAGAAAAAGAAGAGATATTAAAACATAATAAAGAGTATACTGAAAAATATATACCTAAAGACAAGAAAATATTAAATATATTCTTTTATGTATTAACATTTATAATAGTAATAGTGTGTATCTTTATAAATTCTCTACCACTTCCTACTCAATCAAATGATAGAGATGTATCAAAAGAACAAATTAAGGTAATCTCTAATTATATTAATATAAGAGAAAATAATAGTGTTTACAGTAGTGAAATTGGAGTTGTTAGAAATGATGAAATATATACTATTCTGGGTAGGAAAAATGCGAGTGGTGCGGTAAATTCTGGAGCATGTGAAGTGTGGTATCATATTGAGACAAGGTTTAAAGTTAATGGTTGGATTTGTGGCAGGTTTGATAATAAAGATTATGTTTATGTATTAGAAAAAGAATAATATAAGAATGGAGATGTAAATAATATGGCTTTATTTGAAGTAATAAAGAAAGAGAAAGATGATGAAAATATTGTATGGAAGTATCCTAAAAGTGATTTTAATACAAGTAGTCAGTTAATTGTACATGAATCACAAGAGGCTATACTTTATAAGGATGGGAAGGCATTAGATTTATTTGGTTCAGGTAGGTATACACTTGAAACAAATAATATACCATTACTTAGAAATTTAATTAATTTACCTACTGGTGGTAAAAGTCCATTTCATTGTGAAGTATACTTTATAGACAAATCTATAAAATCATCAAGATGGGGTACAAGTAGTAAAATAGAGTTTTTAGAACCGACATATAAGTTTCCTATACAAATAGGTGCTTGTGGGGAAATGAGGTTTAGAGTTGTTGATTCAAGAAAATTATTATTAAAATTAGTTGGAATTAAAGATAATTTTTATGGTGAAAATATTGATGAATTCTTTAGTTCGTTTATACTTGTTAAAGTTAAGTCTTATATTGCTAAAATAATAAATAAAAATGAAATAAGTATATTTGAAATTGATAGTCATTTAAATGAATTTAGTGATGAACTTAAAGACTTGCTTTCTAATGATTTTGATGAATTTGGTATTGAACTTGAAAAGTTTTTTGTAACTACTGTTATGAAACCTGAAGAGGATAAACAATATCTTGAATTTAAAGAATTATATTTCAAACAAGGAGTAGCAGTTGCTGAAGCTCAATTAAGGCAAAAAGTAACGATGATTGATGAAGAAACTAAAGCAAAGAGTACACTGATTGATAGTGTAGCAAAGGCTCATAAGAGAGAAATTGAAGGATATAATTATCAAGATGAAAGACAATATAATGTTCTTGATAAAATGGCTTCTAATAATGCAGTTGGTCAATTTACTAATGTGGGAGTAGGACTTGGTGTTATGAGTAGTGTTTCTTCAAAAGTAAGTGATACTGTAAATAAAAATGTAGTTGGAGTTTTTGTTAAAAATGATAATTCTACAATATGCAATAACTGTGGATATGAAAATGCTAGTGGTGTTAAGTTTTGTATTAAATGTGGCAACAATATGAGTGGTAATATGTGTAATAGTTGTGGTAAAAAATTACCAAATGATGCAGCTTTTTGTCCTTACTGTGGAAAAAAGGTAGGTGAATAAAGTGAAGAAGAAGATAATTTTTATTGCTATTGCATTTGTAATAACCTTAGGTTTGATACTATCATTTACTAATGAATATGATTATGGTGATGTTAAAATCAAATTTAATAATAATGATTATGTTCTTGAATATGTTAAGAAAAATGATATTAATTATGAAAAAATTGCTGATAGTGAAAAGGATAATTATACAATAAATATAAATAATTTTTCATATAATAAAGTTAATGATACTTTAGAAATAACTGAATATAAAGGAATTAGTGAAACATTAATTATTCCATATAATTATGGCGGAACTAAAATAACATCTATAAGTGATTCTTTTAATAATGATAAAGTTAAGAATATATACATTTCAGATAATATAACTTATTTACCAATAGAGAAGTTTAAAAATGTTACTATTAATTGTTATAGGGGTAAGTATTGTGATGAATTAAAAAATAATAATGAACTAACTGTTAATATTTTAAATGATTCAGATAAGGTTGATTTTAATTATGTGGAATTTCAATTTGAATATAATGTAAAAAATGCTAATATTGAATTAGTTTCTTATAAAGGAAAAAGTAAGAATTTAGTTGTACCTGAAACTGTTAATGGTATGAAAGTAACTATTGTTAATTTTAATGTTAGTAATATGGAGAGTGTTTATCTACCTAATACAATAAATAAAATATCAGATAATTTTATTACTTTGCTTAATTATAATAATTATAAATATTGTTTAGTTTCTGCAGTAATAGCATTTATTTTATCAGTTATAGTAATTATTATTGTAAAGGATAGAACACCAGAAGAATTGATTAGAAGTTCTTCTATATATGTTGTAACAATTGTATTTTTAGGTATTAATTTTTATGCTAATTATAAGTTTAATCATGTTTTAGATGCATCATATAATAATATTTTAACATTTACAGTTTTAGCTAATATAATATATATTGTTGTGTGTTTTACTATTATGATTGTTAATAAAAGAAATAAGAAGATTGATATTGATATTAAAAACAATACTAAATTTATTAATGAGATGTTATTTGAAATTAATAATATGTCTAATTTAAAGAAAGATTATAAAAATAAATTAGTTGAAAAACTTAAATATTCTGATCCAGTTAGTAATAAAATGGTAAAAGATATTGAAAATAATATTAGTTTGTTGATTGATAAACTTAGTGATAAAAGTAATGATAAAGAAATTGATAATATTGTTAAACTTATTGAAAATAGAAATGATATTATTAAAAAAAATAAATAGTGTGCTTAAATGCACAGTACTAAGGAGTGAAATTTAGATTTTGCTCTTTATTTTGATAAAAACATAAA
>CAZYRI010000046.1:0-5319 GCA_964649575.1 uncultured Clostridium sp. | reverse complement strand
TTTTTTATTTAATTATATCTTTATGTTTTTTATAGAATTCTTTAAGTGCTGTTTCAAATTCTTCTTTTGAATCTAATGCTTCATAATATTCTTCATCATTTTTTATTACTATTCTTTGTATTAATATGTCTAGTTCATCATTTATGTTTGATAAATATGCATATTTAATATTATTAATTGTAATAATATCTAATTCATCATATTCTTTACCATCTATTTCTACTGTATTTACTATCATCTTAGTTTTGCACCTTCTTTCGCTTGTTTTTCTGCTTCAATTATTGGGGTATAATCATCAATTCTAAGACAGTAGTAGTCAATTGCGGATCTTAAACTTGGTTTACCTTCTTTATCTACAAAATGTTTTTTAAGTAACCATTCATCAAGACTATTAACATCTCCAAATGATTCTTCTGCATAACTTCCTTCATCTGCTAATCTTTTGATATATTCTATTACTAAGTCTACATTTGTTTCTTTATTTGGACCAACTTTATTATATTTGTTTTCAGCCATGTTTTCACATACAGAGCAGAATCCTATATCAAGTAATTCGTCATCTAACTTTAATAAATCTTTTGCTATACCTTCATGGTCATAATAATAAATATCTACATTTCTTTTTGTATTTTGTGATAGTATACTTACATTAGTTTTGTCAAGCCCTTCTACAAAGTCATCACCTTTTACAAAAACTATTTCACCAATTTCTCTACTAACATCATATAAAGAACCTTTTGGCATATCATTTATTGTTTGATTTACTACTGCACCAATTGTAATACCACCAGCCATTGCTAAAGCGGCTATTGCTGTTAAAAACCTTTTAGCATTTGTAACTCTTCTTCTAGGTCTTCTTTTATTATTATTGCTAGTTTTCATACTTGCTTCATAATTTTCAATTACTCTTTGTGTATCTCTTCTGTTAAACATTCTGTTTATTTCGCTCATATCTATCTCATCTTGAGCAGCTTTAAACTTGTTATTTTCCATGTTCCACCTCTATAATAAATATATAAATATTTTATAAAAAAGTCAATCTAACTATGTAAAGTCTATAAAATATATGTTATAATCTTTTTAGAATAAAGAGGTTAGTGATATGTTTAAAGAAATGAAAATGAGACAACTTCAAAAGAGAGCTAATGCATTTGTAAAAAGCTTAGAAGGTAAAAGTGATAAAGAAGTTGAACAAGCTTATTTAGATAATAAAGAGTTTACTAATAATGAAATTGTACTTAGTTTCTTATTTTTTAAATATCCATCTTTAATAAGAATATTGCCTATTGATTTTCAAAAATCAAGAATTAATAGTAATCTTTCTATGTTTAGAAGTGGTAGTGTTGAAGCAAGAAAGTCTCTTGTTTCTGATTGGATGAAAGATAATAAGTTTTTTATGAATGCTACTTCTATGAATATGGATGAAGAAGAATATAATAATTATTTAAAAATATATTTTCAACAAAAAGATGATATTTTAAAATTATATATGGATGATTTAAGAACAGTTATTTCAATATTATTTAAATCTAATCCTAAAGAAACAGAAGAACTTATTAAGGAAGTTTCAACTAAATTTACAAGTAGACAATGGGAATATATTATTAAAGCAGAAACTTCATTAATTAAATATGCTCCTCAAGATGTACAAGATAAGTATTCACTTAATAAAGATTATATAATGTATATAAATGGAGATGCTAAAAAGAAATATATTGATGAAGAAATAAAGAAAATTAAAGAAGATAATTCTTTATTAAATGATGCTTCTATTGATATAAAATGTGAATATGTAAATAGATATCCATATATGATAAATTATATAAGTAGTAATACTGTTGTTGAATTATTAAAATATGATATTAATTTATTAAAATATATTAATATTTCATCTTTTAAAAGAGAAGAAGATAAAAGTATAGAAATTATATATGAAGTTATATCTGATATAGAAAGTAAATCTGTTAAAGATATAATCAATATTATGGTTGATAAAGGATTATTTAATGCTAAGGGTAAGTTATTTAGATTTGATCCTAAAAGTAATGATATAACTTATCAATATACTAAGAGACTTATTAAATCTATTCAAAGTCTTAGTATAGATCAAATGATACCTTTAATTAATATTGATGTTAATTATGTTTTACCTTATATAGTTCCAGTATATAATGATAATGCTGATAGTAGGGATAAAGAAAAGATAGTTATTGATTGTGATTTTAGATGTTTAAATTTATTTAAAGCTTATTATGATGATGAAGAAATATATAATAAATATTATAAAGTTATTAATAAAATATTTGATGAGTATTTAAGTAATATAAATTCATATGATTTTACTAAAGATTATAATACTGTATTTGATTTATTTAAAATATTATTTAATAAAAAAATAATGTTAAATAATTCTTTTGATAAAATTAGTTTATTTATTGGTATGTCAATGTTTTATAAAGGTAAAGAGAATGATAGGACAAAAAAGGTTACTAGTAAATTGTTAAATGAAATATTAACTGATGCATATAAGAGGACTATTAATTTAAATAAATCATTGTATGATATATTTTCATTTGAGATATTTGATGATAGGTTATCTTTTATACCTTTTAATTTATTAAGTGATTTTAATAGTTATAATTTTACTAATTTTAGTACTTTATTATTTATTGTAAAGAATGAGAATAATTTAAGATTATTTAAGTTTTATTTAGAAATTATATTTAATATATATGGTGAATCTAAAGAATCATTGTTTAGAGCAGTTGAGAATTTCACTTATTATAAAGAGTTATTAAGTGATGTTATTGATTGTGATTTAAGTGATGAAGAAATAACTATTTTAGTTGATGTTTTATCTTCATTTGGTAATTTTAATAATATTACTAGAAGAAGTCAATTATCAAGTTATGAATTAACTTTAATTAAGAAATTTGTTAGTGAATTATCTATGTTTAAAGATAATGATGTAAGTATATATTCTAATTTATTATGTAGTTATTTATTTAATAAATCTTATGATGTTCAAGGTAATCATGGTTTTCTTGAAGTATCAACTATTAAACAAATTATTGATACTTTTGATGTAGATTCAATTGAATCTTTTGAAATAGATGGTTCAAAAGTATTTAGTGAAGAAGAAGTATCATTTTTAGCATTATTGAATGTTATGTTTGATAAGTTATCTATTGATATTGTATTTGAATATATTAATAATTTAATGAATGATAAATATAAGAGAAATGTTATGTTTAGCATTAATTTCTTTAATAAGATTAAAAAGTATATGAGAAATATTATTAATGATAATTTAGTTGGTATTGATGATATTATTGATCTTTATAAAGAAAGTTCTGATATAGTTAAATATGAAAATAGAAATGGTGTTGATGTTTATACAGTAATAGGTCAAGACTTTAAGGTATTATGTTCTGAGAGTGATGATGGTATTAATTATAAATATGTTAATGTTTCAACATTATCATTAAATTGTTATTGTTATAATAAATTAAGTGATGAATATAGTATAAGATTAAGTGATTCTAAGAATGGAACTTTTATTAAAGTTAATAAAGATAATAAAAATAAAATTAATATGAAAGCTGAATTTATTATAGTAGTAGGTAAACTTACTGATGATATAATTAATATTGCTAAAAATAATAATTTAAAAGTTGTTTATGTTGAGGGTAGGTGGTAAGATATGAATAATAAGATTAAAGATAAGATACAAGAATTAAAGAAAGATAAAAGTATATGTAAAAAACTTATTAATAATTATTGTTCTATAAAAAAAGCACAAGATGTAAATGAATATAATGAATTATTTAAAAAGATAAATACTAGTAAGAAAGAAGAAATATATTATTAAAAAGGAAGTGATTTTAATTAAAAATTACTTCCTTTTAATCTATAATATCATTATTTTCAAACTTAATATTTAGAAATTTTCTACTAGCTAAATAGTCTGCCATATGTACAAAACATTGATATTTTGTTTTTGGTTTTTGTAATATTTCATTACCATTATAATCTGTTGTCCATGGTCCCATATGTGTTTCAACTGTACTACAAACTAAGTCTAATTCTTTATCTGTTAATTCTAGTTTATCTTTATTTTCTTTTAAGAATTTACTTATTAAAAGTGGATGATCAAATGCAGTATATTTTCCATGTTCTCTTCCATTTTTAAGGCCATCATGTATAGTTAGAGCAAATAAAAGTAAATCCTTTTCATCATCTGTAAAATTATTTACAGATGGGTTTTGTAATAACTCATAAGCAATTCTAACAGCAGCTTTTGTATGCCTTACTAAACCTTTTTCACCTAAAGTAAATTCAGGATGATACTTACCAGTAGAAGAAGCTGGTATTTGATAGAAATATTCTGGTAATAAATCTAATATTGTTATTAAACTTTTTCTTATTCTTTCATTTTTTATATAACTTATTTCTTTATTAAAATCTGTATGCATAAATAAAACCTCATTTAAGATTATAATATAAAAGTATATATTTTTCTATATTAAATTTAATAAAATTCCTTATATTAAAAAGTTTATATTAATCCGTTAAAATTAATGTAAAGCATTTGAATTATAAATTATTTTATGATAGAATTAATTTATAAGAATGGAGAAACTTATATGGAAAAAAAGAAAAAAGAAATACCAAGTCGTAATTATTTTATTGTGATTGTAGTATCAGTGCTTATTATGATAGTTATATTGTATGCTAGAAATTTTTATTTGAATTATAAGAATAGTAAAATTAATGAAAGTGTATTTAATAATCAAAAGATTAGTCAAATAAATACTGATGATTTTAATTATGCTTTAAGTGAAGTTGGTAGTGAAGTAATACTTTATGTAAGTTATACTGGTTCTTCTGATATAAATAATATAGAAAGTAGATTATTTAAGGAAATAGAAAATAAAAATCTTACTGATAAGATAATATATTGGGATGTTACTAATAGTAAAGATGATAAATATATAGAAACTTTAAGAAAAAGGTTTCCTGAAATAAAAGAACAAATAAATTCAGCTCCATTATTTATATATATTAAAGATGGAAAAGGTATTGAAGCTATGAGTAGTGAACTTAAAATGGTAGATTATAAAGTATTTGATAAATTGGTTTCAAAATATGATATTGAATAGAGAAAAATAGTACTAGATTTAGTATTATTTTTGTTATATAATTTATTTATAAAGTAGGAGGATAAAAGATGAAGGATAAGAGAATATTATATGGAACAATAGTAGCATTTTTATTACTAGCAGTAATAGGATTTTCTTATGCATACTTTAGTTCAAG
>CAZYRI010000045.1:0-5546 GCA_964649575.1 uncultured Clostridium sp. | reverse complement strand
GTTATATACAGTATTCTCTTATCCTTCATCTTTTACCTCTCCTTTATCTTATAAATAAATTATATAACAAAAATAATACTAAATCTAGTACTATTTTTCAATAATTAACTTTCTCTTATTTTACCTAAACTTAAAAACAATATTACTTGTAATAAAGTAAATACAGCTGCACCTAAAAATATACTTCTAAATGATATTTGAATTAAATAACCTGCTAAATAAGTACCAATACCTTCTCCTAAACTAAGAACAAAGTATCTAATATTCCCAAAAAGAAATTGACTATCAGTATCTATTCTTCTTATATATACTCCATTTATTTTATCTTCTAATATTCTTGATGTAATATAAGCAACAACAATTGCTATAATAAAGAAAACTATATTATTAGTTAAAAATGCAAGAAAATATACAATTACTCTACTACCATATTTAATAAATATACTAATATTAGTTGTTAAATTTTTACCATGTTTAATAAATAATGAACATGCAAAACTACCAAGTAAATTACAAACAATAATAAATATTGAAGCAATTGATACAGAAAAATTAATATAATTAGTAAGTATTAACATCATTATTCCAAAAACTATACCATAAGATATATTCATAATAAATTGAGAAAATAGAAAATAATTATTTATTTTAGATTTATATAAATTTTTAATAGCTTTTTTTATAGGTAATACATTTTTCTTTTTATAATATTTATCTTGATTAAAAAGCACTAATATAAAGGCTGACATTAATGAAGCAAGTAAAGCTATAAATAAACAACTATTATAATCGAATACTCTATTTCCAATAGTAATACCTATAAGTAAACCACATGATATAACTCCAGCATCTTTAGCTAAATAATTAATAAGATTTTGTTTTCTATATGCTTCCTCTCCTTTATTTACAGTTGATAACAAAGGATAATATGATATAGAAAATATAACATCACACATAATACTCAAAAGCATACAAATTTTAATAATATAAGTATTTCTATTAACAAGTAACATTGTTAAAGCACAAGCTCTAAAAATAATACATAACAATGTTACATTTTTAATTTTAACTTTAGTTGAAAATAAACTAATAACAAAAGATATTATTGCACTACATATCAAAGCAACAGATAATATTCTACTTATACTAACAACATCAAATCCAATACTTTTTAACCATAATTGTCTATAATTACTCCATATTCCAACTGAAAAAGCTGTAAAAGCAAGAACAATCATAAGTATATCTTCGTCATTAATATTAAAAAAAATTTTAATTTTCTTTTCCATACACAACCCTTCTTACCTTAATAATACAATTATAAATGATAATTTAATAAATTTCAATTAAAACTATTGACAACAGTAATTTTATCTGATAGCATTTTGTTTATGCTGTTAATTTTACAATTGATGTACACTTGGATTTATAGGAGGTTATAATGAATTTAAGTGAAGAAGAATTAAGAAAAGAACAAAGACATCTCGAATTAACTACTGAACTTTTAAGAGAAAATATTTCTACTCTCGCTCAAGATCTATATGATAATGAGGAGAAACAACAAGAATTTAAAAGATATGTATGGGATACAAAAGCAGAACTTGACCCTACTGAAATGAAAACAATCTTGTCAAATAATGACAAGGAAATTGAAGACTTAGAAATGAAAGCTAAGTATTACAAAAAACTATATAAAATACAAAATAGTCCATACTTTGGTAAGATTACATTCGAAGATGAAGAAGGAAACAAAGACA
Organism: uncultured Clostridium sp.; assembly: GCA_964649575.1. Classification (GTDB taxonomy): domain Bacteria; phylum Bacillota_I; class Bacilli_A; order RF39; family UBA660; genus CAG-1000. The sequence goes on along the minus strand of CAZYRI010000045.1, from coordinate 3,789 downwards.
TTTATATTGGACTTACCTATTTAACAAAAAATAATGATAATATCATTTATGATTGGAGAAGTCCAATATCAAGTATATTTTATGATTATGAAAATGGTAAATGTAGTTATGAAGCTCCTGGAGGTACAATTGAAGGATACTTACATAATAAAAGACAATTTACTATTGAAGAATCTAAAATAAAAAGAGTATTTGATTCAAAATTAACAATACAAGATGAAATGTTACAAGAAGTATTAACAAGAAAAAATAATGATTATATGAAAAATATAGTTAATACAATACAAGCAGAACAAAATGCAATAATAAGGAATATAGAAGACAAAAACCTAATTGTTCAAGGTATTGCTGGTAGTGGTAAAACATCAGTAGCCCTTCATAGAATAGCTTTCTTACTTTATAAAATCAAAAATCTAACAAGTGATAAAGTATTAATATTCGCACCAAATCATATATTCAGTGAATACATATCAAATGTACTCCCAGAACTTGGTGAAGAAAATACTAAAGAAACAACATTTAGTGATTTCTTAGAAGCATATATAAAAGAATATAAAGATATTGAATCATTTACTTCATTTATAGAAAGATATTATAAAAAAGAAGAACCATATACTGATTTAATAAAATTAAAACAATCAAATGAAATAATACCTGTAATTGAAAAATATATAAAAAACTATACTGATAAAGCAAGATTCACAGAAGAAATATTCAATAGAGATTTATATGTCCCTCTTGAAAAATTAAATTATTATTTAATTGAAAGATACAACTCTATTCCACTTCTTGAAAGAATAGAAGAAATATCATTAAAAATAGCTGAACAAGAGTTTAACAACAATAAATCAAAGGCTAAACAAATAAAAAAATGGTTAAAAGAAAGATTAAATATCAGTATTGATATGAAAGAAATATATAAAAATTTCTTTAAAAGTAACGAATTTAAAGAAATATATAATAAAGAAATACCAGATTCATACATAAATAGATTAAATGAAAAAGATATTTCTTATGAAGATGCTTGTCTATTTGTATATATGAAAAGTTTACTTATGTTTTTAGGAAATGATTATCTTATTGAACAAACAATAGTTGATGAAGCACAAGACTATAGTATATTAGAATATATATTACTTAAAAAGATACTTAAAAGAAGTAAATTCACAATATTAGGAGATATAAATCAAACAATAAATCCTTATTATGAATATAAATCTCTTGAAGAGTTAAAATCAGTTTTCACTGATTCAGTAAATTATATAGAACTTAATAAAACATATAGATCTAGCCCAGAAATTATAGAACATGCTAATAAAATATTAGGACTTAACTTAGTATCAGCTATCAGAAGAAATACAAGTATACCAGTTGAATTTAGAATAGAAGATGATCTAAAAGAACAATTAATAAATGATATTAAAAATCTTAAAAAGAATAATAAAAGTATAGCAATAATAACTAAAACAGATACAGCTGCAACTAAAATATATAAATTATTAAAAAGAGATTTAGAAGAACTTACACTTATTGCTAATAATTCAAAAGCATTTAGTCGTGAACTTGTAGTTATACCATCTTATATGGCAAAAGGTCTTGAATATGATGCAACTATTATATACACTGAAAAAGATAATGAATTTACATATAAAGAAAGATATCTATACTATGTAGCATGTACAAGAAGTCAACATCATCTTATAATATATAATCAAAAAGAAGCTTAATTTTCTAAGCTTCTATTTTTTAATTCTTTTTTAATTTCATCATTAACTAACTTTCTCTTTTTAATTGATAAAACTAACTTTTTACCAATAATCTTAGCAAATAGAACTGTATAACCTAAAGCAGTAAAAAATGTTAATGAATTTTGTACACCATGAATAACAGTCTCAATTGGAACATTAGAATATTTATTCAAATCAACTTCAATATATTCAGTATATTCTTCTTCCCTATCTTCTTCAAATAAATCAGTATTGTATAAGAAACTTACATCACAATGTCCAGCTGAATTAGAAGCACCAGTATCAACACATACATTAGTAACCTGTTGCATATCTACTTCATATGAAGAATTCTTATTTTGAGTAACTTCTTCAAGTTCATTTATTTTAAATCCTTTATTAGTCCATTTACTTTCATCTTTATAATTAGGTCCCCCAGCAGCCCATATATATAAATCACTTTCATTTAAACTTGAATCATTATTATCAAAACTTTTAACTATACAAGATAATGTACTAGAATTACCATAAATACCTACTTTAGTATAACCATATAGATTACATAGTTCTTTAAATTTAGTAGAAATACTATAGTAATCAATACTCATATCATCAAGTTCAAAATCAATAAATATTGGAGTACTAGTTTTATCAATAGTAATACCTTTCTCACTTAATTCACTATCAAGTTTAATAAGATAATTTTGAACTCTTTCTAAAACAACATCAGTTTCTAAATTACCATCTAAACACATATAAAGACCTAAATCAATATTATTATTTAAAACATTCTCTATATGATTACTAACTGTATTTAAATAACTATCATTTTTAATTCTAGCTACTTCAACTATAACATAATCAGATGTTTCTTTTACTCTATCCCAATCAATTGTATCTTGATAATCAGAAATATCTATTCCTTTACATACTGCAAAGTTATATGATATTTCATTTGTTTCATTATCAACAATTTCATATAAATTAGGAATATAAATATAGTCACCTTCTTTAACAGAACTAACACCATTATAATTAAGTAAATCTTCTTCACTTAAACCACACTTTAATGCAATTGAATGTATTGTTTCACCTGAAGAAACTAAATATTTTACTGAATAAGATAATTTTATATTAGAATCAACAATTTCAGATAAATCATGACTAGCTACTATTTCACCATTAGTTGATTTAATAATATCTGTTTTACCATTATATTTTATAATTTCATCACTATCTTTAACTAAGAAAATACTTTTATCACTAATATCTAATATGTAATTATGTAAATCTGTAAGATTAGTATCAGTTCCATAAAAACCTATTCTAAAAGAAGAATCACTCATTTTATCAACAACTGCACTAATTAATTCTTTTTTCATAGAACTATTTAAACTCTTATTATTCATAATAGAATCTATATTAAAATATACTGGCATATCAATATCGAATTTCTTCAAAATAGATTCTAAATAATCAATATCAGAATATAAATCACCTAATGTATCAGAATTACTATCTAATACTAATGAAACAGATATATTTTCATTTCTACATTTATTTAATTTATCTGTTAATGCTGTAATATCATTAAAGTTTTCTCTTTTAACTCTAAGCACAACAAAATTATTTGTATGTACTTTAGTATTAAATCTTGTATTTATATCTTCATATCCAATAGTATTTTCTAAAGAAAGATCTCTTTTACCTTTAATACTAGAATCTTTAATCCCTAAATAAACATCTTTAACAGCATTTGCTGTAAGTATACCACCAACAGTATATAATATTATTTTTTTCTTATTTTCTTTTTCCATAATACTCTTCACCCAAAAGTGAGGTTATTATACCATAATCAACAGCAAAATAAAAGACTCTAAATAATAGAGTCTAATATATCAATTATTCCATGATTTCTGATACAACACCAGCACCAACTGTTCTACCACCTTCACGAATTGAGAATTGAGTTCCGTTTTCGATAGCGATAGGAGCAATTAATTCAACAGTCATATCAATATTGTCACCTGGCATAACCATTTCAGTTCCTTCTGGTAGTGTA
>CAZYRI010000044.1:0-6864 GCA_964649575.1 uncultured Clostridium sp. | reverse complement strand
TAGATGTAAGTAAATTAGAAGGATTACCAGAATGGTTTGATGATTTATTACATCAGTATCAACATTTAACAGGATATTCAGATACGAGAATTAATAGATTATGTGTCTTATTAAATAGACAAATAAATAAGTTAAAAAAGTTAATAGAAAATAGTTAGATTTAAAATAAGCAGCGCTATCAATAATGATGGTGTTTTTATTTAACTTAAAATTTAAAAAAATATTTTCTTAAGTTTAAAATTTAGAAAAATTTTAGTTTTATTTTTTTACTTTGAAACCCTTGATTAAATTAATTAAATAGTTTATACTTATAGTAAGTAAATAAATTTATTTACTTACTATGATGAAGAGGTGGTTTATTTGAATGAAGAAAACTTTGGAAGTTATTTTCAATCAATTAGAAAGTCAAAAAATATAACACAGACTGAAGTGGCTAATTATGTAAAAAGGAAAAAAATGACTATAAGTTTGATAGAAAATAATAAAAATGAGCCTCCTAGTGGAGAATTATTGAAAAACATGATTGAAAGTTTGTCTTTAGATGATGAAAATATAATAAGTAAGTTATATTTACTTGCATCAAAACAGAGAAAGATGATTCCTTCTGACATTGAAGCCTATTTTTTTTCAAATGAAGAAATATATAATTCAATTGTAAGAGGAATGAAGAATAATAAAAAGAATGAAGATTGGAAAAAAATATTTAGATAGAGGTAGTAAATATGAGTAATATATCAAAAATAGTAAGTGAAAAAGCTTCATTGATATGGAGCATTGCAGATAAATTGGTTGGAGTATATAAACCACATGAATATGGTGATGTTATTCTTCCATTAACTGTTTTAAAAAGATTTGATTCTGTTTTAACAGATACAAAAGATAAAGTGTTAGAGATGTCAAAAAAGTATCCAGAAACATTTGCAAAAAGAGATTTTATTTTAAAGGAAACGGCAGGACAAAAATTTTATAACATATCTAGATATGATTTTAAAAAGTTGTTAGATGATCCAGATAACATTGAGGAAAATTTTTATAATTATATAAATGGATATTCTGATGAAGTTAAAGATATTATTAAAAATTTTGATTTAAATAAACAAATTGAAAGAATGGCAGAAAGTGGAATTTTATATCAAGTTATAGATACATATAATTCTGAAAAAGCAAATTTGCATCCAAATTATGTTTCTAATATTGAAATGGGATATATATTTGAAGAAATTATAAGAAGATTTAATGAGCTATCAAACGAAGAAGCAGGACAACACTATACACCAAGAGAAGTTATCGAATTAATGGTTAATTTAATATTTGAAGATGAAGAAGATTTGGCAGATTCTTCTAAGATTAAAACAGTATATGATGGTGCTTGTGGTACGGGTGGAATGTTAACAGCTAGTATGGAATATATTAAAAAATTAAATTCATCATCTAGAATGTTATGTTATGGTCAAGAGTTAAATGCTCAAACATATGCAATATGTAAGGCTGATATGTTAATAAAAGGTGAAGACTCAAATAACATTAGACATGGTAATACTTTGTCTGGAGATTTATTTCCAGGAGAAACGTTTGATTATATTATTATGAATCCACCATTTGGAATTGAATGGAAGAATGAAAAAACTGCTGTTATGAAAGAAGCTGAAAAAGGTAGTGATGGAAGATTCCCAGCAGGAACTCCTGCAATATCTGATAGTCAATTGTTGTTTTTGCAAAACGCTGTATCAAAGATGAATCCTGAAGGTTCAAAAGTGGCTATAATTCATAATGGATCAGCACTATTTAAAGGTGATGCAGGATCGGGAGAATCAGAAATAAGACGATATGCTATTGAAAATGATTTATTAGATTGCATTATCCAATTGCCAAATGATATGTTCTATAATACAGGAATTGCTACTTATATTTGGATTTTATCTAATAAAAAACCAAGTCATAGAGTAGGAAAAGTTCAATTGATCAACGCATCAGAATTCTATAACAAAATGAGAAAAAATTTAGGAAGTAAAAGAAATGAAATGTCAAAAGAACATATTGATAATATAACTAAAATATATGGTGATTTTGTAGAAAATGAATATTCTAAAATATATGATAATGAATATTTTGGATATAGAAAAGTAACTATTTTACAGCCTGTGTTAAATGATGATGGAAGTCCACAGAAAAACAAAAAGGGGGAATATATTTCTAATAAAGAATTAACAGATACAGAGAATATTCCGTTACAAGAAACAATTGATGAATACATGAATAGAGAAGTGATTCCATTTGCTAAGTATGCTTATATTGATGAATCTAAAACAAAAATAGGATATGAAATATCTTTTGCAAAATATTTTTATAAATTTCAAGAACCTCGTAAAACAGAAGAGATAATGAATGAGATACTCGAACTTGATAGAAAACTTGATGGAGTTTTAAAGGAGTTACAAGATAATGAGTAGAAGATTAGTGGATACTGGAATAAAATGGATTGGCTTATTACCTGACACATGGGATTTGACAATTGTTAATAAGATATTTTTTAGAAGAAAAGAAATTAATGATGCAGAAAATCCTACAGTATTATCATTATCGAGAGATGGCGTGAAAATAAGAGATATTTCTACTAATGAAGGACAATTGGCCGAAAATTATGATAATTATCATAAAGTATATAAAGGTGATTTAATGATTAATCCAATGGACTTAATAAGTGGTGCTAATTGTAGTTTGTCGGAAGTAGAAGGAGTTATTAGCCCGGCTTATATTAATTTAGCAAAAAAAGACAATATATATCCCAAGTATTATGATTATTTTTTTAAATATCAATATTGGATAAATGCTATGTTTATTCATGGAAAAGGTGTTTCATTTGATAATAGATGGACAATGAATTGGGAAACTATGTCAAATTATAAATTACCTTGCCCAAAGTATGAAGAGCAAAAACGAATAGCTGACTATCTTGATAAACAATGTTCAAAAATAAATGAAATAATAAAAGATAATAATAAAGAAATCGAATTAATAGAAGAATATAAGAAATCATTAATTTCAAAAACAGTACTTACTGGAGTTGATACAAAAAAATGTATTTCTGTTGATTATGATTGGATAAAAAAAAATCCTGAAAATTGGAATATAGTCAATATAAAGTCAATATTTAGTTTTAGAAAAGGTTTATCTATAATAAAAGATAATCTAACTGAATCAGGTGTGAAAGTAATTAGTTACGGACAAATTCATTCCAAAGCTAATAATGGTACAACAATAAATGATGAATTATATAAATATGTTCCAGAAAAATATTTAAATCAACATAATTCGTTGGTTGAATATGGAGATTATATATTTGCAGATACTTCAGAAGATATAGATGGTTGCGGAAACAATATATATATAGATCGAGATGAAAAAATATTTGCTGGTTATCACACGATAATACTACATAATAATAAAAAAACTAAAAGTAAATATTTTGCATATTTATTCAAAACCGATGAATGGAGAAGTCAAATCAGAAAATCTGTTTATGGAGTAAAATTATTTAGTATTACTCAAAAAATTTTAAAAAAAACTAATATTATAATTCCACCTATTGAAGACCAAAACAAAATAGTAAATTATTTAGACAAACAATGTTATAAATTAGATCAAATTATAGAATATCGAAAACGAATTATAGAAAAATTAGAAGAATATAAAAAGTCACTTATATATGAATGCGTGACAGGAAAAAGAGAGGTGTAATATGAAAACTCAAGAAAAGAATTTTGAAGAATCAATTCAAAAATATTTAATAACAAAAGGTGGATATCATATTAGCGATGGATTAGGGTATGATAGATTAAAAGGATATAATCCAAAAGTTTTAATTGATTTTATTGCATCTACTCAAAATAAAAAATGGATGAAATTAACATCTATTCATGGAGAATATACTAAAGACTATTTCCTAAAGAAAGTAGAAGAACAAATTAAAGAACATGGGTTACTTGCTACTTTAAGAGATAAAATTAAACTTGATGGAATGGAATTTAAATTAGTATTTTTTAAACCAGAAACATCGATGAATCCAGATTTAGAAGAATTATATAATGGTAATATTTTAGAGTGTGTAAGACAATTACATTATTCTATGGATAATGAAAATAGCGTAGATATAACATTGTTTGTTAATGGATTTCCAGTTGTAATTATGGAACTAAAGAATCAGTATACAGGACAAGATATAAACAATTCTATGCATCAATTTAAGTTTGATAGAGATCCTGAAGAACCAATATTTAGATTTAATGAAAGAAGTTTAGTATATTTTGGCGTAGATTTATTTGAATGTGTAATGAGTACTAAACTATTAAAAGGAAGCACATACTTCTTACCTTTTAACCAAGGAACGAATGGTGCGGGTAACGTAGGTGGAGCAGGAAATCCAAATAACAAAGATGGTTTTGGAACATCTTATTTATGGGAAAAAGTACTATGTAAAGATTCGTTACTTGAAATATTACAAAAATATATGCATTTAGATTATGATCCTACTAAATCATGGAGAATGGGTAAGATGATATTCCCTAGATATCATCAATTAGATGCAGTAACTAAATTAGTAAAAGATGCAAAAGAAAATGGTAGTGGCAAGAATTATTTAATACAACATAGTGCTGGTTCAGGAAAATCTAATTCTATTGCTTGGCTTGCGTATAGATTATCTTCTTTACACGATGATAATGATAATAAAATATTTGACTCAGTAATTGTTGTTACTGATAGAAAAGTATTAGATAGTCAATTGCAAAATACAATATATCAATTTGATCATGTACCAGGAACTGTTGCTAAGATAGATAAGGGAAAAACATCAAAAGATTTATTACAAGCTATAAATGATGGTAAGAAAATAATAATTACAACATTACAAAAATTTCCACGGATATATACTGAAATTAATAGTGTTGAAAAGAGATTTGCAGTTATAGTTGATGAAGCTCATTCATCCCAAACTGGTGTTAGTTCATCTAAATTAAAAGAGGGATTAGGTAATACTGAAGAAATATTAGAAGAATATGCTAGAAACGAATTAGCAGAAGAAAATATTAGAATTGAAGATGATGATCTTCTAATGAATGAATTGGCAGCTCACGGTAATCATTCAAATATGTCTTTCTTTGCTTTTACTGCAACTCCAAAAGATAAAACATTACAAATATTTGGAACAAAACAATTAGATGGGAGTTATAGACCATATCATGTATATTCAATGCAACAAGCTATTGAAGAAGGATTTATATTGGATGTACTAAAAAATTATATGACTTATGATATGTATTATAAGATTCTAAAAAGTGCTGCAGATGATCCTGAAGTTAAGACTTCAAAAGGAATGAAAGCAATTGCTCGTTATGAATCATTGCATCCGCATAATCTAAGTCAAAAAGCTGCAATTATGATTGAACATTTTTTAAATACTACAAGATACAAATTAGGTGGGAAAGCAAAAGCTATGGTTGTTACTTCATCTAGATTACATGCAGTTAGATATTTAAAAGAATTTAGAAAATATATTAAAGAACACAATATAAACGACATAGATGTTTTAGTAGCGTTTTCTGGTGATTTAAATGATAATGGTGAAATAGTAAGTGAAGAAAAATTAAATATTGATTACAAAGGAAATAATGAACATATAAAAGAAAGCCAATTGCCAAATAGATTTAATGAATCATATAATGTGTTAATTGTTGCAGAAAAGTATCAAACAGGTTTTGATGAACCATTATTACATACTATGTTTGTTGATAAACCATTATATGGTGTAAAAGCTGTTCAAACTTTATCAAGATTAAATAGAACCTGTCCAGGAAAGACTGATACTTTTGTACTTGATTTTGTAAATACTGCTGATGAGATTAGAGATTCTTTTCAACCATATTATCAAGCAACAAATTTAACTGAAGGTGTTGATCCTAATAATGTATATGCTATTTATAAAAGGGTAGAAGCTTATAGATTATTTGCAGAATCAGAATCACTTGAATTTGCAAAAGTATATTACAGTGGAAAAGAAGATATGTCTAAATTAAATTTTTATTTATATCCAGCTAGAAAGAAATATATGGATATGAAGAAAGAAGATAAAAGAGAATTTAAATCAATTCTTCAAGCATTTATTAGATGCTATGGATTTGTGGTTCAAGTTGCAAGAATGATGGATAAAGATATTCAAAGTAAATATATATTCTGTAAATATTTAAATAAAACATTACCAAAAGAACATGAAACGGTGATTGATTTAGAAGATAAGATAGAACTTGAATATTATAGATTAGAAAAGAAATTTGAAGGTTCTATTGAATTAACTTCAGAAGAAGGAGAACTAAATCCACCTAAAGGTACTATTGGTAAAAAAGAGGAAGAAAAAGAACCGCTAAGTGTTCTTGTTGATAAAATTAATCAAAGGTATAAAACAAACTTTACTAACATGGATAAAGTGATGGAACAAATTACACAAGATTTCTTAGATGATGATGAAATGGTAAATCTTGCTAAAAACAATGAACCAGAAGCATTTAGAAAAATATATAATGAAGAGTTCCAAAGAAAAACATTTAAGAGATATCAACAAAATACTGATATGTTTGAAAAAATGATGTCTGAACCAGGATATATGGAAGACTTTATGACAAGCATGTTTAAATTTATTTATGATAAGTTAAGGAATAAAGAATAAATTAAAAAGATTCAGACATGAAATGCACCCCTTAGGGTAGACATTCAAAAAAGGTCTAATTTATGATAGAATACACCTCCGAAAGGAGGTGTTTCAGATTGTTGACAAAGTGGTATATTCTAAACAGAATATACTTCTTTTTTTAA
>CAZYRI010000043.1:0-6908 GCA_964649575.1 uncultured Clostridium sp. | reverse complement strand
ATTTACATTCAAAAGATTTAATTGTAGAAGAATTATTTAATAAAGAGAATTAAAAGTATAGAAATTTTAGTTAATAATGAGTATGAAATTGATAGAAAAAAATACTATATCTAAAATAAAATTAGAAAAATTACATATTTTCGTTAGATTTAGTAGAGGTATAATATTATGAATAGTAATGAAATATTAAATTTAATAAATATTAAAGAATTAGAAATAAAGAAATTACAATTAGAAGTAGATGAATTGAAAGAACAATTGAATAAAATAACGACAAATTCAAAAGAAGATATTTTTAGTCGTGAAGATTCAATTAAAATATTTATGAATTATTTTAAAGGGAGAGATGATGTATACCCTTATTTATCAATTGATAAAAAAAATCCAAATATAAAATATTATATACCAGCATGTACAAATGAATGGAAAAATGGTGTATGTAACAAAACAATAGGAAAAAAATGTAAAACTTGCCAATATAGAGAAAATAAACCAATATCAAAGGAAATAATTTATAATCATATTTATGGAAGCCATCCAATTGGTATTTATCCTCTTTTAGAAAATGATACTTGTTATTTTTTGTCATTAGATTTTGATGATAAAGATTCAAAAAAAAGATATTAAAAGTGATGTATTAGCATTTGCAAGTGTTTGTAATAAATATGAAGTACCTATTGCCATAGAACGTAGTAGATCTGGTAACGGAATGCATATATGGATATTTTTTGATAAAAATATTAAAGCGATAACAGCAAGAAAATTAGGTAGTTTGTTATTATCTAAAACTATGGAAATATCAAATATTTCAATTTCTTCTTTTGATAGGATGTTTCCTAATCAAGATACATTACCAAAAGGTGGATATGGTAATTTAATAGCACTACCATTTCAAAATGAACCATCTAAATATGGAAATACATTGTTTATTGATAGAAATTTTATCTTAATAAAAAATCAAATACAATATTTAAATTCTATTCATAAGTTGACTGAAATAGAAATTTTTGAAAAAATAAAACAATTATCTAATGAAACTATTGATATTAGTCACGAAATAACTGATATGCAAAATGAAGTAAAAATAAAAAGTAAAAATAATATAGATTATCCTAAAAGCATTAATGTAATTTTAAAGGATATGATATATATTGATAAAGCTAATCTTGATGGAGTTGTAAAGAATAGTTTTAGAAGGCTTGCTACCTTTGCTAATCCAGAATTTTATAAGAAACAAAAATTAAGAATGTCTGTATATAATGTACCTATGGTAATAGATTGTAGTAAAGAAGATGAAAAATATTTAAAATTACCAAGAGGAACATATGATTATTTGGAAAGTCTATGTAATGTTAATAACATTGAAATCATTAAAAAAGATGAAAGATTTATTGGAAATAAAATAGAAATTAAATTTAATGGTAGTTTAAGAGAAGAACAACAAATAGCATTAGAGCATTTATTAAAATATGATAATGGCATATTATGTGCTCCGACAGGATTTGGAAAAACAGTAATTGGATGTAAACTTATAGAAGAAAGAAAAGTTAATACACTGATATTGGTAAATAAAATTCAATTATTAAATCAATGGAAAGAAAGAATTAAAGAATTTTTAGATGTAAAAGAAGTTGGTGAAATAAGTAGTAAAAAAAAGAATATTACTAATATTATTGATGTTGCAAGTATAAAATCATTATGGAATGATGGAAACATATTAGATGTCACTAAAAATTATGGAATGATTATAATTGATGAATGTCATCATACTGCGGCTTATACTTTTGAACAAGCAATTAATACAGGAAATGCTAAATATATTTATGGAATATCTGCAACACCAGAAAGGGAAAATGGACACACTCCAATTATAAAAATGCAATGTGGTGATATTAGGTATAAAGTAGATAGTTTAAAATTTAATAAGAAATTAAATATTCCTATGAAAGTAATTACAAAGAAAAGTCATTTAAATTTTACAAATCAAAACATTGATAATTATGAATTAAATGAAATTAATGATTTGATAGCAAAAGATACTATCCGTACTGAAAATATTATTAATGATATTAAAAAGGAATTTGATAATGGAAAAAATATATTAGTTTTAACAGAAAGATTAGAATTAATGAATTATATTTATGACAAATTATCAAAATATACAAGTAATATCTTTAAGTACTATGGTGGAATTGGTAAAAAAGTACTAAAAAATTATATGAAATTAAATAATCAAATAAAAACAAAAGCAGAAAATAAAATTATAGTAGCTACTGGATCATATATCGGTGAGGGATTCGATGATTCAAAACTTGATACATTATTTTTAACAATGCCAATTTCTGGTCAAACCAGGGTAACACAATATGCTGGAAGGCTACACAGGCAAGATAGTACTAAAAAAGAAATATTAATTTATGATTATATAGATGATAACTTTTCAAAAACTCGTAATATGTTTTTGAAAAGAAAAAAAACATATAAGAAATTAGGTTATGAAATAATTGAAAATGAAGTTTGATAAGTAAAATTATGCTATATGGTATAACAAGTAGGAGGTATTTAATATCATGAAAACAAGAATAGTATTAACAGGTATATTAAGAGATAAAGATTTATTTTTAATAGTCAAAAGGAATGAAAATGATGATATGTATCCTGGAGCATGGGAGTTTCCAGGAGGTCACTTGGAAAATGGAGAAACATTGAAAGATGGCTTAAGAAGAGAACTTGAAGAGGAGATAGGTTTTACAGAAAGTTTTAAACCAATTATTACACATTATTATGATGAAGTAAAAGAAAAAAATAATGAATTAATACATGATTTGGAAATAGATTTTATTATAAATGTTGAAAGATCAAAAGTGAATATTAAGTTAAGTAGTGAGCATTCTGATTATAAATGGGTTACTAGAAACTCTGAATATTTAGATGATTTTATAAAAGATAAATTATCAAATATATAAATAAAAGAGTTTGGATATCATATATTAATTTCATATGGAGTACAATTCATTAATTCAGTTAATTAAATATTCCATTAATAAGATTAAAAACTAATCAAAGTAGAGAAAAATTAAGAACAGTACATAAATTAAAAGTTATAAATAAAATAAAACTACTTAAGTCAAAAAGTGGAAAAATAATTATCAAAAAGGAGATAAATAAAAATGAAAAAAGTTAATGCAAAAGATTACTTAGGAAAGGAAGTAATAGTAGAAATAGATAGACAATTAGGTACAAGACATCCTAAACATGGATTTATGTATATGTTAAATTATGGATATATACCTAATACTGTAAGTGGGGATGGTGAAGAATTAGATGCATATCTAGTTGGTGAATTTGAACCAGTTACAACTAGTAATGGTAAAGTTATTGCTGTTATACATAGAACAAATGATGATGATGACAAATTAGTAGTTTCTAAAGATGGAAAAGATTATTCAGATGATGCGATTATTGCATTAACTGAATTTCAAGAAAAATATTTTGTATCTGAAATATTAAGATAAATTAATGATGTTAATCATAAATTATTAGAACAATCATAAGATATGGCAAATATATCAATTCAGAGAAGGCAATTAATTAAATTCTATGAAAATTTATATTAAATAAAGAAAAGACAAATATTATATACTTATATGGTATATTTTGAGGTAAGGATATATGATAGGAAAATTAAAAGAAATAGAACTAAGAACAGTATGGAAACATGAAGCAACAAATTTTACAAAATGGTTAGCTGAACCAGAAAATATTTCAGAATTAAATGAAATATTAGGTTTAACATTAACAAATATAAATGTTCAACAAACAGCAGGAAATTTATTTTGTGATATCTATGCTACTGATGAATTAACAGGAGTAAAAGTAGTTATTGAAAATCAATTAGAACAATCAAATCATGATCATTTAGGGAAAATAGTCACTTATGCATCACTTTTAAATGCTGGAGTAATAGTATGGATTGTTAAAAAAGCGAAAGCAGAACACAGAAGTGCCATAGAATGGCTTAATAATAATACAGGTAATGATATTAACTTTTTCTTACTAGAAGTACATGCATATAAAATAGATGATTCTCTACCAGCTGCAAAATTTGAAATAATAGAGCAACCAAATGACTTCATAAAAAATTATAAATTACTTTTACCAACATCAGAAAGTAAAAGTAGTAGTGATATATTTTCTTTCTGGAGTGAGTTTAATGATTTAATAAGTAAAAGAGGTAACATTATTAGCAAAAGAAAAGTAACAGATAGAAGATGGTATGATGTGTCAATTGGATCAAGTAAATCACATTTAACTATGGAACTTGTTAACAGAGAAAACTATGTAAGACTTGGTTTATATATGACAAATGATAAAGAGTTATTTGATAAACTATATTTAAATAAAGAAATAATTGAACAAGAAATAGGATATAAACTTGATTGGAAAAAAGATTGTTCAGAAACTGTTAGTAGAATAAGTTATAATCTAAAAGGTTTAGATTATGATAATAAAGAAAACTATAATGAAATAATGAATCAAATGATAGATATTATCTTAAAAATGAAAACAGTATTCAAAAAATATATGTAATTATGTTAAAATAATAAATACAAATGAGGTGGAAGTATGAAATTATTTAGAAAAGCAATATTAGTTATTCATGGCTTTGCAGGTGGAGTTTATGATCAAGAATACTTAACACATAGATTAGAACTTGTAAATAATTATGATGTATTTACTTTTACATTACCTGGGCATGATGGTGATTTTAAACATAAAATAACATATAAAGATTGGATTAAAAAAGTTGATTCAGAAATGATATTTTTAATTAACAATGGGTATAAAACTATTTATGTTATAGGACACTCAATGGGAGGAGTTTTAGCTTCTTATGTAGCTAGCAAATACAAAGAAGTAAAAAAACTTGTTTTAGTAGCACCTGCTTTTAGAATATCAGGATATGAACAAGAAAAAATAAATATTAATACAGCACTTACAGCAACACCTAAAATATTTGAGGAATATGGAGCTAAACTAGTAGCAAATAGACTTTTAAAATTACCAGCCAATTGCTATTTAGAATTCTTTAAAATAGTAAAAGAATTACAAAATACACCTAAAAATATTAAAATACCAACATTAATATTCAGAGGTAATAAAGACTTTATAGTTCCACAAGAATCAGTAGAACATGTTTATGATCAAATACAAAACAGACATAAAAAAATAGTGTTATTAGATAAAACAACACATGATGTATTTAGAGAAAAACTTAAAGAAGAAGCAACAGATTTAATAATGTCATTCTTTAAAGATTCATTTCCAATAGAAGCTTTTGATGATTTAATAAAAGATGCTTATAATGAATAAAAATAGTACTAGATTTAGTACTGTTTTTGTTATATAATTTATTTATAGAGTAGGAGGAATAGAATAAATGAAAGATAAAAGAATATTATATGGAACAATAATAGCATTTTTATTACTAGCGGTAATAGGATTTTCTTATGCATACTTTAGTTCAAGTATAAGTGGAAATGCAGATAGTAAAGATATGGTAGTAGAAGCAGGTACATTAAAATTAGTTTATACAGATAGTCCACAAATAACAGGTAGTAATATTACACCAGGGTGGACAATAACAAAAGAAGTAACAGTAGAAAACACTGGAACACTAGAAGCTGCATATAACATCATTTGGCAAGAATTAACAAATGAGATAATAAATGATGAAATGCTAATATCAGCAACATGTAAAAGATTAAATGGAGATGTAGAAGAAGGAACATGTGAAGGAATAGAAGAAACAGCAATCGGACCAAATAGAGTAAAATCAAATATAACAATAGAAAGTGGAATAACACATAAATATACTTTCACATTTACATTTAAAGAAACAAATGAAATTCAAAATTATAATCAAGGTAAAAAGTTTAATGGAATGTTAGGTATAGAAGAATATAAAAAACCTAACTTCGCAACAGATTCATGGTCAGATATTGTAGCAAATGTAAAAGCAGGCAACGGAAGTGATTATACAGTTGGAGATACAAAAGAAGTAAACATGGGAACTTATGGAACACATACCTTAAGAATAGCAAATACTTCTACACCAAGTGAATGTAATACAGAAGGGTTTTCACAAACTGCATGTGGTTTTGTACTTGAGTTTGCAGACATAATAACAACACATCAAATGAATTCAAGTGATACTAATATAGGTGGCTGGCCAGCAACATCAATGAGAACATTTGTAAATAATGAAATATATAATGCACTACCAACAGAATTAAGAAATGGAATAATAGATACAACAGTAGTATCAAGTCATGGAAAAAGTGATTCATCAAATTTCACATCAACAGATAAATTATATTTGTTATCTGGAGAAGAAATATATGAGGGATACAGTGCATCATGGGACACATCAAAAGGCACATCAAGACAATTAGATTATTATAAAAATATTGGAGTAACAACATCTAATTATAGTGGAGCTAAAAAGTTAAACGGCACTAGTGCAGCGCACTGGTGGCTCCGCTCCGCCAGTTCCAGCTATGATTCCTTTTTCTGTTTTGTGTATAGCGGTGGCGATTGGAATTTCGGCAACGGTGCTCTTAGTGCTTACGGTGTGGCGCCTGGCTTCCGAATAAGTTGACATGTAAAGGATGTGTAAAACAGTAGTTATAAGCAAAATAATAAGTAGAGAACTTCCCAACGACCTTTTGAAAAAGGTATGGAAGTATTTAAACTTTGCGAACTCGTATAAATGTTATTATAGAAACTGATAAAAATGTCACTGTTAAAAGTTGATAGTTTATAATAACATTTATATCTGTCAATAATTTAAAAACAGTAAAATAGAATAAATTTTACTAATTAATATAAATTTAAATAAAAAAAGA
>CAZYRI010000042.1:0-6938 GCA_964649575.1 uncultured Clostridium sp. | reverse complement strand
ATTATAAAATAATATGATTATGTTTTTCTTTAACTTTTTAATTATATTTGTTATAATATTAACGAAAAGAAGGGAAAAGTAATTATGAAAATATTATGTGTTAATGCTGGTAGTTCTTCTTTAAAATTTCAATTAGTTGAAATGCCAGAGGAAAAATTAATAATTAGTGGTTATATTGAAAAGATTGGACTAAAGGATAGTTTTTGGACAACTAAAGTAAATGGTGAAAAGATTAAGGGAGAAAAATATTTAAAAAATCATAAAGAAGCAGCTGAGGTTTTAATTGAAGAATTATTAAAGCATAAGGCTGTTGAAAGTTTAGATGAAATTAAAGGTGTAGGACATAGAGTTTTACATGGTGGTGAAAAGTATAGTGATTCAGTTTTAATAACTGATGAAGTAATTCAAGATATTAAGGATTTAACTAAACTTGGGCCACTTCATCATCCTGGAAATTTAGCTGGTATTGAAGCTATGCAAAAGGCTTTACCTGGTGTTCCAATGGTTGCTGTGTATGATACTGCATTTCATCAAACTATGCCAAGGGTAAATTATATGTATCCAGTACCAATGGATTGGTATACTAAATATGGTGTTCGTAAGTATGGTTTTCATGGAACAAGTCATAAATATATAACATTAAAAATGAAAGAAAAGCTTGGAAAAGATGATGTAAATTTAATTATTTGTCATATAGGTAGTGGTGCTTCAATTAGTGCCATTAAAGAAGGAAAATGTTATGATACTAGTATGGGTATTACTCCACTTGATGGTCTTATGATGGGTACTAGAAGTGGTGCTGTTGATCCATCTATATTAGAATATGTAAGTAAAGAATCAGGTGAAAGTTTAGAAGATATCACTAATGATTTAAATAAGAAGAGTGGACTTCTTGGTATTTCAGGATATTCTGATAGTCGTGATGTAGAAGCAGCAAGAGAAGCTGGAGATAAAAATGCAACACTTGCTCTTGATATGTATAATGATAGAATTGCAAAATATATTGCAGAATATTATATTAAATTAGATGGTAATGTTGATGCTATTGTATTTACAGCTGGTGTAGGTGAAAATGGTATTGAGGCTAGAAAAGAAATTTTAGGCAGACTTAATGCATTAAGTATTAAAGTTGATGAAGAAAAGAATAGTAAAATAGCTGGATACAAGAATGAAAATGAAGGTATTATTTCTAGTGATGAATCATGTGTTCCAGTGTATGTTCTTCCAACTAATGAAGAAATTATGATTATTAAAGATACTTATAATTTAGTAAAATAGAAAAGAGATATTTAATGAGTGATATTTATAAATCAATATACAATGAGGTAAAGAAATATAAAAAGATCTATATAGCAAGACATATAGGTCCTGATCCAGATGCTTTTGGAAGTCAAATGGCATTAAAAGAATCTATTAAAGTAACTTTTCCATCAAAAGAAGTTTATGCGGTAGGAACTACTGTATCTAAGTTTAAATATTTTGGTAAAGTAGATAAAGTTAATGAATATGATTATGATAATGCATTATTGATTGTTGTTGATACTCCTGATAATAGAAGGGTTGATATTGATAATTTCTTATCTTTTAAAAATGTTGTTAAAATTGATCATCATCCTAAGGTTGATACTTTTGGTAAAGTAGAACTTATAGATGATACAGCAAGTTCAGCTTCTGAACTTGTTCTTGAAGTTATAAATAATACTAAATTAAAAATGAATGAAAGTATTGCTGGCAATTTATTTATTGGAATTGTCAGTGATACTAATAGATTTTTATTTAGTGTAAGTGATAAAACATTTTCACTTGTAAGTGCTTTAATACATAAATATAAGTTAGACATTGAAAAATTATATAGACAAGTTTATAGTAAACCTTTAAGTGAAATTAGACTTATGGGATATATTGCTTCATCTTTAAAGGTAGATAAAAATGGTTTTGCATATATTGAAATAGATGAAGATGTTATTAATTCTTTTGGAGCTGATATTAGTTCTGCTTCAAATATGATTAATGATTTTAATAATATTAATGAAGTTCTTGTATGGGTATTTGTATCTCATGATACTAAAAATAATATGTATAGAGTTAATATTAGAAGTAGGGGTCCAGTTATAAATGATATAGCTAGTAAATATAATGGTGGAGGTCATAAGTTTGCTAGTGGTGTTAGAACTGAATCACATGAAGTCATTGAAAATTTATTAAATGATTTAAAGAATTTATGTAAAGAATATAGTGAAAAGGAGAAATAATATGGAAGTTATTAATGTTGAAGAACCTGTCATAGCTGTTAGAGTTTCACAATATCCAGAGGATAAAAAGAATGAATTTTTATGTTTGGGAAGAAGTAATGTGGGTAAAAGTAGTTTTATAAATACTATTGTTAATAGAAAAAATATTGCTAGAACTAGTTCTAAGCCTGGGAAAACTACTACATTAAATTTTTATCAAGTTAATAAAGAATTTTATATTGTAGATGTACCTGGTTATGGATATGCAGCTACTAATAAAAAGCAAATTGAAAAGTTTGGTATTATGATAGAAGAATATTTAAAAACTAGGCAATATTTAAAACATGTGTTTCTTTTAGTAGATTATAGACATAAACCAACAGAAGATGATGTTCTTATGTATAAGTTCTTAAAATATTATAATTTGCCTGTAACTATTGTTGCAACTAAATATGATAAAGTTAATAGATCGCTTAGAGAAAAACAAGATGAACTTATTAAAAAAACATTAAGTCCTGCTTTAGGAGATGAAATAATTAATTTTTCTAGTGTGACTAAAATAGGTAAAGAAAGAGTTTATGAAATTATTGAAAGTTATTTTCAAAAAGATATTGAAAAATAACTTTTTTTTTATTATAATGTTTTTAGAATAGAGGTTGAAAATATGAATAAAAAAGGTTTTTCGTTATCTGAATTATTAGTTGTTATAGCTATTGTAGCTATTATTACGGTTATTGCTGTACCTAGTATTATAACTATAAATAAGAACATTAATAAGAGAATGTATAGTGATAAGGTTGATAAAATAGTATCAGCAGCAGAGTTATATGCAACAAATAATCCAGATATTTTTAATGGTACTGATGAAGTAAGAATTAAGGTTTCTGTGTTATTAGAAAAGGATTATTTAAAACAAGATGTTGACAAAGATGACAGTAGTTGTAAAAGTTCTTCTCTTGGTTGTATTATTGATCCAAGAAGTAATGAATCTATGAATGATAAAGAGGTTGTTATTAGAAAGAAAACAGTAGGAGTTGTTGCTGAATTTGATCCTCAAGGTGAAGGAACTAAGACTATTGAAGGAACTACACTTGTTGAACAAGTTTGTGATGGATTTGATAAAAATCAATTTGTAGGTAAATGGGGACCAGATGATAATGATAAATGTAAATGTGGAAAAGACTCTAATGGTATAACAGGTATTTACAAATTAGATGCAACTGGTGAAGTTGATACTAGTTCTCCAGTTGATGCTTGTATTATTGCTGGATCTGATCCTAATAACTGGTTAAAATATGACGGAGTAGAATGGAGAGTTTTAGGTCTTTATAATATTCATAATGATGGAACTAGACTATCTGCTAAAATGATTACTCATCAAACAGTAGATGTTCAATAAACTAACAAAAGTTAGTTTTTTTTTATTGAAAAATATTGTATAATCATTTTAGGAGAATTAGACTATGAATGATTACTTTAAATATAGGTTTGGTGAAGATATAGAATTTAGTTTAAAAGAAGGGGATTTTGTTTCTGTAATAGGGAATAACAATGATTTACTTGTTCATACTCTTTTACATGGAAATAAAAAAGCAAATATATTTCTTGGAGATATAGAACTTAATAAAATTAATTTTTCTAAAATTAGAAGAAGAATGAATTATGTTCTTTATAGAGATTTAGATATATTTGTAGCAGAAACAGTTATTGATGAAATAGCTTTTGGACTTGAAAGTCTTGCTATATCTAAAAATGATATTAAAGAAAGTATAGATAGTATGGCTAATACTTTTAAGTTAACTTCTTTACTTGATAAAGATCCTAATAGTTTAGGTTGTAGTGATAAAATTAAAATGAAAATTATGTCTTCATTGATTATTAAACCTAAGATACTTGTTATTGATAATATTATTTCATTATTAGATTATAAAGATAAAATATTAGTTTTTGATATATTAAAAGAATATGTTAAGAATGGTGGTATTGTTATTAATTTTACTAATGATATAGAAGAAACTATGTTTGGTGAAAAGATAATTATTATTTATGATAAAAAGTTAGTATGCGAAGGTAAAACTTTAAGTGTATTAAATGAAGAAAAAATATTAAAAAGACTTGGTCTTGGACTTCCATTTATTGTTGAACTTAATAAGTATTTAATGGATTATAACTTGATTGATAAATATTATCTTACAAATAAGAAATTGGTAGGTGCAATATGGAAATAAAGTTTGATCATGTTAGTTTTGTTGTTAATGAGTTTACTCCGCTTGAAAAGACAATATTAAATGATATTTCTTTTAGTATAAAAGGACCTGGTATATTTGCTTTTTTAGGAGCATCAAATAGTGGTAAGACAGCAATTGGAGATTTAATTAATGCTTTAATTATTCCAACAAAAGGTAGTGTTAAAGTAGGTAGATTTGTTAATAATGG
This sequence comes from uncultured Clostridium sp., assembly GCA_964649575.1. GTDB lineage: Bacteria > Bacillota_I > Bacilli_A > RF39 > UBA660 > CAG-1000. The sequence goes on along the minus strand of CAZYRI010000042.1, from coordinate 2,271 downwards.
TAAAAGAATTAAAAATATAAATAAACTTAGATTTGATACTGGTTATGTTTATAAAAATCCTTATGATATGTTTTTTAATAGTACTGTAAAAAAAGAAATAGAATTTGGAATGAAATATTTTAAATATAAATTAGAGAAAATAGATATGAGAGCAAGTGAAGCACTTAAACTTGTTAATTTAGATGATAGTTATTTAAATATGAATCCACAGGATTTATCATTTTGTGATGCTAAAAAGGTAGCTCTTGCTTGTGCTCTTGTTTATAATCCAAATATTCTTATACTAGATGAATTTACTGCTGGACTTTCAAATAAGGATAAAACAGAACTTCTAAGATTACTTAGAATTCTTAAAACAAAATATAAAAAAACAATAATATTACTTTCAAAAGACACTGCATTTTGTTATCAAATAGCGGATTATGTGTATTTAATGCATATGACTAAACTTGCTTGTGAAGGCGAAAAAGATATTCTTAATAATGTAGATACATTAAATGAATTAGATCTTGAAGTTCCTCCGATAGTGTCATTTATAAATGAATGTAATAAAAATGGACATGAAATATATAATTATACAAGCACCCATGATTTAATTAAGGGGGTGTATAGAGATGTATTCTAGGAATTCTTTTGGTTCTTTTTATCCAATTGATTCTTCTGTACATAGACTAAATCCTGTTATTAAATTAATAGATTTTCTTATAATAATCTTTTTAGTTATATTTTGTGATTCATTATATATAAATTTATTTATGTTAGGTTTAGTTATTATAATGATGTTACTTAGTTTTGTACCTTTAAAGTTTTATATGAATACTTTTTGGTCACTTAGATATTTATATATTTTAGTAGCATTTATATGTGCTGGTTTTAGAATGAATATGAGTGAATGTTTAGTAATTCTTTCTAAAATAGTAGTTGTAGTAGAATATTTAAATATAATAAGTTATACTACTTCTCCTAGTGAAAGTGCTTATGGAATAGAAAAGTTTTTATCTTATTTTAATATATTACTTTTACCAATATCTTCTCTTGCATTTAAAATAAATTCAATACTTAGATATGTTCCATTATTATTAACTGTTGAACATAAAACATTAAAAGCACAAGCATCAAGAGGAATAGATTATTATCATACTAATATATTTGGTAGAGTGTATGCTGTAAGTAATTTATATTTAAATGTACATAGACTTACAAGAAGGAAAAATAGAGAAATAGCTTTTTCAAGAGAATTAAAATTATTTAATTTAAAAAGATATAGAACTAATTTTAGAACTAATAGAGTTGGTTTTTATGATATATTTTTTACAGCATTTCATATTTTATTAATTTTAGCTTATTTAAAGGATAAAGGTGTAATATGAGATATTTAATGAATATTACTTATGATGGTAGTAAATTTTATGGATATCAAGTTCAAAAGAATGAAAAGACAATTGAAGGTGAACTCGAAAAAATAGTATCAAAAATATTTAATGAAAGTATTAATATTATAGGTACTTCAAGAACAGATAAAGGTGTTCATGCGATTAATCAATATTGTCATTTTGATAGTGATAAAAAAATAAATGTAGATAGACTTAAACATAGTATAAATAGTTTAATAGATAAATCTATTTATATTAAAAATATAAAAATAGTAAATAATGAATTTCATTCAAGATATTCTTGTATAAGAAAAGAATATATTTATAAAATAAATATGAATGATTATGATCCGATTAATAAAGATTATGTATTTCAATATAATAAAAAAATTACAAGAGAATTACTTGATAAATTTATAAGTAAAATGAATGGTAAACATAATTTTAGAAGTTTTACTTCTGATAAAGATAAAAAGTCTTATGAAAGAGAATTAAAATTAGATTATAAAATTACAAAAGGAATACTTTATTTAAGATTTGAATCAAGTGGTTTTTTTAGATATATGATTAGAAATATAGTGGGCCTTTTACTTGATATTAATGATGGTAAGAAAAGTATAGATGATATTGATAAAATATTTAAGAGTGAAAATAGAATGTCAGCTGGTATATGTGCTGATGCAGTTGGTCTTTATTTAAATAAAATTTATTTTGATAAGAGATACTAGAAATAATTTATCTTTTATTATATAATTTAATAGGATAGGTGAGTAAATGAAAGATAAAGGAATATTATATGGAACAATAATAGCATTTTTATTACTAGCAGTAATAGGATTTTCCTATGCATACTTTAGTTCAAGTATAAGTGGAAATGCAGATAGTAAAGATATGGTAG
>CAZYRI010000041.1:0-7066 GCA_964649575.1 uncultured Clostridium sp. | reverse complement strand
CTAAATACAACAGGATACATAAATGAAAAACTAAACATAAATAACACCTACTTCTATAATACAAATTATAACATAGATTTTAAAATTAAAACTACAGTAATTATAATTATTGCTGTAGTTACTTTTTTAATTTTCTATTTTATTTTTCTCAACTGTTTTGAATTTTCTATACTATCCAAATAATTTGCTTTAATTTCTTTTTTATTTATTTTTCTAGCAGCTGTTCTTGGAATCTCTTCTAATTCTACACTATCCTTTGGAATTTCAACCTCCGAAAGAATACCACTTTCATATATTTTCTGTAATATGTCATTAATTTTAGAATCTTTATATTCTTCTTTTATTTTATAGAAAAATATTGGTACATTTCTTTCAACACTATCAGGAACACCTATGACAACACTATCCTCAAACATATACCCTATTTCATCTTGTATTATTTTATTTACTTTTTGGGGTGATACTTTGAAACCATTTCTAAATATTAAATCCTTAATTCTATCTGTTATGTATAAATATCCATCAGAATCTATATATCCAATATCACCAGTATGAAGCCATATTTTTCCATCATTATGTTCCTTTAACACTAAATTCGTTGCATTTTCATTATTTAAATATTCTTTCATAACAGTTGGAGACGATATACAAATCTCACCAATTTCTTTTACTCTTAGTTCATCATCAGTAGTATAATCTTCACTATCTTCATTATATTTAAATACACCTATTGTTGTAAGTATATGTGGAATACCTATGCTTCCTTCTTTAATAAAGCCATTATGATTACATACAGCAGCTCCAAAACATTCTGACATTCCATATCCTTGTTCTATTTCTACATTTGAATTATTATTTTTTAATTTATCATAAATAGCTCTTTCCAGTTCGACTGACATACTATCACCACCAGTAACAGCATTTTTTAAAAAACTCCAATTTCTTTTTCTATTATCCTTAATAATAAACTCTAAATGAATAGGTCCCATCATTATATGATTAGGCTTATATTTTGCTATTTTTTTAACAATATCTTCTTTCACTAATATTGGAATAATATAATTTTTAATACCATTAGTTAATGTTAAATGCTCATGAGAAGCACCATAAGATATTGATGAAAGAAGAATATCTAATAAAGTGTCTCCAGAACTAAAATTTAACTCACTATTTAATAATTGAAAATTAGATGAATATACATTACCATTAATTATTAATACACCTTTTGTTGTTAAAGCTGTTGTGCCACCTGTTTGCTCTATTAATGCTATATCTTCATTTTTTCTTTTCACAAATGAAGTTTCTGTTCCAATACCTCTTTGCAAATAACTATCATACTCACTTATTTTTCCATTTCTTTTTATTTTATCAATTATCCTAATAATACCATTTGAAGTTCTAATTGGACTAATTTCAATAACACTATCTTTATCAATATTATATTTTTCTAATACATCAGCATACTTCTCTCTTAAACCATTCATCAAAAATATATTTTTAGATTTAGTATTTTTTAATATAGTTTCAAAATCCATTTCACTAGTTGTAGGCATTATAGGATTTGCAATTGCACCTATTTTACTGCATGCATAAATAAGATATCTTGCTTCAGGTGTATTAGGCAAACCAATTATTACAATATCATCCTCATTTATATTTGATGCTTTTAAGGCAGAAGCAATTGTGTCAATATTCTTTAACAAATTTCTATAAGTACACTTTACACCTAAATATTCAAAGGCAATATCATCTAAATGCTTTGTGGCATAAATATAAAGTGTTTCATACATACTTTCATCTTCAATTTTAAAATTACAAAGCTTATCAATAGCTGTTTCACTATAATATTTTAACTATTGCATATCAATTGAACTATATCCTGTTAAAGGTCCTTGTTTTATTCCACTTACTAATTCCCATTGATTTTTAATTCTTTCTTTTCTATCTTCTTCCGATAAATGTTTTAATTCATTTTTATAATCTACTAAACTTATAATAAAACCCCTTAATTACATAGATTATATCATACAAAATATTTTTATTAAAATATATTCTAACATTTATGACACTTTTAACAAAATAAAAAGCTAACAAGTAGCCTTATTTCAAATCACTAACAGACATAGTATATAAATTTTCAGGGTCTATTGCATTATCTTTATAATACACTTCAAAATGCAACAATGATTTTACAGATGTATCTGGCTTATAAGATGTTGTTGTTCCAAATATTTCACCTTGATTAATTTTATATCCAACATTAACAATTACATCTTTAACATTAGAATAAACAGATTTCAAATTGTCATTATGTTTAATAGTAACAATTTTTCCATAAATAGCATTATCTTCAATACCAATTACTTCACCATCTAATATTGAAACTACATCAAAATCTTCATCATTAGTATAATCAACACCATTATTTTGCATATAAGTATTTTCATAATATATTAATGAATCAACTTGTTTCTTAGAATCACTTTCAAAATCATAAAAATATTTCCATACCTTAACATTATCATCAGTATAAGGTTTAACTATACTATTGCTTTCATTTTTTGACACAGGAACTGTATCTTTAATAAATACCTTATCAAGTGTATAGTTATAATCATTTTTTTCATTTAAGAAATTCTTAACACCAGAAACAACAAGCACAGAGCTAACAACCATTACCGCTATTACACCAACATATATAGATGGCACTATTATTTTTGAATATTTATTCATATTTCACTCTCCTAATAATAGAGTGAACATTTTTTTATAATTTATTCGTAATTTTTATTCCAGTATAATAATGTTTTAATATTTCATCATAACTGTATCCATCATTAGCCATATAATTAGCTCCGTATTGACTCATCCCAACACCATGACCATACCCAACAGTATGAATATAAACATAATCATTATCATAAGTAATACTAAAATCAGTAGACCTAAGATTAAGTAAACTTCTAAACCTAGTACCCTTATAATTATTATTATTTATTTTAATATTATTAACTCTATTAGTAGAACTTCTATCAATTTTAATACTATTTATTTTATCATCTTTAAGTTCCAATTTCTTTAAAAAATCAGATACCTTAATTTTAATATCTCTTTCATTATTACTAGATTTCTTATCCCATGAAGAATCAACAGAAACTAAATAATCTAACTTTTGACTAAATACATTCTCAACATTTTCAGTTTTTCCATTGGAAATAGAAAAATAAAAAGCAATAATTACCTTATCATTATATATCATATATTCATTCTTAGTATCATTAACAGCATTACTTATTTTAGTATAATATTTATCATAACTATTTTTCCATTTAGATTTCATTTTATCATTATCAATATAACATTGATCACTAACAGAAGTTTTTATATTTTCCCCTTTTGATATTTTATATAATGCAAAAGTTCTAGCCGCTACAGACATAGCTTTTAATGCTTCATCATTAAATGAAGCAGGCATTTCACAAGCAACAACACCTTTTACATACTCTTCTAAATCTAAATCAACAATTTTATCATCAACTATTGCATTAACAACAATAGTTTTTTCTTTTTCATTCCCTTCTAAAGAATTATTTAAAATATCATTACTATCTTTATTAATATAACTAAATATTAAAAATAAAAACACAATAAAAAATACTATGAATTTTCTCTTCATAGTATATTATATGATAACTATTTATTTAATATTCTATTTTTTTCGTTATCAAATTCTTCTTTAGTAAGAACTTTTTCATCATATAATTTTTTTAATTTTTCAAGTTCTTCATATTTATCATTAATATTAACAGTTTTATTAGCATTTTCAGTAGTAATTTTACCTCTATTCTTATCAAGAACATCAATATAGAATATTAATAATAAAATACCACTCAATTGATTAAATAATAAGAATACAATAGTCCAAACAAGTATAGAATCTTTAGCACTAATAACTTCTTCATCAGTACATTCTGCATAAGATTTAATCTTATTGCCACCTATAATAAGAGGTATACCCACAATAGCACCAACTATTGTAATACAATATATAACACCAACAACAATAGCAATAATACCTGATATTTTTAATAAAGTTTTATCCATTATTACTCCTCTCTATATTCATTACTTTATTTACTCTTCTGATATGTCTTTCATCAGTTGATTCTTTAGTATTAATAACCGCATCAATAATTTCTTCAATATTTTCTGTATATTCTGCTAAAGCTATAATATTAGCCATATTATGTTCTCTTGCTAATTCAGTTTCCTTAGCATTAACAACCCTAGCACATCTAATGCCATCAATCTTATTAGCGGCAATACTCATACCTATACCAGTACCACAAACTAATATTCCAAGATCTACTTCTCTTTTTATAACCGCATTTCCTAGTTTAACTGCATAATCAACATAATCACAACTAATTTCATCATTTGTTCCATAATCTACACACGAAATCCCTCTATTGTATAGATAATTCATAATTTTTTTCTTAAGTTTTACACCTCTATGATCATTAGATATCCCAATTTTCATAAACTATTCATCCTTCTTTAAATTCTTTTTTACATTAGATTTGTTTGCTTTTTCATCAATAACTTTTGCTTCTTTAACATCAGTTTTTTTAGTTTCAGAGATTTCTTCTTCATTATCTTCCTTCTCTTCTTCATTTACTTCTTTTTCATCACTAACAACAGTATTCATAAGTAAATCATGAAGACCACAAGCATCAGGTCTAAACATTATAAATCCAAGAGAGCCATAAACTATTAACATATCAACAAATTCAACAATTCTACTAGCTTGTAAATACATTGATTTACTCATAGTACTTATAAATATTACAAGAATAATAGACGAAATAATCTCATTAATTAATAAACTTCTAACAAGTATTTGTACAAAACTAACTCTTTTTCCATCCTTAGATTTAACTCTAATTTTCATTAATCTTTTACCAATTGTTTGACCTTTGTTAAAATATTGAAAAACAACAAAATAACCAAAAGTAATAACAATATTTAAAATAGAATTAGGAACTTGTAATTTAGATAATTTATAACTAAAATCCCTATATTCATCTCCACTCATTATATTATTTAATCCATCACTAGTAGTACTATTTTCCTCAACATATTTTGTGAATTCATCATAAACTTTGTTATATTCTTCAGCATTAGGATTTAATAATTCTATTTTAGAAAATAACATAAATATAAATGAAACAACAGCTATATCAATAATATAAGCACACACTCTTCTAAACACTGGTTTCTCCATCATCTGCCTCCTTTACTTTCTTAGGTTTCTTATACAAGAATGATAAAAACCCACTCTTTTTCTTAATCAACCCATCTATATTATATTTTGAATTAATATTTTTGTAAATAGTATTAGCAAGATCATAAACAGTACCTTCATTTAAAGTATAAGTTGTTTTAATTAAGTGATAATCATCAACTACAAGAGGAACTCTAACAGAAAAATTAACTTTTCCAACTTCATGCTTTGAATTATACATTTCCTTTTCAATACCATATAAAGATGATATAAATAATGTAATCTTATTTTCAGAAACTAATTTATCAAGTTCACCTATAATAACATCTATCTTTTTAAGTCTTTCAGAAATATCATCAACAAGTTTACATGTATCAATCTCATAATTAATAATTATTAAATTTTCATTTGATGTATTTACTATTTGTAATAACTGAGAAGGTTCATAAATAAAACCACTATCAGAAGCCATATATCTTATACTTTCATCAACATTATTCCTAAGACCAGTTAAATAATAATTTATATATGGACATTTTTCTTTTAAATCAATTACTAAACACTTAGCATCAATACTTTTAAGTACACCAGCTGCATATGTAGATGAAATAGCATAATTATACATAAATGGTATTTTTACATCACATTTAACTGGAAACAAAGAATAAAAACTTAATTTAGTTGTATCAATAGTTCTATACTTTTGCTTACCAAGTTCAGTTATAAATAAATTAACATCAACATTATTATAATTAAAAAATAATATTTGATCTCCTTCATTAATAGCAAAACCATTATTAACAGAGAAAGTCCTTGTATGATTAGGTATTGTCTTAGTTTGAGTAAGAACCTCAACCTTTTTAGTTAAATCTTTCCATTTTTCACCAGATTCAGTAACAAATGTTTTAATCATATCTCTAAAACAAAGAATATTAGTTATATAATTCTCTCCAGTAACCATACCAACTTTAATAGTATTACCAAGCTCATAATTAAGTAATGTAAGACTTCTCTCAACACTCTTATAAACAGATAATGACTTTTGACATAATATTAAATGTACATAAATCATGTGATTAGTATTTAAAGCTATCTCTCTTAAAAATACTGCTAATTGTGAAATAGTTCTATCATTTTCCCAATAACAAAATACATGCAACTTATTATCATTCTCATTAGTTTTAGCTTCAATATATTTTAATAATTGATTATTTTTATAAATATTATTAGAAAAATTATTTTCAATTATACTATATGTTAATGCTTCATTAATACCTATACTAAATTTTCTATAACCATCTTTATAATCCAAATCTTTACTAGCAAGAGAAACAAATAATTTTTCTTTAGTAAGCCTATCCATATTTGGCATTAAAGTTTCAGAATATACATTAACAGAATCAGATTGCTCAACACCAAATCCATTAATCAGTAATAATATGTTCTTCTTCATAAATTTCTCCTATCTAATAATATATTATAACACACTATACATTATTTCTTTTTTCTTTTTATATATTTATACACTTCCATTACAAAAAGTATTGGTAAAGCCATCATAAATAATATTAATAAATGTACTAGAGGAACATCAAAAGTTTGTAAGAAATTAGAAAGTATAGGAACTTCCATAACTAACATTTGTAATAAAATAGTACCAACAATAACAATTAATATAAATGGATTAGTTTTAAAACTATTTTTAAATACACTCTTACTTTCACTTCTACAATTTAATACATGAATGTTTTGCATAAACACCATTAATGCAAGAACATATCC
>CAZYRI010000040.1:0-7092 GCA_964649575.1 uncultured Clostridium sp. | reverse complement strand
AAATTATCAAAAATTTTTTCAATAATTCTATTGACAATTAATAGTTAATCTATTTTCTTCAATTCACTAATTGAAATCTTTTCTATAAAAATAAGAGTAGCAAATCACTACTCCTATATTCTATACTATTTTACTCTAACACTATGCACTATTACTCTATACTTGTTATTATTTGCACAAGTTGATAGTGTTAATATGCTATCATCTTCTTTTATATCTACATCAAAGTTGTATTTACTTCTTGCTTTTAATGTATTTGCAAATTTCAAAAATTCTTGATTATTTTTAAATTCTGTTGTCATATAATAATCTTCTGCCTCTATTTGATATACAGAAAATACTTCGTATATATAACTTTCTTTTTCTGTTATAAATGTTATATATCTATTTTCTTCTGCTTCTTTCCATTCTTCATTTAAAACATTATGCAAAGTGCCAAACATAGTGTTGTTTCTCATATTATGCCCATATACAATTATGTTTCTATCTGTTCCATCAAGTTTATTATGATAATCTGCAAATATCCAACCTGCCGTGTTGTATTCTTTATTAAAATTGTGTTTTAAATAGTAACCATTATCTTTTCCCTTAACTACAACATTTTCAATATCTGTTCCATTTACTTTCAAATAACCTACTGTATCAGAATTCTTTTCTTTTAATGTCGCAAAATCTATATTATATTTATTGTTATTTTCTTCTTGTTCTTCGTTATTTGCAGTTTCTTCTACATATTCTACTAAATCAGATATTTCTTCTTCTATTTTTTCATTTTGCTTATTATCAATTATGTATTTTATAACCTTTATTGTAGAAAATACTAATACTCCTATTAAGATAATTACCACAAAACTTAAAAATATATTATTTATTCTATTTTGTTTTTTGCTCAAAGCAAATCTCCTCTTTTTAAATAAAGAACGATGGAATAACCACCACCGTTCCTCAAAACACCAGTTTTTAATTATTTTTTCGTTACTACCCAAATATCTTTATTGTTTGAATCTTTTGTTTGAGTAGCCTGATGTCCAGAAGATTCCAACCAATTATCCATATCTCCTTTGTCATATATAGTAAAATTTTCTAAATCAAGAGTCGGTGTGTTATAAACATAAAAACTGTAAACTACAGAATTATTTGCTTTGAAAGAACCTCCATCAACTACGAAATAAGAATCAGAAGAGCAATTCGTTAATTGCGTTGTACCTGAGGTAACATACAATCCATGATCAAGAGCAACGCCATTCAGAACTAATTTCCCATTATTTTTAACGTCGATGGGAATTTCAAAAGTGCCAGCATTTATAGTTAATTCAGAATTACCTTCGACATAAACATGCCTATTACTGCCAATGACCTCGACAGAGTACCCATTCAAATTGATAACAGTTTTAACATCTGACAAGTATATAGACCCCTCTCCCATCTCGAAACTCTCAGCAACTTCTACCGTTCCACCTTTTAAAACAGCTTTTCTAAAGGTTTCTGTTGTCGTAACACCAAAAACTACTTCGATTTTTTGATTATTATCTATTACATTTCCAAAAGTATATGAAGATATTTTTCCTTTACTATCCCCATTAACTTTTACATCAATAATAGCATATCCTTCATCTGCTGTGATATTTAATGTAGTATTTTCATTATAATTTACTGTTGTATTTCCTGTAATACTTCCACCATCATTTGATGTTGAAGTAATTGTAAAAGTATCAATAGCAAATATTACATCTATTGTATGGCTTTCTTTTACATCTTTAAATGTATAAGTATTGATTGTTCCCTTATCTTCTCCATCAACTAATACTTTTTCAATATGATAATGTGCATTTGGAGTAATTGTAAATGTTTTGCTATCTCCATAATTTACAGTTGCTGTTTCTGTTATAGTTCCATTTGCTCCTGCTGTTGATGTAATTGTATATGTATTCACTTCATAGTTTGCTTTTATTTCAACTTCTTCTGTTCCCATTACAAAAGTTGTTGTTTTACTATTTTTATCTGCTAGTGTTACATTTCCTTTTACTACTGTCCAACCAGTAAAATGTTTTCCCTCTGGAGCATCTTCTGCTGTTATAGTAACTGTATCGCCCTCTACATACATACCTTTGTCTGCTCCATCAATTTGTAATTTGCTATAAATTTCGTGTGTATATGTAACTTTTCCTTTTATAACTACATCTTCGCCATCAACTTTTATAGTTCCCTCTACTGTGAACTCTTTTGTTGTAGGTTCTGCATTAACTACTGATGTTAAAGTCATTGCTCCAACTAATGTAAAGCATAATACTAATGACATTACTTTCTTTTTGTGTATCCATTTTTTCTTAACTGCGATAACTACTAATGCTACAGCTGATACTATCATCATTGCAAAATATACTACAACATTATCTCCTGTTTGTGGACTATTTGTTGTAGGCTCATTATTATTTGTTTCAACAACTTTTTCAAGTGCTACTTCTTGCACTTTACTTTCTCCTGCATTTAATGAGAAAGCCTCTTGTTTTAAACTTCCTTTTGAAAGTTTCATTGTACTTGGTACAATTAGTTCTGTTTGTATGTTCTTAACTGCATAAGAATTATTATTCTTTACATTAAGAGTAGCCTCGATTTTTTCATCTGCTTTATACTCTTGTTTGTTAAAGTTTAGTGTAGCCTCTAAACCATTTTGATTTGCTGTAACAGATTTTGTAGTTACTGCAAATACTGTCATACAAGCAGAAAAAGCAAATACTACTGATAAAATAATAAATGCTATCTTTGACATTTTATTCTTCATAACATATTCCTCCCTTAAAATTATGAATGATTTTCCCCATTTTATTACTATGTTTTTGCGTAAGACGATTTATGGTTTCTTTCAATAAAGAACGATGGAAGAACAACCACCGTTCTTATGAAAAATCATTGTATAATTATTTTTCTGTTACTATCCAAATGTCTACCCCATCAGAATCTGTAGTCTTTGAAATTTTATGAGTTGAAGTATTTACATATAATGTTGGATCAAAATAGAAAGTTCCTCCTTTTATATGTACATATTGTTCTATATCATATCCGTCAATACTTTTAACCGTTCCGCCATTAATGTCTAAAGTAAAATCATTATAGAAGAGATATTCTACCATTAATTGGTCAATATAACCGCCATTTATAGCTAAATAGCCATTATGACTATAAAAATTACTTATATAGATTCCAATTATTTCAAAGTAACCACTTTCGATTGATGCATCACCAGACTGAAATATTAGTTCACTTCCACTAACTTTATAATCACCACCATAGATTTTTACATTCGAGTCTTCGTAAAAAACACTTCCCAAATTAATATTATCTGCTAAATACACATTTCCGCCTTTATTTACTGCTGTTTTAAAACTTTCTTCTGTGGTAACACCAAAAATAACTTCTATTGTATGATTTTTCATTACATTTTTAAATTCATAAGATGTTACTGCTCCCACGCTAGTTCCATCTACTTTTACCTCAACAATACCATAGCCTGTATTTGGTGTAATAGTAAAAGTTGTATTATTGTTATAATTTACTGTTGTATTTCCTGTAATACTTCCACCATCATTTGTTTTTGTAGTAATTGTAAAAGTATCAATAACAAATGTTGCTTTTATTGTATGATTTTCTTTTACATTATCAAATGTATATATATCTATTTTTCCTTTATTTACTCCATCTACTTCTACACTTTCTATATGATAACCTGCGTTTGCTACAATATTTAATGTTGTATTTTCTCCATAGTTCACAGTTGTACTTCCTGTAATACTTCCACCATCATTTGTTTTTGTAGTAATTGTAAAAGTATCAATAGCAAATGTTACATCTATTGTGTGGCTTTCTTTTACATCTGTAAATGTATATGTATTGATTGTTCCTTTATCTTCTCCATCTACTACTACTTTTTCTATATGATAGTGTGCATTTGGTGTAATTGTAAATGTTTTGCTATCTCCATAATTTACAGTTGCTGTTTCTGTTATAGTTCCATTTGCTCCTGCTGTTGATGTAATTGTATATGTGTTAATAGCAAATGTTGCTTTTATTTTATGATTTTCTTTTACATCTGTAAATGTATAAGTATCTATTTTTCCTTTATTTTCTCCATCTACTTCTACATTTTCTATATGGTAACCTGTGTTTGCTGTTATTGTAAATTCTTGATTTTCTCCATAATTTACAGAAACACTACCTGCTGGGCTTACTTTTCCATTTTCTCCAGATGTTACTTCTATTGTATATTTATTTACTTCATAATTTGCTTTTATTTCAACTTCTTCTGTTCCCATTACAAAAGTTGTTGTTTTGCTATTTTTATCTGCTAGTGTTACATTTCCTTTTACTACTGTCCAACCTGCAAAATGTTTTCCCTCTGGAGCATCTTCTGCTGTAATAGTAACTGTGTCGCCCTCTACATACATTCCTTTGTCTGCTCCATCTATTTGTAATTTGCTATATATTTCGTGTGTATATGTAACTTTTCCTTTTATAACTACATCTTCGCCATCAACTTTTATAGTTCCCTCTACTGTGAACTCTTTTGTTGTAGGTTCTGCATTAACAACTGATGTTAAAGTCATTGCTCCTACTAATGTAAAGCATAATACTAATGACATTACTTTCTTTTTGTGTACCCATTTTTTCTTAACTGCAATAACTACTAATGCTACAGCTGATATTACCATCATTGCAATATATACCACAACATTATCTCCTGTTTGTGGACTATTTGTTTTATTTTCTTCATTAGTTGTTGGAACATTGTTGTTTGTTTCTACAACTTTTTCAAGTGCTACTTCTTGCACTTTACTTTCTCCTGCATTTAATGAGAAAGCCTCTTGTTTTAAACTTCCTTTTGAAAGTTTCATTGTACTTGGTACAATTAGTTCTGTTTGTATGTTCTTAACTGCATAAGAATTATTATTCTTTACATTAAGAGTAGCCTCGATTTTTTCATCTGCTTTATACTCTTGTTTGTTAAAGTTTAGTGTAGCCTCTAAACCATTTTGATTTGCTGTAACAGATTTTGTAGTTACTGCAAATACTGTCATACAAGCAGAAAAAACAAATACTACTGATAAAATAATAAATGCTATCTTTGACATTTTGTTCTTCATAAGATATTCCTCCTTTAAAATTATGAATTAGATTTTTTACATCGTTTAAACGATTTTGTTTATATAGTGCTATTTTAATTTTATGCTTTGCTTTATAAATCCTAATTGTGCTTTTAAATAAAATTCATCCTCAAATAAAGCATAATGTACACAGGCTCTGACAAATATAAAAATAAGTGCTGTTAATGTATCACTAGGAATTTTAATTTTTTCTGATAGTTGATTTGCATATTCAGAATATCTTTTATTTACACCATCAAAGAATTTTTTTCCGTATTCTCTGTATTTAGGGTGTGTATATACCTGATACATCATTCTGTACTTTTTACCGTGTTGTTCTTTAGTCCAATATGGTGTTTCATTTATGAATTTTTCTAAATCGTTAACATTTTTCGGTGCTCTTTCCATAAATTCATCTTCTACCTTACTCATACAATATTCAGTTGACTGTATTATTAAATCATCTAAATCTTTGAAGTATAGATATAAAGTAGCAGGATTACAGCCACAGGACTTTCCAAGTGTTCTTATACCTGTACTACTTAAGCCATTTTCAGCAAAACTTTCATAACACTTTGTCATCAGTTCCCTTTTTCTTGCCTCGTGTGCTTCTTCGTTATATACTAACACTTTATCTCCTTTCATCTTTTAAATAATCGTTCGCTTATATAATAACACAAATACTAGTAATTTACAATATTATGAATAAAATTTCTATATTTTTTTGATAAAAAATAAGAGTAGATATTCTACCCTTATAATTTATATTTCTAACTCATCAATTTCATTGTTAATTGGTGCTTTACTTACAGCATCAATTAAGGAATGTTGCTTACCTATATTAGTTACATCTATTTGTTTTACACAACTTCTTAACCAATCTAATTCCATAGACATATTTTGAATTATTGCAAATATTTTACCATCGTTTAATGAATCTTTTGAAACATATCCTGAGCCTTGTCTATGTTCAAATTCATTTTTCCTTAAAAATCTTCGTATTTCTCCATAAGCAGTCGGAGCTGATTTTCCTGTAACTTCTTCATATTTTTTTGTATCTAAATCGAAATTTAATGCTTTTCTCATTATTATAATAACTCCTTTTAAGCATTTACTGCTTTTACTTCATAATAACTTTGCAAACAATCTTCTTTTTGTTCTCCAAGTCCATCGCCCTCATCTACATACCAATACCACTCTTTAATTACTTTTAAAAACCAACTTGTATATGGAAATCTTGCTGTAGAGCCAAATGCATTCCAATCATCTTCTGTTCCCTCAAAAAAGCCTTTTTTAGTTTCTTTAATTGTTTTACTATTATATCCTTTGAAGTGTTTTCTAATAGCATTTAGACATTGTTCTTCCTCATATCCCTCTTTTTTTAATTTATTTTTATCAAATATAAATTCCATTTTCATATTTTTTTGTTTCCTTTCACTTATATTACTATTATAGCATTAAATTAAAAAAATTACTACTGTTTTTTAATTTTTCTAAAATTCTTCTTCATCTTCAAAAACATACTCTGCATAATATTCAACTTTATCTAATGTCTCTTCAAGTCTATTGTATTTGTTAATCATTTCAATTTGTTCTTCGTTATATGGAAATACTTCTTTTTCACCATCTAGATTATCATTTTCTCTCCATATATTTCTTAATTGAATTCCACCTAAAACACTACCTGCAACCATAATACTAGAAAATCTTTCTTTAGAAATATCATTTTTAAAATATTCTACTAGACTTTTATCATTTAATGTATTTTGCTCAAATTCCTCTCGAAGTTCTTTCATAGCAACATATATTCCTTCGCAATATTCTTCTAATTCTCTTCTATCTGTTATTTCATTAGCATTTAATTTTACTTCTAATTCTCTTTGAGATATTGTTGTAAGGTCTATATCTTCTTTTATTATTTCAAAAACTCTATCTTTTTTTATACTTTTTATAT
>CAZYRI010000039.1:0-7590 GCA_964649575.1 uncultured Clostridium sp. | reverse complement strand
GCTTTGCTACCAGCAAACATCGCATACATATTTGTAACATTGCTAGTGTCAAAATTACTTAAATCTAGGGTTGTGGCCACACTATTAGTAAACATCAAGCTCATAGAAACAACAGGTTTATCATTTATGTATGTACATAATTTGCTTGTAACAGGATTTGTACTAGTCTTATCAATTAATTTTACTCCCCAGCCATCTTCTTCAATATCAGTCCATATATAATCATCAATATAATTAAATTCTTGCATATATTTATAAGTATACTGTCCATTAACATACTCTGCACCTTGTACCATTTCACCATCAAATGTACAGTAAACAGTTTCAGGAACTTTATACTCACTAATTCCTAAAACACCACTAAATGCTTTTCCTTGATTATAATTTTGATTTTCTCCAGTTTCTTTAAATGTAATTGTTATTGTATACTCATGAGTTATATTAGGTTCTATTAAAACATTTTCTTTAACTTTAAGTTTCTTAATTGCTGTTTCTTCTACTCCTTCACATGTTCCACTTTCTACATCTCCATTTAATCTTTTACATGTTGCACTTATAACCATTTCATCATTAATTATTTCATTTGTGAGTTCTTGCCATATAAGATTATATTTTGCATCTAATGTACCAGTATTTTTAACAGTTACAACTTTTGTTATAGACTCCCCTGGTTTGATATTTTCCATTACTATTTCTTTTGAATCAGTATAAACTAGTCTTAATGTTCCTGCTTCTACTACCATATCTTTACTATCTGCATTTCCACTTATACTTGAACTAAAGTATGCATAGGAAAGTCCTACACTCATTAAAAATAATAATACTATTCCTGTTATATACAGTATTCTTTTATCTTTCATATATTTACTCATCCACCTCTATTATTTATAGTATAGCATATTTACCCCCCCGACAAGCGAAAAAGTGTTTGTTTTAAATTTCAAAAAAGAAGTCTATACAAATATAGGCTCTTTTTCAAATACTTTTGTTTCATTATATACATATTCATCTAATAAGGTTACTTCACCATTTACAAATGTTTTTTTGATATCTATTAATCTTTGATTTTTTGAACCTCTGAATAATAATGATAAGTCTCTTTGTTCTAAAATGAATTTTCCATCTACTAAAACATCTATGTTATGTAAGAATTCTGTATAAATTGGGTTTTTCTCTGACATTTCTATTAATTCTTCGAATGTAAATCCAGTATATACCCAAATATTATAACCTTTGCTTTTTGCATATTTTGCTATTTCATTGCATGCAACTGGTTGGAACATGGGATCTCCTCCACTAAAAGTGATTCCAGTATGGTACTCAAGTTCATCAATCGCATCGCAAACCATTTTTATTGGTACTAATCCACCACCATTAAAATCATGTGTACTTGGATTTTGACAACCTTTGCAGTTATGAGAACATCCTTGTGTCCAAATAACTGCTCTTAATCCTGGACCATCAACTATTGAATCACTTTGAAGATCAGCTGCTAAACGAATATATTTTTTACTTTGTTGCATGAGTTACTCTATCATTAACTTCTGCTTTTTTAGCATTATTAAATCTATCTAATGTTCCAACTAAATAACCAGTAATTCTTCTGATTCTTTCAAATCCTACACCTTCACCAACAACTTTTTTACTTTTTTTAACTTCTTTATCCATTTTAATTATTCCTTTCTTTTAATAAATTATTTTGTTAAACTTCCACAACCATCAAAACAATCTGTACAAGATATTTTTTCCATTTCAATACCTTCGTTTTCATGTCTTCCACATCTTGGACAAACATCTTTTATAACTCCTACATATCCACAAACTGGATCTCTATCTACTGGATGGTTAATTGCTCCATATCCAATACCACAATCATGCATTATTCTAACTACTGTTTCAAATGCATCTACATTATTAACTGTATCTCCATCAAGTTCTATATAAGAAATATGGCCAGCATTTGTAAATTCATGATATTTACCTTCAACTTCAAGTTTATGTTTAACACTTGTTTTATAATAAACAGGTACATGGAATGAGTTAGTATAATAATCTCTATCAGTAACTCCTTTTATTTTTCCATATATTGATCTATCTATTGCAACAAATCTTCCTGAAAGTCCTTCTGCTGGTGTTGCTAAACAAGTAAAGTTCAAATTATATTCTTCTGAATATTCATCACATTTTTTTCTCATATGTCCAATTATTTCTAATCCAAGTTTTTGAGCTTTTTCACTTTCGCCATGATGTTCACCAATTAAAGCTTTTAATGTTTCTGCAAGACCGATGAATCCAATTGATAATGTTCCATGTTTTAAAACTGTTCTAAGTTTACTATTATTTTCTAATTTTTCACTATTTAACCAAACTCCTGAACCAAGTAAGAATTTAAAATTAGTTCTTGATTTTGAACATTGACATTCAAATCTTTGAAGTAATTGCCCTTTTACTAAATCCATAATTTCATCAAGTTCTTTATAGAAAGCTTTCATATCAGCTTTATCTCTTTCTCCAAGAGCAATTCCATATTTAATACCAAGTCTTGGTAAATTAATTGAAGTAAAACTCAGATTTCCACGACCAGGTGTAACTGCTGGGCCACATACATTGGCAAGAACTCTTGTTCTACATCCCATATAACCTACTTCTGTATTAAAATCTCCTTTAACATAATATTTAATATTGAATGGAGCATCAATAAATGAGAAGTTTGGAAATAATCTTTTTGCTGATACTCTACAAGCTAATCTAAATAGATCATAATTTTTATCTTCTTTGAAATAGTTAACTCCTTCTTTTACTTTAAAAATAGAAATTGGAAATATTGGAGTTTCTCCATGACCAAGTCCTGATTCTGTTGCTAAAAGATAATTTTTAACAACCATTCTTCCCTCAGCACTAGTATCTGTACCAAAGTTTACTGAGCTAAATGGAACTTGAGCTCCTGCTCTACTATGCATTGTATTTAAATTATGAATAAATGCTTCCATAGCTTGATAAGTAGCTCTATCAGTTCTCTTAATAGCATTTTCATATGAACTTTCAAATATTTCTTTAAGTCTTGTACTTTTTGACATAAATTCATCGAATACTGTTAAATCTGTTTCAATACTTTCTAATTTATCAATAATATCTGTTACTTTATTAAAATTAATTAACTCTTTAAAGCCTTCGAAATCTAAATAATTATATATTGCTTGTTTAAATTCTTTTTTAAATGTTTTTAATACTCCTGGTGCCATATAATAGTCAAATGCTGGAATACTTTGACCACCATGTTGTTCATTTTGATTTGCTTGAATTGCAATGGCAGCTAGTGCTGAATAACTTCCAATACTATTTGGTGTTCTAAGGTAACCATGTCCAGTTGAAAAACCATTTTTAAATAGTTTATTTAAATCTATTTGCATACATGTTGTAGTTCCCATTGCCCAGAAATCTAAATCATGAATGTGAATTGCACCTTCATCATGAGCTCTACTATATTTATTATCCATTAAATATGCTTTTGCAAATTCTCTAGATACAGTTGATCCAAAATGTAACATAGTTCCCATTGGACCATCTCCATCAACATTAGCATTTTCTCTTTTTGAATTTTCTTCTCCTGCACTTTTAAGTCCAAGTGATTCAATTGCTTTTACAAATTTATGTTGTTGTTTAACTACAAATGCCTCTCTTGATGCATCTCTTCTTTCTCTGTATCCTTTAAATGATTCATATACTTCATCATATTTTAATTTCTTAAGTACTTCTTCAATAACATCAGATACATCTTCTACCCCAATAGTTTTTCTATCTTTGTACTCTTTTCTGATTTGATCTAAAACTTTTTCTTTCACTTTGTATACATTTTTTTCATCATATTCTTCGTATACACTATCAAATCCTTTTTTAACAGCTAATGCAATCTTAGCATCATTAAAACTAACCCTCTGACCGCTTCTTTTGACAACAACTAAGTCGTCTAGGAAATCTTTTTCCATATTTTTTACCTCACCTTCATTTCCTATTACCAAGTTAAGAATAGCACGGACTTGTTTTTTTGTAAATGTTTTTTTATATATTTTTTATCAAAATATTAAAATTTTACATCTTGACTTTTTTAAATTTTTGATTATAAAAAACATAATGCTAGATATTACCTATAAAATATTAATTAAGCATTAATTTGTTTGCTTTACATATTATTAATTAGGTGATTGTATTGTTTAATAAAATAAAAGAATTTTTAAAAGAAATAATGATTTTTACTACAAGTTATTCTTTAAATGTATTTGATAAACCTCTTAGCAGTAAAGAAGAAAATGAATGTATTGAAAAATTACTTAAAGGTGATAAAGCCGCTAGAAATAAACTTATTGAACATAATTTAAGATTAGTTGCTCATATAGTTAAAAAATATGAAACAAAGGGAGTTTCTGCTGATGATTTAATAAGTATTGGTACAATTGGTCTTATTAAAGGCATTGATTCTTATAGTGCTAATAAAGGTGTTAAACTTACTACATATGCCGCTAAATGTGCTGAAAATGAAATACTTATGTATTTTAGAAGTAATAAAAAATATAATACTAATATTAGTTTAAATGATGTTATAGCTCATGATAAAGATGGAGGAGATATAACACTCATGGATGTACTTGAAGAACATACTGAAAGTATAGAATCTACTATTGAATTTAAAGATAATATTAGAAATTTATCTAAATATTTAAATGTACTTAATAAAAGAGAACTTGAGATTATTAAAATGAGATATGGGCTTTTAAATGAAGAAGAAAAAACACAAAAAGAAATTGCTAAAAAACTTAAAATTTCAAGAAGTTATGTTTCTAGAATAGAAAAAAGAGCATTAATTAAAATGCTCAGAGAATTCATTAAAAATAATAAAATTTAAACTATACAAGATACATCCCATTTAAATAGTGTTCCTAATGTTTCAAGTAACCATCCAAATAATACACAAAATACTAAAACTATTGCCATTGTTATACATGTTTTAATTGCTTTATTAAGTGCTTCTGCATCTTTTGACATAACTGCTGGTATTAACTTCATCATACCATTAACAATTGCAATAATTGCTCCAGCTATTCTGACCCACTTTATAGCTTCTTTTACTAAAGCTGAGAATGTTTCTCCTAATACATCAGTACAAGTATCTTCTTTTGAACCAAAAGGATTTGAATCTCCTGCAAAAGATGGAGCTGATGCAATTAATAACTTTGAATTAAACATTGACATCTTTTCATTACTAATTATTGATATATTTTGTAAATTATTACTTATTATTTCTTTATCCATAGTTTTAGCTGATACACTAAATATACCTATAAAAAATAGAAATGTAATTGCTAATAACTTTTTCATTAAATCACCTACTGTATTAAGTATATAATAAGTTTTAAAAATAGACAAGTAAAAATGGTTCAAAAGAACCATTCTTTTGTAACTATTCAGACTATAAAAATAAAAATGTAAAGTAGCTGTTAAATAATGCTGCTTTTTTTGAATAAATATGAGACTATGTATGTATAAGGGTAGTGAATTTATGGGAAGACAAAGAAATTATCAAGCTGGATTATTTGAAGAGTTTGAAAAATTAAATATAAAACTTGATAAATTGATAAAAGAAAATAAAAATCAATCTTTAACAATTTATAATCTCAATCTAGAAATAGAAAAATTAAATACAACTATTCAAAATAAAAATGATGAAATAAAAAAATTAATTGAAGAAATAGATAGACTTAAGAACAAAAATAATAAAAATAGTAATAATTCTAGTAAACCTTCTTCAACTAATATTACTACCCCAAAAAAGAAAACTGGAGCAAATATTTATAATTATCGTGTTAAAACAAATAAAAGCATAGGTGGGCAATATAATCATCAAGGATTTAATTTGAGCAAGAAAGATGCTGAAAAATTAATAGAAGAAAATAAAATTGCTGTAAAAGAAATTATTCACATAATAAAAGGTAATTCTAACAAAAAGCCATTAATAAAATATAGATATGAATTAGAGATTAAGCCATATATTGAAAAGCATATATTTAAATATGAACAAAATGCTAAAGAAGATTTACCTAAAGAATTTTATACTGATGTAACATATGGTAATAGTATAAAAACTTTATCAATACATTTAGGATGTTATAATGTAATTGCTTATAATAGATTAAGTGATTTCTTTAGTACGATATCAAATGGTATACTCAATATTTCTAACGGAACACTTGTAAATTTTGTAAAAGAGTTTGGTAAAAAGAGTAAAAATACAATAATAAATTTAGAAAATAACTTTTTAAATGGAACAACTGGATATACAGATGAAACAGGAGCAAAATTTGAAAAGAAAAAACTATATGTAAGAAATTATAGTAATGAAGAAAATGTAGTATATAAAGTTCATAAAAATAAGGGACATAATCCGATAAAGAAGATAATTTATTAACAAAGTTTTGTGGTGGGATAATGGGTGATCATGATACAACATTATATAGTTATGGAAGTAGGAATTATGAGTGCAATATTCATTTGGGTAGATATCTGATGGAACTCATGGAAAATATTCCTGATACAAAATGGCCATTTTTAATGTATGATTTAATATTTAGAATGAATAATACTAGAAAGATAGCAATAAAATATGGATTAAAAAGATTTTCTAATGACAAAGTAGAAGAATACAAAAATGAATATGAAGAAATATTAAATTTGGCTAAAGAAGAAAATAAAAAAATAAAATCTTCATATTATAAATTAGATAAAGCAATTCCACTATATAATAGGTTAATAAAATATAAACAAAATCATTTATACTTTATAGAAGATTTTAGTATTCCTTTTGATGATAACTTGAGTGAAAGAGATTTAAGAATATTTAAAAATAAAACAAAAATATCTGGTGGATTTAGAAGTATAGATGTAGCTCAAGACTATGCTAATGCTTTATCAATTATAAAAACTTCTATAAAAAGAAAATTAAATCAATATGATTCGATAAATGCAATATTCAATAACGAAATATTATTTGCAAACTAAAAGAGCAATTTATATAATTACTCTTTGTTTTTTGATGGTATTAAGTCTGAATAGTTACATTCTTTTTAATATTATTTAATAATTGTTTTACATAGTTAGCCTATTCGGAAGGCAGGGGAAACACAACTGGTACTAGCAGCAGTATGGTCGCTGTAGTAGCCATAACTGTTGACAACTAAAAAAGAGTTATTACGATAAGAAAAGGTGGAGCGAAGCCACCATGCACTACTACTAGTGCCATATAACTTTATTGCACCACTATAATTTGATGTTGTTACTCCCATATTTTTATAATAATCTAATTGTCTTGTCAAATTTATTGCTGTATAATATCTCGAAAAATTTGCATCTTGCCAATCACTCCATATTTCTGTTGGTGAAAGCAAATATAATTTATCTGTTGATATAAAATTATCTGTATCTTCACTTCCATGACTTGATACTACTGTTGTATCTATTATTCCATTTCTTAATTCTGTTGGTAGTGCATTATATATTTCATTATTTACAAATGTTCTCATTGTTGTATTTGGCCAACCA
>CAZYRI010000038.1:0-7983 GCA_964649575.1 uncultured Clostridium sp. | reverse complement strand
GGAACACACCGGGAAGTATGAAAGAGCAGAATTGTATTTTACAAATTATTAAAATGTTTTATTATAGTTTTTATCTATTTCATTCACTAATATCATCTCCATTTCTCAATATTTTTTTATCATTTAAGCAATATTATAAAACAGTTGTTTGTATGTGCCAATGATATTTTAATTTTTATATTTTTTTTGTGAATAGGAAACTATTTCTTTTTTGATGAGTATATGATATAATATGTGAACTAAGTGGGAGGTTAGGTTAGATTATGAAAATTATAGATGAACTAGTTTATGAATCATATTTTAGATATCAAAATCTAAGTAAGGAAGAAGGAGACTTTTATTTAGATGTTTTAAGAAGATGTAAGGAAGTTTCTGCTAGTGAATATGGACCAAATGGAAATTATGATATAGTAGAAATGTTGATAGCTAAAGATGAACAAGGAATTATATTTAATGGAACTATGTCTAATGGTAGTGAGAATAGATTTATTCATGGTTGTATTGGTAATAGGCTTGTTAAAACTTATGTAGATTTAAATGTTGAAAGATTATGTGATGTACCAGAGAGGGAATTTAATGTTCTTGAAGTTTTTAATTTTAAACATGGAGAAGTAAAAAGGGATACATATTATAGGGATGGTAGATATTTTGAAGCTACTTTTAAACCTTTTAGTAAGGAAGAAATGGAAGCATATAAATTAAGTAAGGTACATAGAAAAGGGAATAACTAAAGTTTTATTCCCTTTTAAATTTCAAAATTATTGTTGATATAGTAATAATTATTAATAAAGTTATGGTTAAAACAATTGGTATTTTTATATAACTAAATGTTTCATTATAACTGTTATTAGTAAATAAAAATCTTGGTATTATTAATATTATTAATGTTGATATTATTTTATAAATATTATTTTTATTTGATAAATTATATGTTTCTTTTATATTGTTAAATATAGCTAAATTTAATATTGAACATGATATTATAGTAAAGAATATCCAAAGTGATGCTGTTATGTTTTCTATTGAATCTATAAATGAAAATATTTGTATTTTTTTAAGAACTGTGTATAGTGGATAATCAAACATATTTACTAGTTTTGGTCCAAATATACCAAGTGTTACGAATATAGCTGTAAATACTAATAAAAATGATATTGTATAAAAGATAAAATAATATTTATTAAACCTATCTTTATCAATTAATAAATCTTTTTTACATGTAGTAATAAAGAAAAGAGGTGTTGTTGAAAATAAAGCATATATGATTCCAGATATTAATATATCTTTGTAGTCTACTGTTATAAGTGGTAAGAAGTTATTTATATCAATATATTGAATTAGATTGATAAAATCAAATATAAACATAATTAGTGATAAATAGAATGTTATTAGTGATACTCTTGTAAGTGTTTCTATACCTTTATTAGCTATGTATGCTGTTAGAAGTAATATCATTATATAAAAATATATACTTGGAGTTTCAATTAAATATTGGCTTGATAAGAAATTAGATAATCTATATGCTAAAAAAATATATATAAATATAGATATTATTAATATTATAGAGTTTATAATTATTGATAGTTTTTTGTATATTTTTTTAATTTTATTTGTAAGTGATAAATCTGGAAATTTATTATAAAAAGATAATAGTATTTTTGATATTATTAGACCTAAGAGAAATCCAATAAGCATTGAAATAATAGTTGCATTTCTAGATTTACTTAACATATATGATGTTAATATTCCCCAAAATGTTGAACCACTTAATGATAATATTAATGTAGAAAGTCCTAGACTATTTATTTTTTCATTTTTATTTCTCATTTTTTAATTTCTCCTGTTGATATAATGTTAACTGTTATATTATTTTTATTTTTTATATTGTTTAAATTAAAAGTTTTATTATTATAATTTTTATCATGTTTATAAATATAGTTTTCTATACCTAATATATCATTGTTATCTTTTTTTATTTTGTTAACTAAGTTATTTATTTCATTATTTATATAGTCTTTGCTTAATTTTTCTAATTTTTTTAATGAATCTATATCATTTAAATCATATTTACATTCATAATCTGTTATTTTTGTATTTAGATTTGTATTTATATTGAAAATATTATTTTTCCATTTATATTTAGTTTTTATATCTTGTATCTGCATTGTGAATGTTTCATTATCACATTTAATTGTTATAGAACTTTTATCTATTGTGTTTGTTAGCATGTTGTATGTTATTGATTCATTTTCTGTGTATTCTATTATTTTATTATTTTGATAACTTATTTGATTGGATAAATAAAGTATATCTTTTTCATTATTGTTAACTATTTCTATTCTAGGATATATTATATCTATACCTAGTTCTAATTTTTTATAAACTAAGTCTATGAATGTAAGTGGAGTAGATGAAGAGAATATTTGTTTATTAAATTCTAACATCTTTTCTATATGTAATGCATTTTTATTATTTTTATCATTTATTTTAAATATTTTATCTTTTATATTTGAGTCTATATAATAAACATAAAAATTCATAGATGATTTTGAATTTCTAAGAAAGTAATCATAATAATCTATATTACTTTTTAATATATTATCTGTTATTATTAATACTTTTAAGTGTGGTATGAATATTTTTTTATTAGTTAGTTTTGACATTTCTTTTATTGTTTCATCTATTGAGGTTGATGATGTTGATAGAATTTGTACTTCACTTTCTTTATCATTTATAATGAGTTCACTTGTTATTTCGTATTTATTATCAATATAATCTATTATTATTCCACTTACTATTGCTAAATCATTTATTTCTGTGTAGTCTTTACAACCTGTTAGAGTGAGAAGTAAAAGTATAAGTATTATTTTTTTCATAGGTTCTCCTTATCTGCATTTTGTAGCATTAAACCTTGTTTTATTAACTTTTTCTTATCTTTAATATTAAGATTAGGACTTATTGGTATCATAAATGGTTTACCAAAGGATTTAATACTACATAGATTAGTTATTATAAATATAAATCCAAATAATACTCCAACTATACCTATGAAAGTAGCTAAGAACATAAGTGAATATCTGTAAAATCTTATAAATGATTGGAAATCATAATATGTAAAGAATATTGAACTTATTGCGGTTACTGCGACTATTATTACCATAATAGGTGAAACTACACCAGCATTAACAGCCGCATCACCTAGTATTAATGCTCCGAGTATTGAAAGAGAAGTACCTCTTGATGATGGTGTTAATGCATCTCCTTCATATAAAAGTTCAAAAGTAAACATTAAGATAAATGCTTCGATTAAAGCTGGAAAAGGAACAGAAGCTCTTTGAAGAGAAAAATTTATTAATAAATTAGTTGGTAATATCTGTTGATCATAAGTTATTATAGCCAAGTATATAGATGGCATAAATATAGTTACAAATAATGCTATGATTCTTACGATTTTGACAAATCTAATATATATAGTTTTTTGATAATTGTCTTCATCATTATAGAAATAATCCATAAAGAATGTTGGTATTATTAAAGCATTACAAGAGTTTTCTGATATTATACATATTTTTCCTTCTGTTAAACATTTACTTATTGTATCTGGTTTTTCAGTTGATTTTATAGATGGAAATATTGATTTATTTTCATTTATTATAAGGGATTTAATATAATAAGTATCTAATATTTTATCTGTTTTAATATTTTCAATTTTAGTTATAGTTTCTTTTAATAATTCTTTATCAACTATATCTTCTAAGTACATTATACTTACTTTTGTTTTAGTTTTAGTACCAAGTGTTAGTTCTTTTATATGAAGTGAATCTGTTTTTAATCTTTTTCTTATAAGACCTATATTTGTGTTGTAGTTTTCGTTAAATGAATCTTTTGGTCCTTTAATTGTTGGTTCACTTGAAGGTTCACCAATGCCTCTATCTAATGTTGCTTTTGTTTCAAAAGCGATTACTTCATTTTTATATATTAATATAGTAAATCCATTATATAAATAATCTGTTATATCTTTTTCCTTTATTTCTATAAAACTTATTGATGGTATATGATTTTGTATATCATTTTTTAATGTTGAAATAACTTCATTTTTTATTAAACTTCTTTTTGATAAATAATCTAATATAAAATGATTTGATAGTGTAGAAGATGATACTGTTTGTATATTTATTATATAAAGTTTAGACATGCCAAAAGTTTCTTCTTTTATTTGAAGATCAGGAGCATATTCTTTCATTTTATATAGTTTATTAATGTTTATCATATTTTTATTATGAATAATATTTTTAATTTTAATACATAAAATATATATAGATGGAGAAAGGAAAAAATAATTAAAAAAAGGAATTGACAATAATTTAATTTTATTATATTATACAGAGCTATAAAAGGAAAATAGTAGATAATTTTTCTTTAAAATTTAATTTTAGGAGGGTTTTGGAATGAGTAAGAAATTACTTTTAGTTCTTTTGTCTTTTGGCCTTGTTTTTTCAAATGTTAATGCTGATGATAAAGATGCTCCAAGAGAAGAATATGTTGGATCTAACATTGATACTGTTGTTGATGCTTTTAAGAATTTAACTATTGATGAAGCAAATCAAAAGAAATTAGAACTAGAAAAAGATGATCATTATACTAAGGTTACTGTTAAGATTAAACCTTATATAAGTGATAGTGGTAGAGATGAAGTAATAAACATTTCTAAAAGTTTTTCTAGTAAAGAAGAGTTAGATAAGTTTATTGCTGATCTTGAAAGTCAAGGTTATGAACTTGATTATGAAGTTGTGGAAGGCATGAGTGCTGTATTACATACAATTGATGAAACACATGATACAGAAGCAGCTGCAATAAAAGCTAAAACTGACTTTGAAAATACTTATAGTGGTGCAGTTGTTACTATTAGTAAAGTAAGAAATGCTAATAAAGACAGTCTTTCATTTATGGAAGGAACTACTAAATATTCAACTTTAAGTGAAGCTGAAAGTGTAGCTAATAGCTTAAATGTTAAAAATGATGAAAAAAGAGTTACTGCAACAGTAAGAACTGTTGAAGGTGAAAAAGTAACTGTTAAAGATAATGTTAATAAAACATTTGATAATGAGAAAGCTGCTGATGATTATATTTCAAGTTTAATTAATGCTGGATATAATACATCAAAGTTAACTAAAAAAATGTTAACAAAAGAAGAATTAACTTGGGATGATTCAGTGGAAGTTAATCCAGGAGATCCAAGTGGTGTATTTGAATATGGACATTTTGATGTTACTCTTATTAATAAATTTACATATATTGATGAAAATGGTAAAGAAACAACTGTAACTGGTGATTTAATCATTAGTTCTGTAAAAATTGATAATAAAGATGTTGCTATTGAAAAGAGTAAAGATCCTAATCGTAAAGATACAGAATATGCTTCAATAGAAAGAAAAAATTTAAATGTAACTAATAAATCATTAGTTGAAATTACTGGTAAAGTTAAATATAATAATAAAGAATTACCATTTACTGTAAAAGGTTACTTAAGTGAAAAACAAAATGTTTGTGGTGGAACTGATGATGAAAAAGGATTTGATTTAGAATTTGAATCAGTTATTATCTTTAAAGATAAAGTACTTGTTGATACTAAGTTAATAACTAAATATCAAGTTTCAGGTGAGATAAGTAAAGAAGAAGAAAATACTGTTTATTATGTAGATGTTGAAACTGTTATATATGGTTATGATTATGTAGTTAAAGGACAAGGTAATCGTATTACAAAAAATGGTACTTATGAAGTAAAAGGTACTGCTTCAAAAGATATAATGGAAACAAGAGCAAATATAGATGTAACTACAGAAACAAAACTATATGAAAGATATGGTAAAGTAGTAGTTAGATATGTTGATACAGAAGGTAATGAATTAAAAGAAAGCATTAGTACTATTGATAAAGTAGGTACTAAATATGAAACTACATATCCAGAAAGTATAGATAAATATGATTTTGTTTATGTAGATAAAGAAAGTGATGAAACATCTGGTGAATATGAATATGCTGTTAAAACAGTTACATATGTATATGAATATGTTGGAGGAATAGGAGGAGATGATCCTGAATTTCCAAAAACAGGTGTTGTAGCTAATTACTATTTAGAAATTATATTCATAATAAGTTTACTATCATTAATGACTGTTGTTAAACTTAAAAACAATTAAAAATATGGATTTGATTCCATATTTTTATTTGATTAAATAATTAATGTAAATAACAATATTATAAGTATTATATATATTGATAAAGATAAACCATATGTTAATATTCTTTTAGTTTTAGAATCAACTGTATATTCATATATTTCTACATATGGTACTGGATTTCTTCTATACCAACCTTTGACTGTAACAGTTTTCCCAAAATATTTTTCACTCTTAAATAAAGCAAATAATTTATTAACAAAATGAATAGGTTGATTATAGTCTAAAAATATAATACCAGTTTCATCTTTAAGTACAAAATCTTCATTAAATATACATCCAGGATTTCCTCTTCCAATTATTTCACCTTTTAATATACAAGGTATAGCTGTTATATTTGATACTTTAACTTCACTTAATAATTCTGAAACAGTTGTTTCTTTATAATTACTTCTATGTCTTCTTTTAAATTTAATAAATGATGTTATTACTGCTAATAATAAACAAGTTGCAACAACTTTTAAACTATTTCCAAATGAGAATAATATTATACTTATTATTCCTAAAATAGAAGGTATAAAGTTTATAAATAATTCTAATAAGAAATCATCTACATAAGATTCAGGTTTTATTAGATCAAATACTATATAAGGTTCTTGATTATATTCTTTTGATCTTTTTGATATAGCTAATAATCTTTTAGAAATAAGTGGGTGAGTAGAGTTAAGTTCTGCCCATTTTCCCCATGGGTTCCATATTTCCCATTTCATAGCTTCTTTTATTTTATCTTTACAAACTGTATTATTTTCTATACAATTTATAGCCATAGCTTTTGATTCTTTAACATCACTAATTCCAAGTGTACTATTTTTAGATGGATTATGTTTTCCGTTGCTTTTAGCTGTACTAAGTCCAAATCCTATTTTAACAAGAGCTTCTGCTAAACTATTAGGATTCTTAGTTTCTATAATTGAAAAATCATCTGCATAGTATTCTCTTGTTCTAGATAACCATAATACTATATATTCTGATATTATATATAAAATATAGGCAATTATTGAAAATATAACTTTAATAGCTGCATCATCATTATCATCAATATCTGAACTAGAAAACATTTCATATATAGCATAAAGTATTAATGGTATTATTTGTGCTGCTGTCATAAATAACATATCATAATGTGCTATATGTCCTATTTCATGAGCAACAACAGTTTTAATTTCATCTTCATTTAATAAGTTAAATATTCCATCTGTAAGAATAATTCTTGCATCTTTTTTAGTTCTTCCATATGTAAATGCATTTGGAGAACCATCATGAATTATTCCTATTTTGGGATATTTAATATTATATTTATTACATAATTCTGTAATAAATGTTTTTAAATATTCTGGAATTTCTTCATCAAACTTTGCTTTATAGAACCATTTCATTGATAAATCAGTGAAGAATGGTGCTAATAAGAATTGTAAAATTATAATAGCAATAGTAATAAATATTCCTATTATAGTACTAGTACCAATCATATAAGTTATAGGTATAATTATGATACCAAGTAAACCATATAAACAAGTTATTGTTAATAAAGATATTCCAAGTAAACTTTTTTTCATCTTATATCACTTCCTATCATAATAATAACATATTATTTATATATTTGTTTAGCTTTTTCAATTTTTTTGTAGATTGAATTAAACTTATATAAAAATAGTACTAGATTTAGTATTATTTTTGTTATATAATTTGTTTATAAGATAAAGGAGAGGTAAAAGATGAAGGATAAGAGAATACTGTATATAAC
>CAZYRI010000037.1:0-8840 GCA_964649575.1 uncultured Clostridium sp. | reverse complement strand
TACACCTGTAACATCAGTAGTTCTGAAATAGAATTGAGGTCGATAATTACTGAAGAATGGAGTATGTCTTCCACCTTCTTCTTTAGATAGAACATATACACTAGCTTTAAATTTCTTATGTGGTGTAATGCTACCTGGTTTACATAAAATTTGTCCTCTTTCTACATCTTCTCTATTGATACCACGAAGTAAAACTCCAGCATTATCTCCAGCTTCAGCAAAATCTAATGATTTTCTGAACATTTCGATACCAGTAACAACAGTTTTTCTTGTGTCTTTTAAACCAACGATTTCAATTTCATCATTAAGATTTAATTTACCTCTTTCAACACGACCTGTAACAACAGTTCCACGACCTGTGATAGTAAATACATCTTCAATGCTCATTAAGAATGGTTTATCAGTATCTCTCTTAGGAGTATCAATCCAAGAATCAACAGATTCCATAAGATCTTTAATAGGTTGTACCCATTTTTCTTCACCTTCAAGAGCTTTTAATGCAGAACCACGAACAATTGGAGTATTATCTCCATCAAATCCGTATTCAGTAAGTAATTCTCTTACTTCCATTTCTACTAAATCTAAAAGTTCAGAATCATCTACCATATCACATTTATTGATGAATACTACCATTTTTGGTACACCAACTTGACGAGAAAGTAAGATGTGTTCTCTTGTTTGAGGCATTGGTCCATCTGTTGCACTAACAACAAGAATAGCACCATCCATTTGAGCAGCACCTGTAATCATGTTCTTAACATAATCAGCATGTCCTGGACAGTCAACATGAGCATAGTGACGTTTGTCAGTAGAATACTCAACATGAGCTGTATTAATAGTAATACCTCTTTCTCTTTCCTCTGGAGCTTTATCGATTTGATCATAATCCATAAATTCTCCAAAATATTTAGTAATTGCAGCAGTTAATGTTGTCTTACCATGGTCAACATGTCCAATAGTACCAATATTAACATGTTCTTTTGAACGATCGAATTTTTGTTTTGCCATTTTATTTCCTCCTTTGTTTACATATTATATTTTATCTAATACTTGATAATATTTCAAGTATAAATAACAAAACTTTTCTAAAGTATACTTAATTATTGTACACCATTTTTCTTAATTATATCTTCAGCTATACTTCTAGGTACTTCTTCATAGTGATCAAATATCATTTGATATGTTCCACGACCTTGAGTATTACTTCTAAGAACAGTCATGTAACCAAACATTTCTGATAGTGGAACCATTGCTCTAATAGAAATATCTCTACCTCTTGATTCATTACCAAGTGGTTTACCTCTTCTACTAGTTAAATCTCCCATAACTGTTCCCATATATTCTTCAGGAACAACTACTTCAACATTCATAATTGGTTCTAAAATACAAGGATTACATTTATTCTTAGCTTCTTTTAATGCCATAGAAGCAGCAATCTTAAATGCCATTTCATTTGAGTCTACATCATGATAAGAACCATCAAATAATGTACATTTAACATCTATCATAGGATATCCAGCAAGTACACCACCTGCTAAAGCTTCTTGAAGCCCTTTATCAACAACTGGAATATATTCTCTTGGAACAACTCCACCTACAACTTCATCAACAAATTCATATCCGTTATCTTTATTTGGTTCAAATTTAACCCATACATGACCATATTGTCCTCTACCACCTGATTGTTTAATATATTTTCCTTCACATTCAGCAGTAGTTTTAATAGTTTCACGATAAGCAACTTGTGGTTTACCAACATTAGCTTCAACATTAAATTCTCTTCTCATTCTATCAACTAATACATCTAAATGAAGTTCACCCATACCAGCTATAATAGTTTGACCAGTTTCATGATCAGTTTTAGCTCTAAATGAAGGGTCTTCCTTAGCTAATTTTTGAAGAGCAATTCCCATCTTTTCTTGATCTGCTTTTGATTTAGGTTCAATAGCAAGTTCAATAACTGGTTCTGGGAACACCATTTTTTCAAGAACAACTTGATGTTTCTCATCACATAAAGTATCACCTGTTGTAGTATCTTTAAGACCAACAGCAGCAGCAATTTCTCCTGCATATACTTCTACGATTTCTTTTCTTTGATTAGCATGCATTTGAAGAATTCTTCCGATTCTCTCTTTTTCACCAGTAGTAGAATTTATAACATAACTTCCTGATTTAAGTACACCAGAGTATACACGGAAGAATGTTAAGTTTCCAACAAATGGATCATTCATAACTTTAAATGCTAATGCACTGAAAGGTTCACTATCACTAGCTTTTCTTTCTACTGGATTACCATTTAAATCTTCACCTTTAACAGCTTCAATATCTGTTGGAGATGGTAAATAATCAATAACAGCATCCATTAGTGTACGTGTACCTTTATCTCCTAAAGCATCTGCACATACAACTGGGAAGAATTTAACAGCTAATGTAGCTTTTCTAATTGTTGACTTTAATAAATCAACACTGATTTCATTTCCTTCTAAATATGTTTCCATTAATTCATCAGAGAAATCAGCAACAGCATCTATTAATTTACCTCTATATTCTTCAGCCTTTTCAACCATATCAGCTGGAATTTCTGTTTCAACTAAATTTTGAGCAGAAGTTCCATCATAGTTATAAGCTTTCATAGTAACTAAATCAACATATCCTGTAAAATGATCTTCAGCTCCGATTGGTAAAATAATTGGTTCAGCATTTTCAGATAGTCTATGATGAATTGATTCCATTGAATAATAGAAATCAGCTCCCATTTTTTCCATCTTATTAGCACAAATCATTCTTGGAACCATATAATCATTTGCTTGTCTCCAAACTTGTTCAGTTTGAGTTTCAACTCCAGCTTGAGCATCTATTAATGCAACAGCACCATCTAATACTCTTAAACTACGAGCAACTTCAATAGTGAAGTCTACATGCCCTGGAGTATCTATTATATTGAATCTATAACCATTCCAGTGTACAGTAGTTGCAGCACTAGTAATTGTTATACCTCTTTCTTTTTCTTGATCCATCCAATCCATTTGAGAAGCTCCATCATGAGTTTCACCAATTTTATGAATGTTTCCACCCAAATATAGAATTCTCTCAGTAGTTGTTGTTTTACCAGCATCTATATGAGCCATGATTCCTATATTACGAGTTTTTTCTAATGATACATCACGCGCCATTAATGTTCTCCCTTCTTACCATCTATAATGAGCATAAGCCTTATTAGCTTCAGCCATCTTATGAGTATCTTCACGTTTTTTAACAGCTCCACCTATTCCATTTGAAGCATCTATAATTTCAGCAGCTAACTTTTCTGCCATTCCTCTTCCACTTCTATTCTTAGCATATTGAATTAACCATCTAAGCATTAAAGCATTAGCTCTTTCTTCACGAACTTCAGTTGGAACTGAATAGTTACTTCCACCAATTCTTCTACTTCTAATTTCTAAAGCTGGTTTAATATTTTCAAATGCTTTATTTAAAACTTCAATAGGATCACTATTAGTTTTTTCTTTTACTATATCAAGTGCATCATATAATATTTTTTGAGCAGTTCCTTTTTTACCATCTAACATAATTCCATTGATTAATTTAGTAATCATTTTAGAATTATATATTGGATCTGCTAAAACATCTCTTTTAATTGCTTGTCTCTTACGCATGTTTTGTTCTCCTTTCTTAAACTTAATTATTTATTTTTAGGTCTTTTAGTTCCGTATTTACTTCTACCTTGTCTTCTCTTATCAATACCAGCAGTATCTAAAGTACCACGAACAATATGATAACGAACACCAATAAGATCTTTAACACGACCACCACGAATTAGAACAACACTGTGTTCTTGTAAGTTATGTCCTTCACCACCAATGTAGCAGTTTACTTCATAACCATTACTTAATTTAACCTTAGCTATTTTTCTTAAAGCTGAGTTTGGTTTCTTTGGTGTCTTAGTAGAAACACGAGTACAAACTCCACGTTTTTGTGGTGCACAGTTATTAGTTCTAACTTTATCTTTAGAATTATAACCAACATTTAATACTGGGCTTTTACTCTTTTTAACTTTTTGTCCTCTACTCTTTCTTACTAATTGATTAATTGTAGGCATATTAGTTCTCCTTCCTATATACACATTTCCAGGTGTATCATTTACTATATTTTTTTAAGTTTTCTACATGAGAAAACCTGAAATCTACTCAATAATAGCATACCAAAACCCAATTTGTCAACGATTATTATCAATAATTTTAAGAAAAAAATAAGATTTTTTATTTTTCTTACTCTTTTCTATTTAATAAAGTATTTTTTAAAATTCTAAATCAATATTTTTCTTTGATACAATAGACATAAATAATTTAGATATAGAAAATATTAATGATATAAATAGTATAGACATACATATTTCAAAAGGAAATGTACCATAATTATTACTTATAAAATATTCACCATAATATAATGGTAGCTTAAATACTGATGTTACATCTTTTACTTTTAATATTGGAAATAACATACATATACTAAGAGGT
The DNA here is from genome assembly GCA_964649575.1 of uncultured Clostridium sp. GTDB lineage: Bacteria > Bacillota_I > Bacilli_A > RF39 > UBA660 > CAG-1000. The sequence continues at coordinate 4,323 of CAZYRI010000037.1, read as the reverse complement.
ATCATTCCTACCACTAAAATACCCATTTCTTCTCTTACTAGTTTATACACACTAATTGATAATATAACAATTACATTAAGTATAAAGTAACTTCTTATTATATGAAATATTAAATATATAGAATTATTAATATTATAAAAATAATAATTATCTATTTTCATATTCATACCAGTATTTAAAATAGAACACAACATAACAATAACTAAAACTATAAAATATATTATTAAATTAGATATAAATATAAACTTAATCATTTTATTAAAGAATTCTTTATAGTCTTTTATTCTTATCATAAATGAATAGTTATGTGTAAGCTCTGTATATATGTTATATGTGTTAAACATAAATAGAAATAGTAATACCATTATAAAATAGTCCCATGTCATAACATTATAAATACCTTCTATAAATGTCATCCTTTCAGTTATAGTACCAAATGCTATAAATCCAAGTAATACAATCATAATGATAGTTACTTTAAATCTAGTATTTTCTAATAAAGATACTATTAATTTAAAATCCTTTTTCATTTTATATGTTCCACATTTCCATTATTAAATTTATATATTTCATCAGATAATAACTCTATATCTTCTTTAATATGACTTGTTATTATAATTATTTTATTTTGATTTTTTAAATCTAATAATATATTTCTTATTTTATTAACACTATCTTCCTCTATACCATTAAATAATTCATCAAATATCATAACATCAGGATTTTCCATAAGTACTTGTGCTATTCCTAATTTTTGTTTCATACCAAGAGAATACTCTTTATACTTTTTATCTTTTTCATGAATTAAATTTACTTTTTCTAATGTAGCATTTATTTCATTATCACTAATTTTATTTTGAATATTCGCAAGTAATTTTAAATTTTCAAAGCCAGTTAAATCAGGAAAGAAAGTTGGTTTTTCTATTAATGCTCTTGTATTTTTAGGAAAACTATTATTAGAACTATAATTTATATTATCAAATAGTACTTCCCCAGTATTAGGTTTATAAAATGAACATAGGATTTTTAAGAACACACTTTTTCCACTACCATTTCTTCCAACAAGTCCATATATTTTACCACTTTCAAATGTCATATTAACATTATTAAGAACAGTAACTTTTTTAAATTTTTTGGATACATCTTTAACTACTATTTGCATTTTATGAATTCCTTTCTAATTTCATAATTATTTTTTCCTTATTTTTATATTTTAAGTATACAAGTAATCCACTTATTAATGCCATACTTAAACATAGTATATTAAATGGAATTAATTCTCTATTATAGTAATTATATACATCAAAGAAATCTAAATATTTTTCTACATCTTTATGAAAAATATTATTAATAAGTAATATTACAAAGAATGTATTAGTTAAAGTGATTCCAAAATATATCATAATACTTTCAAGAACAGAAACAATATAATTTCTAGTATCTGGTACTATAAAGAGTGCTATATTAGCCCAAAAGAAACTCATAAATATTGTGTTTAGTAAATAAGATGTTATAAATAAAAATGGATTTTTTAAAAAACTCATAGGAAAGTTTGCTATATTTGGGGTTATTGATACTTCAAATGTTCCACTTATAAGATAAGAGATTATCAACAAATAAATAGTTAATAGTGGCCATATTAATACACTTTTATATGCATTCTTAAACATTTTTCTCATATACATATTATAACTTTCTCTTGTTAAACAATTTTTAATATCTTGATTTCTAAATTTTTTACTAGTCATGTATATTGATGATGCAATTACTAAAAATGGTATACCAAAATAAAATAAAGTTGAGTAATTTGATGAATTAAATATATCATAATAAATGCTCAATGTATCTTTTATATAATATTCGTCAATATTATTCTTACAAAAATTATCCGGTTCATATTCAAGCAATTTACTACACCAATTAATGCTGTTATTCATATCATTTTTTCTTATTTCATTATCAATATATACTTTTAAAGCTGATATATTGAAGAATACAAATAATATTAAAAATGCCATTAATATTGCTATATTATTTTTAATAAACTTTTTCATACATACACCTACCTAAATGCATCATTAACTACTTTATCTATATCAATATTTTCTTTTTTATCTTTTCTAAAATAAGATATATATTCTATATTACCATCTCCACCTCTAATTGGTGAACTAGATAAACCATTTATATAATAACCAATACTATTAAAAGAATTAATTATATTATTAATAACATTCTCATGTACTTCTTTATTTAAAGGAATACCTTTATATCTATCAGATACTTCTTTACCACATTCAAACTGTGGTTTTATTAAACATACTATTTCATTTAGATTATCAAGTTCACTTAACTTATTAATTAGTTTACTAACAGATATAAAAGATACATCTATTGAAGCTATATTACATCTATTAATAACATTTTTATCAATATTTCTAAAATCAGTATTTTCATATAAATGAATATTTTTATTAAGTCTTAATTTCTTATCAAATTGATTACTACCTACATCAATCGCATAAACTTCACTAATACCATTTTGAATAGCACAATCACTAAAACCACCCGTTGAAGAACCTATATCTAAAAGTATCTTATTATTTAAATTAATATTAAACATTTTTAAAGATTTTTCAAGTTTTAATCCACCTCTTGATACATATTTAAGCTTTTCACCCTTTATTTCAATTATATCTTTACTAGTTACATCAAAAGAAGCTTTAGTAATACAAATATCATTACAATAAACAATACCATTTTTAATCTCATTTTGAGCTTTATTTCTTGTTTCAAATAAGCCTCTATTTACAAGTTCAACATCAATTCTCGTCATTACTTTGAAACTCCTTTTCATATAAAAATATATTGAAATTATTTTTCATAATATAATTTTAACATATTTAACATCAAAAAACACATATTCTTAAAATATGTGCATTATAATTCCTTTTCACCTTTATTTTTAAATTGTATAACAATTGGAGTACCACTAAAATCAATATTTTCTCTTATCTTATTTTCTAAATATCTGTAATATGAGAAATGTACTAAACCTTTAGAATTAACTTCAATATCAAATCTAGGTGGTTTAGTTCCAGATTGATGAGCAAAATAAACTTTAAGTTTCTTTCCTTTATATGATGCTGGTGGTGTTTCAATAACTGCATTTCTTATAACATCATTTATTATACTAGTCTTAACTTCTTTAATAGAATTTTCATATGAAGAGAGAACCTCTGGCATAAGAGTATGAATTCTCTTTTTAGTTTGAGCACTAAGAAATACTATTTTAGCAAAATCCATAAATTGAAAATTATGTTTAATATTCCTTTTCCATTCTTTCATACTTTCATCTTTTTCATCTATTGTATCCCACTTATTAACAACAAGAACAACTGGTTTTCCAGCTTCAAGAGCATATCCAGCAATATGTTTATCATGCTCAACAATTCCAGTAGTAGCATCAAGTACAAGTAAACAAACATCACTTCTATCTATCGCTTTCATACTTCTAAGTAAACTATATTTCTCAACAGCCTCAAATATCTTACCTTTTTTCCTTAAACCTGCTGTATCAATTAATGTATATTCTTCTTTATTATATGTAAACTTAGTATCAATAGCATCCCTAGTAGTACCAGCAACATTACTTACAATTACTCTTTCTTCATTAAGTAAAGCATTTACAAGACTACTTTTACCTACATTAGGTCTACCTATAACAGATATTTTTATATTATTATCTTCTTCTTCATATCCTGCCTCATATCCATCAGTAACAGCTTTTAATAATTCATTAACACCACTACCATGTTCAGCACTTATAGGTATATATTCATCAAAACCTAAACTATAAAACTCATATATATTTTCACTAGATAATTTATTATCCATTTTGTTAACCGCAACAATTACCTTTTTATCTTGCTTCTTTAACATATCTCGTATTAATAAATCACTAGTAGTAAGCCCATCTTTTCCATCTACAACAAAAATAATAGTGTCAGCTTCATTAATACCAACTTCAACCTGTACTCTTATTTCTTCATTAAATTCACCTTCACTCAAATCAATACCACCTGTATCAATTAAATAAAAAGGTATATTTTTATAACTAGCTTGACTATATATTCTATCCCTAGTAACACCAGGAACATCTTCAATAATAGCCACTTTTTTACCAACTATTCTATTAAATAATGTACTTTTTCCAGTATTAGGTCTACCAACTAAGCATATTGTTTGTTTTGCCATTCCCCTTCACCACGCATACATTATACATTAAAATTAAATATTTTTCTAGTCATTGATAGTCATTTG
>CAZYRI010000036.1:0-10017 GCA_964649575.1 uncultured Clostridium sp. | reverse complement strand
AAGTAGATTTTTCTACTTCTTTTTATTTCTTTATGTTATACTTTTAGTAGGAGGATAACATATGGAAAAGTTTTTAGAAAAATTAGTAGATGGTTGTATAGATATATCTGCAAAATTATTGTTAGCAATAGTAATATTAGCTATTGGAGATAAATTAATTAAAATAATAGAAAATAATCTTAGAAAAGAAAATAAATTAAAAAAATTAGATGCTTCAGTAAAAGGATTTTTAATTAGTTTTATAACAATAACATCAAAAATAGTTTTGGTTATTGTAATTCTACACATCTTAGGAGTACCAACCGCATCAATAATAACAGTATTTGGTTCTTGTGCAGTAGCAATAGGTTTAGCACTTCAAGGTGGTTTATCTAATATTGCTGGTGGACTTATGATTCTTATATTTAAACCATTTAAAGTTGGAGATTATATAGAAGTTAGTGGAAAAGAAGGAACAGTTAAATCAATAACTATGTTTTATACAACAATAACAACATTTGATAATAAATTAGTACAACTCCCAAATGGAAACTTATCTAATTCAAATATAACAAATTATACTGCAAATAAAAAAAGAAGAGTTGATATAGATATATCAGTTTCTTATAATAGCAATATAGATAAAGTTAAAAAAGTTATTAATGAATTAATATTGAAAAATGAATTAGTATTACAAGAAGAGAATAACTATGTAAAATTATCTAATCATGATGATTTAGCTTTAGTATTTGCAGTAAGAGTATGGACAAAAACTGAGAATTATTGGGATTTATATTATGAATTAATGGAAAATATTAGAAAGACACTTGATAAAAATAAAATTGAAATACCTTTCCCACAAATGGATGTACATATTAATAAGTGAAAAAGTTATAAAAAATAACTTTTTTTAATTAGACATTTATGTTAAAATATTATAGTAGATACAGTAACTGATTGTTGGAGATGGTATAAGTGAGTGATAAAGAATTTATAAAAATTAGAAATCAAATAGCAAATAAACTTTATGTTTTAGTTATGAATGAATATAATGAATGTTTATCATTTTCAAATAAGGCAAAAACTAATAAATCACTTGTATCAATAGTTAAAATGAAGAATGATTATTATAGTTTAATGACAAACTACTATAATCAAATAAAAGAATGTAAAACAAGATCTGAACTAAATGGTATTAGAGCTAAAATAGTTGCTAAAGTAACTGAAATTAGAAAAGCATATAAGGAATTAGCTAGTAAAAAAACAACATCTCAAAATAAAGATTTAATAATAGAAGAAATGAAAGCATTAAGTTCTGCTAACTTATTTATGTATAATTTTGTTAGTGAAATGGATGCTCCATTTAAAAGAGAAACAAGTGAGAAAAAAGAAACAATAACTCATATAAATACACCACTACCAACAGTTAAAAAGCAAGAAAAAATAGTAATTCCTACTGAGAAAAAATCAGAAATAAAACAGCAAACTCCTAAGACATATCAAACAGATCCAAATTTATATAGAGATAATGATATAAGAAATATAGAAACAATTAATAAAACAATATGTCAACTTAAAGAAAAATATTATAGTTTAAATCAATATAGTGAAGAAGCAAAAGAATTAAGAAAAAAAATATATGCTTATTCAGTTAGAAGAGAAGAAGGTATAAGAAGAGTCTGTGGTAATGAAGGTATTAAATTATTATTAAATGTTGAAAGTATAGAAGATAGTATTTATTCAAAACCAGTTATGGTTCCAAGAAAGCCATATAGAATATCATCATCAAATTATGTAACAAGATTAAATGGATTAATATCTGTAATAAGTGATATGAAATCTAAAGGATATGAAAGTAAATACTATAAAGGACCAAAAGGTGATTATAAAACATTTAATAAATTATTAGATGCAACTACCGCAGAATATCATAATATGATTATGGCTGTTGCTGATGTTAGTAAAAAGCCTGGTATAATTAGAACATCAAATGATATATTATCACTATTGAATATATATAATATAGATGGAGATTATACAAGATTTAAAGATATTAATAATGGTGGTATGGTTGGTGGAGAAAGAATATCGCTTGAAGCATATAGAGAAGGAATTAACAGAATAAATGGTATGATTGATACAATTAAACAAGAGTCCTCTTTGATAATAAAATCAAATGGAGGATCAATCACAGTTAAAGACCGTTCTAATGCTAGAAGTGAAGATGAAAGACACCTTCAAATAGCAAAAGAAGAGTTATATAGAATGTATTTAGCAAGTAAAAAAGAAATGCAAACGGAAGAAACCATAAGGAAATAAGCAACCAAGGGTTGCTTTTTTATTTAAAAAATTATTGCATTTTCTATACAAATATGCTATAATATACGGACATTTAGGGGGAAGAAAATGAAAAAAGAAATAAATGATTATATAACAAATAATTTTGTTAATGGGCCAACAGCAGTACAATTAAAAAACTGTAGAAAATTAGTTGATTTTTTACATTCTAAAAAATATACATTAGATTTTAAAACAACTAAAGAACTTTTATCAGAAAATAAAAAATTAAATAAACTAGCTTCTATTTTAAATGAACTTATTGAAAAAGGTGATATTGATTTAATTGACAATGAAAATGTTGGGATGATTGTATCTACATACTATTTAATGAATAGTAAAGAAAAATCAAGTAAGGAAGAAGATATTGATTTTGATTATACACAACTTGAAAGTGATACAGATAATGTTAAACTATATTTAAAAGAAATTGGAACAAGTGAATTATTAACTTTTGAAGAGGAAATAGAATTAGGAAAAAGAATATCTTTAGGAGATGAAGCCGCTAAAAAGAAATTAGCTGAAAGTAATTTAAGATTAGTTGTTTCTATTGCTAAAAAATATACTGGTGTTTCAGGTTCACTAACTATACTTGATTTAATACAAGAGGGAAATATTGGACTTATGAAAGCAGTTGAAAAATATGATTATAGTTTAGGCAACAGATTTAGTACATATGCTACATGGTGGATTAGACAAGCTATAACAAGAGCAATTTCAGATCAATCAAGAACAATAAGAATACCAGTTCACTTATTTGAACAAATTAGAAAAATGAATGTTATTATTTCAAAACATATAAACGATTATGGTGTAGAGCCAACTGATCAAATGTTAGCAGACATACTTGATGTATCTGTTGAAACAATAAGAGAAAGAAAAATAATAATGCAAGATACATTATCTTTATCACAACCTATTAGAACAGATGATTCAGATTCTAATGAAGAATTAGGTTCTTTTATAAAAGATCCAAGTGTTACTGAAGAAGATTTTACAGATGGAATATACTATGAAGATTTTTTATCAGCTATATTCGAAAGAAGTTCTTTAACAGAAAAAGAAAAAGAAGTTTTGAAATATAGATATGGACTTGGAACTGATGAAAGAAGATACACACTAGAAGAAATAGGAAAAATACTTGGAGTAACTAGAGAAAGAATTAGACAAATTGAAGAAAAAGCACTTAAGAAACTGAAAAGAAATAAAGAAATAAGAAGTTATTGTCCAGAATCAATAAAATTACAATTAAGTTATAAATAAAACTTAGTTGCATATTTGATACAAATATGCTATAATATGAAACAATTCAGTGAAAGGAATAAAAATGTATTTTAAACAAAATATGTTATAATATGCAGAAATTTAGGGGTGAAAATATGGAAAAAGAAATATTAGAGTTTATAGAAAATAACTTTATAAGTGGAAATCAATCAACACAGTTAAAAAACTGGAAAAAATTAGTTTCGTTTTTAGGTAGTAAGAAATATCAATTAGATTCAAAATTAGCAACTACTTTATTAAAGAAAAGCCCAAAATTATATGAAATGACAACTACTTTAAATGATTTAAATGAAAAAGGCGATATTGAAATATTTAATAATGATATTGTTTCTGTATTAATATCATCATATTACTTAATGAATAATACAGAAGAAGAAATAATAAATTCAAAAGAAGAAAGAAGTATAGAAGATTTTGAACCACAAGATATTAGCACTCTTGATAGTGTAAAATTATATCTAAGAGAGTTAGATGGTAAATTATTATCAAAAGAAGAAGAATATGAACTTGGAAAAAGATTATCTGAAGGTGATGAAAGTGCAAGACAAGAATTAGTTGCTGCTAATTTGAGATTGGTTATTTCAATTGCTAGAAAATATATTACTGTACCAAATTCATTATCATTTGAAGATTTAATCCAAGAAGGAAATATTGGACTTATGAAGGCTGCTGATAAGTTTGATTATACATTAGGGTATAAATTTAGTACTTATGCTACATGGTGGATTAGACAAGCTATAACAAGAGCAATAGCAGATCAATCAAGAACAATAAGAATACCAGTACATTTACATGATAATTTAAGAAAAATGTATGTAGCAATAAATAAATATGTATCAGAATATGGAGAAGAGCCAAGTGACAAATATTTAGCAGAATTATTAGGTATAACAGAAGAAACAGTTAGAGAAAGAAAACTTGCATCACAAGGAACTATATCATTATCACAACCAGTAAGAAGTGATAATGAAGAAGATTCAGATGTGTTAGAAAGTTTTATTGAAGACCCTAATTGTAGCGAAAATATAGTTACAGATGCACTATATTTAAATGATTTCAAATTAGCTGTATTTGATAGATCACCATTAACAGTAAGAGAAAAAATGGTATTAAAATATAGATTTGGGATTGATATGTCAAGAAGTTATACATTAGAAGAAATAGGAAAAATACTTGGAATAACAAGAGAAAGAGTAAGACAAATAGAGTCAAAAGCATTAAGAAGATTAAGATTAAATAGAAAAATTAAATCATTTGATCTTGAAAGTGCTGAACTTGGAATGAAATTAGTAAGGAAACATAATTAAATGGACTAGAAATAGTTCATTTTTATTTGAATATCTAATTGTATTTTATATATAATTTTGCTAAAATATTTCTTATGGAAAGAAATAAAATTAAAAATTTTTGTATAATAGCTCATATAGATCATGGAAAGAGTACTCTTGCTGATAGAATACTTGATATTTGTCATGCAGTAACAGAAAGAGAAAAGAAAGCACAGATATTAGATTCTATGGATCTTGAAAGAGAAAGAGGAATAACTATTAAGTTAAATGCTGTTGAACTTAAATATAAAGGATATACTCTACATTTAATAGATACACCAGGTCATGTAGATTTTAGTTACGAAGTAAGTAGAAGTTTAGCGGCCTGTGATGGAGCAATATTAGTAGTTGATGCTACTCAAGGAATAGAAGCACAAACATTAGCTAACTTATATTTAGCTTTAGAATCTAATTTAAAAATAATACCTGTAATTAATAAAATAGATTTACCAAATGCAGACCCTGAAAGAGTTAAAGATGAACTTGTTAATACAATTGGATTTGATAGAGATGAAATAATTTGTTGTTCAGGTAAAACTGGTGAAGGAGTAGAAGAATTATTAGATGCAGTAATTGATAGAATACCATCACCAAAAAGTGACAGTGATAAATTAAGAGCATTAATTTTTGATAGTTACTTTGACCCATATAAAGGTGTAGTTATACTTATAAGAGTAATGGATGGAACTGTAAAAGTAGGAGATAAGATAAGATTTATAAATAGTAATGCAGTATATGAAGTTTTAGAACTTGGGAAACATACACCACATGAAATAAAGAAAAATGAACTTACTAGTGGTGAAGTAGGATTTTTAACCGCATCAATCAAAAGTATAACTGAAGTAGAAGTTGGAGATACAATTTGTATTGATGGACAGATGGTTGAAGCACTTCCTGGATATAAACATGTAGTACCTATGGTTTATAGTGGTATTTATCCAATAGATAGTTCCAAATATAATCAATTGAAAGAAGCATTACTAAAATTAAAACTAAGTGATGCGGCCCTTGTATTTGAACCAGAGACATCTGTTGCATTAGGATTTGGCTTTAGATGTGGCTTTTTAGGTTTACTTCATATGGAAATAATAGAAGAAAGAATAGAAAGAGAATTTAATATAGATATAATCGCAACAAGTCCTTCTGTAATATATGAAGTTATTAAAAGTGATGGAGAAAAAGTAATGATAGATTCACCATCTAAAATGCCTGATCCAGCAAAAGTATCAAAGATACTAGAACCATATGTTAAAGCTAATATATATGTTCCAAGTGAATATGTAGGACCTATAATGGAACTTTGTCAAGATAAAAGAGGTACATATAAAAATATGTCATATATTGATTCAACAAGAGTTAATATTACATATGATTTACCACTTTCAGAAATTGTATATGACTTCTTTGATAAATTAAAAAGTTATACAAAAGGTTATGCATCTTTTGATTATGAATTCATCGGTAATTTTGAAAGTAAACTTGTTAAAATGGATATCTTGTTAAATGGAGAAATTATAGATGCTCTTAGTATTATAGTTCATAAAGATTTTGCATATAAAAGAGGAAAAATTATATGTGAAAACTTAAAAAAAATAATACCAAGACAAATGTTTCAAGTACCAATACAAGCTTGTATTGGATCAAAAGTAATCGCAAGAGAAGATATAAGTGCAATGAAAAAAAATGTACTTGCTAAATGTTATGGTGGAGATGTTTCAAGAAAAAGAAAACTTCTAGAAAAGCAAAAAGAAGGTAAAAAAAGAATGAAACAAGTGGGTAGTGTTTCAATACCACAAGAAGCCTTTTTAACAATACTTAGCACAGACTCAGTAAATGATGATTAATGAAAGAAAGTAAGAGTATCATTGTAAGAATCATTTCTTACATCAACTTCATTACTTTCTTTTATATTGTCTAAAACCTTATTATCCTTTTTAAATAAACTTTTTTCATGATTTACATAAGGTCTTACTTCCTTATATAATGGTATAACTTTTTTAACAACACCTAATGTTTTATTAGTACTAGATATCACATTAGAAATTTTAATTCCTTTTAAAATACCAAGTAAATTATTATTCATAATATTCACCTATAATATTATATTTAAAAGTATTGAAAAAAGTTAAAAATATATTTTTATTTTTAATTTAATATGTTATAATCTATGTAGTAGAATAAGAAGGAACTGATAGTATGGCTAAAGAAAAGGAAAAAAAAGTCAAACCTAAGAAAAAAGATACTATTAATAAAGACACTACTAAAAAACCAAAGATAAATCCAATAAAGTTTATTATAAATGAAATAATAATTTTGATTAAATCAATTGGAATGGGAGTATTTGGTCTTTTTGATATGATAGTATCATTCATAGTTTCATTTGTCTCATACACATATTGGGGAATAAGAAATATAATAGTATTCTTTTGGAAATTATGTTTTAAAGGTGTATTTGGTGAAATATATGCAATGCTTTTTTCATGTTATAGTGGCTTTATGTTTATATTTTCAACAGTATGTGTTGACCTTCCTATGTTTTTATATGATAAATGCAGTAAAGTAGTTTATAAATATTATAAAAAATATAAAGATTATCAAGAAGCTCAAAAAGCTAAGAAAGCTTTAGAAACTGAAAAAGCACTAGGAAGTAAATCACTTACAAAGACAATAGCAGATTATATAACAGAAAAATATGATAACTTATCATTTGTAAAAGAAGCAAGAGCTAAAAAAGAAGCAAGTTTAGTAGTACTAACATTAGATCCAAATGGTGCAGATGCAGTTAAATCAGCGACAAAACAAACATATAGATATTTAGTTAGAGGAAAAGATGGAAAACTTATAAAAGGTTACTTTCCAGCTTTCTCAAAAATGGATGTATACTCTTATTTAACAGATGAAGGATATATAGTCTATGAAATAGTAACAAATTGGTCAATCAATTTCTTACATGCTGATGCAACTACATTTAAACAAAAAATGAAGATAAAAGATTTAGTATTCTGGCTTGCTCAACTATCAACTTATATTAGAGCAGGTATTGCATTGACTGATGCAGTTAAAATATTAGCAAAACAAGATAAAAGAAAAAAATATAAACCTGTTTATGAATCACTTATATATGAACTTACAATGGGTGAAAGTTTTAGTGAATCATTAAAAAAACAAGGAAATGTATTTCCAGCATTACTTGTTAATATGATTAAATCATCTGAACTTATTGGTAATATAGAAGATACATTAGATGAAATGGCTGATTACTATCAAGAAGTTGAAGATACAAAAAGAGCAGTAGTAAGTGCTATGGCATATCCATGTGTCGTATTATTATTTGCAATAGGTATAGTTATATTTATGCTTGCTTACATAGTTCCTAAATTCGTTGGTATTTATGAATCAATGAATGCTGAATTAAATGTAGTTACAGTAATTACCTTAAAAATATCAGCTTTCTTAAGAACACAATATATGTCATTAATAGTTGGAATAGTTGGATTTATAGTAATTTATGCAGCACTATATATTAAAGTAAAAGCATTTAGAACATTTATGCAAAAAATATTTATGAAATTACCAGTAGTTGGAAATATTCTTGTTTATAAAGAAATGTCATTATTTGCAAGAACATTCGCAACTTTACAAAAAAATAATGTATTGTTAACTGATAGTATTGATATATTAGCAAAAATAACAAATAATGAAATATATAAATCAATAATGCATCACACAATTAATAACCTAATTAAAGGTGAAAAAATGAGTGAATCATTTAAAGATAACTGGGCAATACCAGATGTAGCATATTACATGATTTTGACTGGTGAATCAACTGGTGAACTTGCAAATATGTTGGAAAAAATAGGTGACTATTATCAAAAATTAGAAAAAAATAGTGTTAATATGATTAAAACATTCATAGAACCAGTATTAATAGTATTCTTAGCAGTAGTTGTAGGATTTATTCTAATCGCAGTAGTTGTACCAATGTTTGGAATTTATTCAACAATAAGTTAGTAGGGGTGAAGGTATGGAAATATTTACAATGATTTATGTGACAATAATAGGAGCAATAATGGGTAGTTTTTTAGGATGTATGGGTTATAGAATACCTAATAAAATAAAAACTACCTATCCAAGTAGCTTCTGTAATGACTGTGGAAAACCACTAAAATGGTATATGAATATACCAATAATATCTTACATAGCTCTTGGTGGTAAATGTGCTTATTGTCATAAACCAATAAATTTTATTTATCCATTTGTTGAAATAGCATCTGCATTATTATTCTTATGTAACTATGTAACATTTGGATTTACAACTAATTTCTTTATAAGTACAATACTTACTTGTGCATTAATGGTAACAATAGTAAGTGATTTCCTATATTTCTATATATCAGATAGAGTACTTATACTTTCAGGAATTGGTATTATAATAACATTATTATGCTTTGAAAGTAGTGATATTGTATTTAAATATATAATAGCGAGTGCTGTTATATTCATATTAATGTATTTAATAAAATTACTTGGTAATGCTTTATTTAAAAAAGAATCACTTGGTGATGGAGATATAAAATTAATGGGAGTTATAGGATTATCAATAGGAGTTATGAGTAGTATTATTTCATTATTTATAGCTTCAGTAACAGGCCTTGTATTTTCATTAATAATAAGTAAGAAAAATAAAGAAGGGATAATTCCTTTTGGACCTTTCCTTTTAATAGGAGCACTTATAACATTATATTTTAGTGACATAATAACACCATTTATACAAACATATTTATAGCACTAGAAATAGTGCTTTTTGAATGATGAAATATTTAATTGGAAATAATATGTATAAAATAATTTGCGAATGTATATAGATTAAATTACAAATTTATATTGTTTCTGAAAAAGAACACTTGTTCGCTTGTCGGGGGGGGTAAATATGCTATTATAAATAATAGTAAAGGATGAGTGAAAAGATGAAGGATAAGAGAATACTGTATATAACAGGAATAGTATTATTATTTCTAATGAGTGTAGGGCTTTCTTATGCATACTTTAGTTCAAGTATAAGTGGAAATGCAGATAGTAAAGATAT
>CAZYRI010000035.1:0-10294 GCA_964649575.1 uncultured Clostridium sp. | reverse complement strand
AACTGGTACCCAGGACATATGGCCAAAACAAAGAAGGAAATAACAAATATTATTTCTAATATTGATATAGTTATTAATGTTATTGATTCAAGAGTTCCATATTCTTCAATGATACCTGATTTAGCTAAAATAACAAGAGAAAAACAAAATATAATTGTATTTAATAAATATGACTTATGTGATAAAGAAGAAACAACTAAATGGATAGAAAAGTACAATAAAAAAGGATATATTACAGTTACTTGTGATTCTAAAAATACTAATGACCACAAAAAAATAATAGAAGAAGTTACAAAATTAATGAAATCAATAAATGAAAAGAGAAAAAATAAAGGTTTGCTTCCTAAAAAAGCAAAATGTTTAATAGTAGGTGTACCTAATGTAGGAAAAAGCACACTTATTAATAAATTGGTTGGTAAAAATATAGCAGGAGTAGGTAACAAACCTGGTGTTACTAAAAATCTAACAACTCTTAGAATAAGTGATAATATGGACTTAGTTGATAGTCCTGGAATTTTATGGCCAAAATTTGAAAATAATATAGTAGCATATAATCTAGCAAGTATGACAATTATAAAAGAAGAAGTAATAACAATTGAAGAAGTGGCTTGCCATATACTTAGAATGCTAGATAAATATTACAAAGATATATTAAAGCAAGAATTTGGAATAGAATATTATAATGATGATGAAGTAGAAGAATGTTTTACTAAGATCTCTAAAAAGAAAAACATTCCAGTAAATGGAGAAGTTGACTATGAAAGAGTAAGTCTGATAATAATTAATTCCATTAAACAAGAGAAAATCAAGAATATCACTTTTGACAGAGTAAAAGATTATGAATAATATAAAAATCACTAAAATATGTACTGAGAATAAATCTCAAAAAAATAACTATAAAAAATTAAAAATAAGTATAAAAATAAATAGAAAATTGAGTTTTAAAAACTCTTTTTTTGTGAAAAATTAGTTTTTGTGTTTACATTTATATAAATTGAATTTATAATAATAAGTCAAGAACAGGAGGAAGCATGATTAAGAGTAATTTGCCAGTAATTTTGTTAAAGAAATTAGTCTTGCTTCCAGGTGAAGAAGTAAGAGTAGAAATTAAAAGTGATATAAGCAAAAAGGTAACAGAGATATCTAAATTATATCATGATGATGAAGTCTTAATTGTTTGCCCTTTAAACACACTTGAAGAAAAACCAGATACATCAGATTTATCTAGAATAGGTGTAGTTGGAAAAATAAACAGTGTTATTGATTTACCAAATGGAAATAAAAGAGTATTTATAACTGGACTATATAGAGTAAAAATAATAAGTTATGTAAATTATTCAAATGAAGAAGATATTTTAGATAGTATAATAACTGGTATTGAATTATCAGAAAGTGAAATAGAATGGACAGCATATCAAAGAAAATTACAAACAGAATTGGAAAAATATATAGATAAAAATCCATTAATAGGTAACTCAATAATGAGTGAATTAAAATCAGGTTGTAATTTAGATAAAATGACTGATTTAATAGCAAACTTTTTACCATTATCTTTTGAAAAAAAATTAAATTTAATGTTAGATTCTTCTCCAATAAGTAGATGTAAAACATTAATTAAAGAATTAGCGGTAGAAACAGCTGTTATAGATTTAGAAGGTCATATAGAAAATGAGATTAAAAAAGGATTAGATGATACTCAAAAAGAATTCATTTTAAAAGAAAAACTAAAAGTAATTAAAAGTGAACTTGGTGAAACTAATACAAAAGAAGAAGATGTTTTAAATTATAGAAACTTAGCAAATAGTGGTAAATATCCAGAAAGAATAAAAGAAAAATTACTTAGTGAAATAGAAAGATATAATGCCACTAGTGAAATGAGTCCAGATGCAGGAATTATAAGAAATTATATAGAATATTTATTGAATGTTCCCTGGTATATTGAAACAAAGGATGAAAAAGATTTATTAAAAATAGAAAAGAAACTTAATGATACTCACTATGGAATGAAAAAAGCAAAAGAAAGAATTATAGAATATATAGCAGTTAAAAGTATAACAAACGAAGTATCAAGCCCAATAATTTGCTTAGTTGGTCCTCCTGGAGTAGGTAAAACAACATTTGCTGAATCAATATCACAAGCATTAAATAGAAATTTTATTAAAATATCATTAGGTGGCATGAGCGATTCAGCTGAATTAGTTGGACATAGAAGAGCATACATTGGATCTAACCCAGGTAAAATAGTGACATCTCTTATAAAATGTGGAAGTAACAATCCTGTATTTTTACTTGATGAAGTAGATAAATTAAAAAAAGATTATAAAGGTGACCCAGCTTCAACATTACTAGACATACTTGATGTAAGCCAAAATAAGAGATTTACAGATAACTACATTGATGAAGAAATAGATTTATCAAAAATATTATTTATATTAACTGCGAATGATGTTACAAATATACCACCTGCTTTATTAGATAGATTAGAAATAATAGAATTAACTGGTTATACAGATAATGAAAAATTATTTATTAGTGAAAATTATTTAATACCAACTTCCTTAAAGAAACATGGACTTAAAAATACAATAATTAAATTTGAAGAACCAGCTATTAAGAAAATAATAAATGAATATACTAGCGAATCAGGTGTAAGAGAACTTGAAAGAGATATAAATAAAATAGTCAGAAAAGTTATAACAGAACATATAAAATCATCTAGAAAAATAGTTAGTGTAAGAATTAAAGAAAATGATATCAGTCATTTCTTAGAACAAGAATTATATAAAGAATCAAAATATAAAGAAATTATTCATCCGGGAGTAGTAACAGCAGTAGCTTGTAGTACAATTGGTGGAGTATCAATATATATAGAATGTACAACATTTAAAGGAACAGGAAAATATACATTCACAGGATCACTTGGGGATATGACAAGAGAAAGCATAGAAATTGCAATAAGTTATATCAAAAGTAATGCTAAAAGATTTGATATAGATGAAGATTTTTTTATGAATAATGATATACATATAAACTTTACCGAAGGAGCTATAAATAAAGATGGTCCATCAGCCGGTATAGCAGTAGTAACAGCAATACTTTCACATATAAAAGGAATAATAATAAGTGATAAAATATCTTTAACAGGCGAGATAACACTAAATGGAGATATATTAAAAATAGGTGGTTTAAAAGAAAAAACTATCGCATGTGAAAGATTAAAATTAGAAAAATTATTTATACCAAAAGATAATATGAATGATATAGAATGGTTAGAAAAAGACCTTAGAAATAATATAGATTTTATTCCAGTAAGCAATTACATAGAAATATACGAAAAAATATTCTCATAATGAATATTTTTTTTTCATATATTTAATTGAAAGGAGAAATATATGAGAGAAATTATTCCATTAAAAAAAGATATTATATTTAAAACTAAAATAGGAGAAATAACTAATATTAGCTTAGAACATGATTATAAAATTCTAGATGACTTAGTTGAAGGAACTGTAAACATAAATGGTACATATAAAATGACTGAAGCAACTGTTTTAGATGAAGAATTTGAATATACAGTTCCATTTGGTATAGCTATATCAAAAAAAGTAAACAAAGATACAATAAAAATAGATATAGATGATTTTAAATATTCAATTTCTAAAGATGTATTAACCGCAAACATTGACTTATTATTTACTTGTGATGAAATAGAAGAAAATGTTAATGAAGAAGAGAATGACTCACTGGATGATTATTTAGATGAATACTTTAAAAATGATATTGAATTACCAGAAGAAACTATTGAACCAATAGTAAATGATATTGATATAGATAATAATATTACTAATATAACAAATACCATTATAAACAACGAAAATAAATATTACACATACAAAATATATATTCTAAGAGAAGGAGATACAGTAGATCAAATATGCAATAAATATAATATTAGTAAAGAAGAATTATCTTTATATAATAATTTAAATGATTTAAAAATAGGAGATAAAATAATAATACCTGAAGTAAATGAGTAAAAAATATAAAAATAGTGTCCTAATAGAAGATGACATAATTACTAAAAAAAGAAATAATGATTTACTAGAATTATATGAATATTTAGATACAGTTAACTTTGATAACTACCCTGAAATAATAGAAATAAATGATAGAGAAGTCAAAACAAGATATATTAAAGAAGAAAAATATCACGAAGTAAGTAAAGGTGTTGAACTTATAAAAACACTTTCTATGCTTCATTATAAAACAATGTTTTTTAAAGATGTTAGTAAAAATAAATATAAAAATATATATGATAAATTATTATCAAATATAGAATATCTAACTAAATATTATGAAACAGCAATAGAAGAGATAGAAAATGAAGAATTTATGTCACCATCACATTATTTATTTGCTAGAAATTATAGTGCAATAGATAGTTCACTTAAATATGCTAAAGAAGAACTAAAAAAATGGTTTAAAATAGTTGAATTTAAATCAAAAGAAAGAGTATGTATTAATCACAACAATATTTCATTAGAACATTTTATTCACGGAGATAAAAATTATTTAATAAGTTGGGATAATTATTTGGTTGACACTCCAGTCTTAGATTTATATAAATTTTATAAAAAAGAAGGTTATAAACTTGATTTTATTTATCTTTTAAAAGTTTATAATGAAACTTTATCTTTAACAGATGAAGAAAAAATGCTTTTTAATGTTTTAATATCAATACCTCCAAAAATAATAAAAATAGATAATGAAATGGATAATACATATAATATAAAAAATACATATTCATATATATATTCAGGTATGAATATTGTAAGAGAAAATAAATAATCTGCAATTGTAGATTTTTATTTTTATTTGTTATATAATTACAATAAGGAGTAGATATGAAAAATAAAAATGGTTTCATTTCAATGACACTTGTATATACATTTTTAATATTGTTTTTATTTGTTATGCTTGCTATTTTAAAAACATACTCAAGAAATAATAAAATACTAACAACATTTAGTGAAAGAATAAATAATGATTTAAAAATATCAAATGAACAAAAAAGTAAATTATATTATAGAATTTTAATAGATAATTTAAACTATTCAGATACAGTAGATAGTATTAATGTAAGTAGTAGTACAGGAATAGATTTTAGTTTACCATCAAGTGAAACTAATGGAAATGGCTTATATTATACTAGTAGTGCTGATAAATCAATTGATGGTAAAAGAGTTTACTATTTTAGAGGTGCTGTAAATAATAATTATGTTATTTATGCTGGATTATGTTTTAGAATAATAAGAACTGCCGAAGGAAATTCCGTTAAAATGCAATATGCAGGTGCTCCAACTGATGGAACATGCCCAGAAGGCACAATTACTTCTCCAATAACTAATGTTGTATATAATCAAACAACAAATGATAACACATTTATAGGATATAAAACTGGTGTTGAGAATGAATGTGACTCTTCTACGACTTGTGTTATAACAACACCAACAACAACATATGAAGAATCAACAAAAAATACATTTGATAGTAATGCTAAAAAAGAAATAGATACTTGGGCTAAAAATAATATATATTCAAAAGGTGATGAAATCACAAAATATCTGGCTGATGCAGTTTATTGCTCAGATAGAAAAATTACTACTGTTAGTGAAGGATACACTGGTACAGCAACACAATTTGGTTATGGAAACAATACTACTCATTATGATCCATACCTTAGATTTCAAGCAAACTCTCCAACATTTAATTGTATAAATGATAATGATAAATTTAGTCAAACATTAGCATCAGGCAATGGAAAATTATTATATCCAGTAGGTATGATAACAATGGACGAATTAATGTATGCAGGTGCTATTGCTAAAGATGGTACAACAACATCAGATACACATTATTTAGCAAATGGAAACCAATATTTTACAATGACACCAAGTACACATGAAAGTAATAATTCACATGTATTTATACATAATGCTGATGGAACATTAGAAGAAATAGAAACTTCACAAAAAGGAAAAATATTTCCAGTTATATCTTTAAGAGGAGATTCTGTAATTAATAGTGGTACAGGACTTAGAACAAGCCCATATATAATAGGAGAATAGCATGAATAAAAAAGGATTTGTATTTGTAGAAAGTGTAACAGTATTAATAATAGTTGCATTAGCATTAACAATGTCATTATCTAGTTATGATCTTTTAGCAAGTAAATCAAAACAAAAAAATTACTATGATATTCCAAGCGATAAATATTTATTATGGACAGTAAATGAAATGGGAAATAAAACAGGAATGAGTTATCAAAGTAATTTAGTTGCTTCTAAAGATAATTGTGATACAACTTACATGAATAATGTTATTTCAGATTGTAAACAACTATTTAGTGATACTAATATGATATATTTTATAATAATAGATGATATAGAAGTAGCACTTACTAATGATGCTAGTAAAAATTATTATGCTACAAAAGTTTATGATAATGGAACAATAGAATACTTAAAAACATTAAAAAAATATCAAGATGATAATACAACACCTATTAATTATGCAGTAGGGGTATTTTATAGAAAAGGAAAATATTATTATGCTTCTATAATACTATAATGGAGGATTACATGAATAAAAAAGGATTTACACTAGTTGAATTAATAGTAAGTATAACATTAGTTTCAATTATACTTGTTTCACTTTTAGCTACACTTGTTAAATTAAAACAAACATATGAAGTTATAGATGAAGATAGTGATATTAGAATATTTAGTGCTTCAATATCAAGACATATAAATAATGATATTATTAATAATAAAGGTATACAAGAAGCAAGTTGTAATGAAGAAGGAAATACTTGTGATATAAAGTTAAGAAATGGAGAAGAAAGACAAATAAAAGTATATAATTTTTCATTAAATGGAATTAAAGCAGTAAAAGATAGTGATGGTAATATTTTAAGATATGAAAGAACAGATACTAGTACAATATCTTATTATGATAAAAAAACAAATAAACAGTTATTTTTAAGAACAATAGAGCAAGAAAATATACAAAATAAAGATCAAGATAAAGTTACCACAAGAGGATATAAATTTACAGGATTATCTCTTGAACAATATTATTATGATAATAAAAAAGATATAACACAGTTAGATGTATTAAGTATAATAACATTACATGTTAGTGATGAAAGTTATAATATTAAATTATACTCAACAGATACAGTAAAAAAGAATTAATAATAGAAAATATTAATTTAATGATTAATATTTTTTTAATATTAATTTTATATTTACTAAGAATAGTAAAACTTTGAAATAAAATAGATAAACCACTAAAACATAAAATAAAAGCTGTTATACAAAATTTTATATTTAAACTACTATTTATATTACTTACACTAATAACACCACTAGTAAGTTCTAAAATACCACTAAAAATACTAAGTATATATGTATTAATATTGAAATACTTTATTATTAAATTAATTATAATAGTAAATACAATTAGATTACCAAATATTATAAAAGAAGTATTGATACCTTTCATAATAGAATTATAAAGAGTATCAAGTATATTACTATTATTATTTCTTATACCAATACATATATTAATATCATTTTTATTTCTTAAATATAAACCAATCAATATATTGTTAATTAAACAAACTAAATATAAAAGTAAACCAAATCTATAATTATTATAAAGTCCTATACCAACACTACCAATAACAAAAGATATAGATGGAAAATAAGTATAACATAATAAATTAGTAGCATTATTAATACTTATTTCATTATTATCAAGCATATTCTTAATATATATAGCATTAGCTGGATGACTAGTAAATAAACTAAATAAGAATATAGTACTACTTTCACTATTAATTCTAAATATTTTAGATATAAAAAAACCAATATTATCTTTTAAGAATATATGATAATTAAAATAATATAATATATCACTAAGTATAATAAATGGAAAAATACTAACAAAAACTTTATTAAAAAATACAAAAGAAGCATTACGAGTAGACTCTATAACAACATCAATATTAATAATAAACACTATAAATATTATAGTAAGTAAAATATATTTTATTTTTTTCATTTAATTTCCTTATATGTGATATACTATTAATAATGGGAGAAAAATATGATAAAAAAGATATTAAATTATATAAAAAATGATATTAAGAGAAACTATATTTCATATATATTATTTATTTTAATTGTACCAACTTTCTTTATAAAACTAGATTATAATATATATTCACCAGGAGGACTTATTAGTTTAGAAAATAGAATTGAAACTGATAATGAATATAAAGAAGAAGGTAGTTTTAATTTAACTTATGTAACATCTAGAAATGGAATAATACCAGCAGTACTTTTATCTTATATAATTCCATCTTGGGATTTAGTACCAGCAAGTGATGTTAGAATAGATGATGAAAGTATGGAAGAAGTAAATCTTAGAAATAGAATTTATTTAGAAGAAACAAGTTATAATTCAATAATAGCTGCCTATGAAGAAGCAGGTAAACCATATAAAGTTAATAGTATTGATTTGAAAGTAACATATATAACAGATAAAACAAATAATAATCTTAAAGTAGGAGATACAATAAAAGAAATAAATGGTGTTAAAATAACTGATTATGAAACATTAAAACAAGAAAAAGAAAAATATAAAGAAAATGATAAACTAAATATAAAAGTTGAAAGAAACAATAAAGAAAAAGATTGTTATGCAATACTTAAAAAAGATGAAAATAATAATTTATCAATAGGAATATATTTAGCAGTACTTAAAAATATTAGTACAAAAGAAAATGTAAAATTTGTATTTAAAAATAATGAAAGTGGTTCATCAAGAGGACTTATGTGTGCTCTTGAAATATATAATAGAATAACAGATTATGACTTAACAAAAGGCCAAATTATAGCTGGTACTGGAAGTATAGAAGCAGATGGCACAGTTGGTGAAATAGACGGAGTTAAATATAAATTAAAAGGAGCAGTTAAAAATAAAGCAAAAGTATTTATCGTACCAAGTGGTAACTATGATGAAGCAATGAAAATAAAAAAAGAAAAAAACTATGATATTGAAATAATATCCGCAGATAATTTACATAATGTAATAGAAAAATTAAAAAATAGATAGTGAATTAAAAATATTCTTCGTATATAAATAATGGAGGAATATTTTT
Organism: uncultured Clostridium sp.; assembly: GCA_964649575.1. Classification (GTDB taxonomy): domain Bacteria; phylum Bacillota_I; class Bacilli_A; order RF39; family UBA660; genus CAG-1000. The sequence continues at coordinate 1,065 of CAZYRI010000035.1, read as the reverse complement.
TTATGATAAAAGACATTATTAAAAGTGAAAGACCAAGAGAAAGATTACTAGAAGTAGGAGAAAAATCATTATCAAATGAAGAACTATTATCAATAATATTAAAAACAGGAACTAAAAATATATCAGTAAAAGACTTATCAAGAAAGATATTAAATGAAATAAAAGATATATCAAATTTAAAAGATATAACATACAACAAACTAATTAAAATAAAAGGAATAGGTACAGTAAAAGCAGTAGAATTACTCGCATCATTAGAACTAGGAAGAAGAGTATATTATAGAAATGTAAAACAAAAAATAAAATTAAATAACACAATATTAGTATTTGAACACTTTAAAAATCTATTTATTAATGAAACACAAGAAAATTTCTATGCATTATATTTGAATACGAAATCAGAATTAATATCATATAAATTACTATTTAAAGGTACAATAAACACATCAGTAGTTCATCCAAGAGAAATATTTAAACATGCTTTTTTAGAAAGTGCTAATTCAATAATAGTTATACATAATCATCCATCAAATAACACAACACCATCAAAAGAAGATATAAATCTTACAAATAAATTATTCGAAATAGGAAATATTATGGCTATACCAGTAATAGATCATATAATAATTGGTATTGATAACTATTATAGTTTTTATGAAAATATGCATAAAAAATAACAAAAATTATATAATTTAATATGACATATGAAGAATATAAAAATAATAAAAAAGATAGTAGTATAAAACCATTATTTAAATCATTTATAAATAAACTATTTACAATAATTATATTTACTATGCTAATAATAATTATAAGTAATCATTCACCAAAATTTAGAAATTTTATAATTGATAAAGTATTAAACAATACAATAGATTTTAGTTTTGTAAATAAATTTATGAATAAAGCAACAGATATATTCAGTAAAGAAAATACAGAGACAGTTTTTAAAGAAGAAGAAAAACATGAAAAATATAAAGATGGTATTAAATATATAATTGGTGAAGGAGAAAATATATATTTAAAAGATAGTGGTATAGTAACTTTTATTGGAAATAAAGATGG
>CAZYRI010000034.1:0-10346 GCA_964649575.1 uncultured Clostridium sp. | reverse complement strand
CCAGGTACTAAGATGACTAAGGGTATTGCTGATATTTTAACAAAAGAAGGTTTTATTGATGGTTATGATACTAATAAATTAGCTGTTGGTGAAATGATCGTTTTAAACCTTAAATATTCAAAAACTAAAGAAAGAGTAATCACTGGCTTAAAAAGAATTAGTAAACCAGGATTACGTGTGTATGCTAAAGCTGATGAAATGCCAAGAGTTCTAAATGGACTTGGAATTGCAATTGTTTCTACATCAGAAGGATTAATGACTGATAAAGAAGCAAGAAGTAAAAATCTTGGTGGAGAAGTTTTAGCTTATATATGGTAGGTGTGTTATGAGTAGAATAGGAAATAGAATATTAACTATTCCATCTGGTGTAGAAGTTACACTTGACGGAAACAAAATAACAACTAAAGGACCAAAAGGAACATTAGAATTTATATTTAAAAATTCAAATGTTGATGTTAAAGTTGAAGATGGTAAAGTACTTGTAACTAGAAAGAATGAACTTAAGACTTCTAAACAATTACATGGAACTACTAATTCAGTTATTAACAATATGATGATTGGTGTTAGTGAAGGATTTAAAAAAGAACTTGAAATTAATGGTGTTGGTTATAGATTCCAAGTTCAAGGAAATAAGATTGTTATTTCTGCTGGTTATAGTCATCCAGTTGAATTAATGATTCCAGAAGGTATTAAAGTTGAGATGCCTGAAAAATCTACAACTGAATTAATCGTTAGCGGATATGATAAACAAGCAGTTAGTGAATTTGCTGCTAATATTAGAAAAGTAAGACAACCAGAACCATATAAGGGTAAAGGTATTAAGTATAAAGATGAACATATCCGTCGTAAAGAAGGAAAGAAAGCTGCATAGGAGGTATAAGATATGATAAAAAAAGAATCAAAAAATGATATGAGAATTAAAAGACATCGTAAGATCAGACAAACTTTATCTGGTACAGATGTAACTCCTAGACTTTGTGTTTTTAGAAGTAACCAAGCTATATATGCTCAATTAATAGATGATGTTAAGGGTGTTACAATAGCTAGTTCTTCTTCTTTAGAACTTAAACTAAAGAGTAACAATCTTGAAGCAGCAGCTGCTGTTGGAAAAGACATTGCAGAAAAAGCTAAAAAAGCTAAGATCAAAGCAGTTGTATTTGATCGTGGTGGATATCTATATCACGGACGCATTAAAGCTCTTGCTGATGCAGCTCGTGAAAATGGACTAGAATTCTAGGGAGGATATATATGAACGGTAATAAAAGAACTGATCGTGAACCAAAGAAATTATATGAAGATAAAATAATTTCTATCGGTAAAGTTACTAAAGTTACACAAGGTGGTCGTAATTTTAGATTTTCAGCTACTGTTGCTGTAGGAGATAGAAAAGGTAATGTTGGAATTGGTACTGGTAAATCTAAGGAAATTCCTGTTGCTGTAAGTAAAGCAATTAAAGAAGCTGAAAAAAATATTGTACATGTAGATTTAGTAGATGGTAGAACTATTTCTCATGAAGTTACTGGTGTTTGTGGAGCTGCTAAAGTTTTAATTAGACCTGCTAAGGCTGGTCGTGGAATTATAGCTGGTGGAGCTTCAAGAATAGTTTTAGAACTTGCTGGTGTTAAGGATGTTGTATCTAAATCATTAGGTAGTAATACTCAAATTAACACTGCTAAGGCTACTATTAAAGCATTAGAATCTCAAAGAACTATTGAACATGTTGCTAGTCTTCGTGGTAAAACAGTTGAGGAGGTCTTAAAGTAATGAAATTACATGAATTAAGTAAAGTTGAAGGATCAACTCATAGAAGAAAAGTTGTTGGTCGTGGACCAGGTAGTGGACATGGTAAAACTTCTACTAGAGGTGAAAAAGGTCAAAAGGCTAGAAGCGGTGCTTCAATTCATCCATGGTTTGAAGGTGGACAAACTCCACTATATAAGAGAATTCCAAGAAGAGGTTTCTCAAATGCAAGATTTGCTAAAAAATATGCAATTATTAATGTTTCAGATTTAAATAGATTTAAAGATGGAGATGTTATTACTCCTGAAGTATTAAAAGAATCTGGACTTGTTAAAAAAGAATTATGTGGTATTAAGGTGTTAGGCAGTGGAAAGCTAGAGAAGAAACTAACTGTTAAAGCTAATATTTTCACTAACCAAGCTATCACAAAAATAGAGGAATTGGGTGGAACTACGGAGGTGATTTAATATGTTTGCTACATTTAAGCAAATATTTAGATCTTCTAACAAAGATTTAAGAGTCAGAGTATTATTTACTCTTGGAGCTTTATTTATCTTTGCAGTAGGTAATTCTATTACAATTCCTGGTATGAATGTTATAACTGGTGATATTGGATTTTTAGAATTATTTAATGCTATGAGTGGTGGAGGTCTAAAACAATTTTCAATCTTCGCATTAGGTGTTATGCCTTATATTACAGCTTCAATTATTATTCAAATATTACAAATGGATATTATCCCATATTTTACTGAATTAAAAGAAATGGGAGAAGAAGGTAGAAGAAAAATCAATAAGATAACTAGATATTCTGGTTTAGCTATTGCTTTTATTCAAGGTTTCTTTTATCCAATGATGTTCTTAGGAAAAACTGAAGCACCTATTACATATTTCAAAATTGCTTTAATCTTAACAGCAGGTACTGCCTTCTTGTTATGGTTAGGTGATGAAATAACTAATAAGGGAATTGGAAATGGTGTTTCATTAATAATTATGGCAGGTATTGTTAATACTTTACCTAGTATGTTTGTTACAGCATTTCAATCTTTAATTCCTGGTGCTAATAATTCATTTATTGCTTGGGGAACATTTGCTTTATTCGTATTATTATATTTAGGTATAATAGTTGGTGTTATATTTGTTCAAGAAGCTGAAAGAAGAATACCAATTCAATATTCAAATAGAAGTTCATCAAGTTATGGTGGACAACAAACATTCTTACCATTAAGATTAAATTCTGCTGGTGTTATGCCAGTTATTATTGCAAGTGTAATTATGGGTATACCATCAATATTAAGTTATTTTATTAAAAATGCTAAAGTATTATCATTTTTAAATAATTATTTATCAACTTCTAAGCCAGTTGGATTTATAATTTATATAGCTTTAATATTCATATTTACTTATATTTATACATTCTTAACAATTAATCCAGAAGAATTAAGTAAGAATTTAAACAAAAATGGTGGCTATATTCCTGGTATTAGACCTGGAAGTGAAACTAAAAAACATATATCAAAGGTTTTATCAAGAATTACATTCTTAGGTGCTATATTTATAGCTATAATTGCAGCAGCACCAAATATATTTACTGCTGTTACCGGATTACCTGAGACAGTTAGATTAGGTGGAACTTCTATACTAATTGCAGTAGGTGTTGTTCTTGAAACATATAAACAACTCGAAAGTTCTGTTGCATCAAGAAATTATAATAGGAGATAAATTTATGAATTTAATTTTAATTGCACCACCAGCGGCTGGTAAGGGTACAATGGCTTCTATGTTAAATAAGAAGTATAATTTAGTTTGTATTTCTGCTGGTGAACTTTTAAGGGGAGTTGATCCAAGTACTGAGCTTGGTAAAAAAATAAGAGAAATTCAATCAAGAAGGGAACTTGTTGATGATTCTATAACTAATGAACTTATGAAGCAAAGACTTATGAAGGATGATATTAAAAACGGATTTATACTTGATGGTTATCCAAGACATATGCCACAAGTAACTGCTATTAATAATATCTGTGACGAGTTGGATCTTCATATTGATTATGCAGTGTTGCTTAATGTATCTTACGACATGGCACTTAAAAGAACACTTGGAAGACAAATTTGTCCTCAATGCAAAAAAACATATAATAGACTTACAGGTGTTAATGCACCTATGGTTGATGGTGTGTGTGATGATTGTAATGTTCCTTTAACTACTCGTAATGATGATAATGAGGAAACATTTAAAAAAGGTTATAGTAGTTATGAAGTTAATTGTAAACCTGTGATTGAATATTATAGAAATAAAGGTATATTAGTTGAACTGGATGCTAATGGTTCAGCTGATGATACATTTAAAGAATTTGAAGAGAAAATAGGAAGTAAGAATGATTAGTATTAAAACAAAACAAGAAATTGAACTTATGAGACATTCTGGTCAAATAACTTATGGAGTTTTATCTAGTTTAAAAGATTATATTAAACCTGGTATGACTACAAAGCAAATTGATAAATATGTATATGATTACATTGTTAGTCATGATGCTACACCATCATTTCTTGATTATGAAGGGTATCCTGCGTCCTCTTGTATTAGTATAAATGATATGGTTGTACATGGGATACCTGATGATACTATAATTAAAAAAGGTGATATAGTTTCAGTTGATGTTGGATCTATATATAAGGGTTATCATTCTGATTCAGCTTATACTTATGTAATAGGTAAGGTTGATGAAGATATTGAAAGACTTGTTCGTGAAACAAGAAGGGCTTTATACGAAGGAATTAAAGTAGTTAAAGCTGGTATTAAATTAAATGATGTTTGTTCTGCGATTGGTAAGGTTGCTAAGGAGAATGGATTTGGAGTATTTGAATGTCTAACTGGACATGGTGTTGGACAAAATCTTCATGAAGACCCATATATTCCTAATCTTAGTAATCATGAAAGTGAAGGAATAATACTTAAAGAAGGTATGACCTTAGCTATTGAACCTATGTTTAGTCTTGGTACTAAACAAGTATGGTTACTTGATGATGAGTGGGGAATAGTCACTCGTGATGGTAGTCCTGCTGCGCATTTTGAACATACAATTCTAGTAACCAAAGATGGTTATGAGATTTTAACAGGAGAGTGAAAACATGGCCAAAGAAAAGGACGGTTATATTGAGCTTGAAGGAAAGGTATTAGAAGTTTTACCAGGAGGAGACTTTAAAGTAAAACTAATGGGCACATCGTGGAAGCCCGCGTTTCTGGAAAAATGCGTTTAAACATGATACGTATTTACCCAGGTGATACAGTGCTTATGGAAATACCTATTTGTGATTTAACACGTGGGCGTATAATTTATAGAAAATAATGGAGGGATTAGAATGAAAGTAAGACCATCAGTAAAAAAGATTTGCGATAAATGCAAAATTATTAAAAGAAACGGAAAAGTTAGGGTAATTTGTGAAAACCCTAAACATAAACAAAGACAAGGTTAAGTAGGAGGAAAATATGGCACGTATTAAAAATATTGACTTACCAAAGAATAAGAGAATAGTAGTAGCACTTACTTACATTTATGGAATTGGTCCAACTAGAGCACATGAAATTTGTAATGATGCAAATGTTAGTGAAGATACTAGAACTGATAATTTAACTGTTGATGAAATTAATCGTTTAAGAGCAGCTGCTGATAAATATGTATTAGTAGGTGACTTAAAGCGTGAAGTTGAAATGAACATTAAAACTAAAATGGAAATCAATTCATATCAAGGTACAAGACATAAAAAGGGCTTACCAGTAAGAGGACAACATACTAGTAGAAATGCTAGAACTCGTAAAGGTAAACCAAAGACTATTGCTAATAAGAAGAAATAGAAAATAGGAGGGATAACTTATGGCTTATAATAGAAGAAAAAGAAAAGCAAAGAGAGATATCACTGAGGGTCAAGCACATATTCACTCTACATTTAATAATACAATCGTAACTATTACTGATAATAATGGTGGAGTAATTAGTTGGGCTTCTTCAGGAACAGTAGGATATAAAGGTAGTAAAAAGAAAACTCCTTTTGCTGCTGGTATGAGTGCAGAAGCTGCTGGTAAGGCTGCTTATGATGCTGGAATTAGAAAAGTAGAAGTATTCGTTAAAGGAATCGGTGGAGGTCGTGAAACAGCTGTTAGAAGTTTACAAACTGCTGGACTTGAAATTACTGCTATCAATGATGTTACACCAGTACCACATAATGGATGTAGACCACCTAAGAGAAGACGTGTATAGTTAGGAAAGGGGAAAAAACCATGTTAAAATTTATTAAACCAGATTATAAAGTAAATGAATATGTTGAAAGTAATTATTATGGAAAATTCGTTTTAGAACCACTTGAAAGAGGTTTTGGAACAACTATAGGTAATGCTCTTAGAAGAGTTATGTTATCTAGTTTAGAAGGTAGTGCAATAACTGATGTTAAAATTGAAGGTGTTATGCATGAATTTCAAAAAATGGATGGTGTTGTTGAAGATGTAACTGAAATCATTCTTAATTTAAAGAAATTGGTCTTAAAAAATCATAGTGAGAATGATCAAGTTTTACATTTAAAAGCAAATAAGGAAGGAGAAGTGCATGCTTCTGATATTGATAAAAATGGCGAAGTTGAAATAATTAATCCAGATTTATTAATAGCTACTTTATCAAAGGGTGGAAGTTTAGATATGACTATGACTGTATCTAATGGTCGTGGTTATGTTGATGGAAAGATTAATGCTGTTGCTGTTAAAGATGTAGTAGGAGCAATTGGTGTTGATTCTTTATATAGCCCTATTGAAAGAGTTAGTTATGAAGTTGAAACTGCTCGTGTAGGACAAAGTGATAATTATGATAAATTAATTTTAAATGTTTGGACTAACGGAAGTGTTAAACCAGAAGAAGCTGTTGCAAGAGCTGCTAAAATTATTATTGATCACTTAGAAGTTATTACTGATTTACATAATTTAACTGGACTTGAAAGTGTTTTAGCTGATAAAGAAGAAAATTCTGTTCAAAAAACATTAGAAACTCCTATTGAAGAATTAGATTTATCTGTAAGAGCTTATAATTGCTTAAAGAGAGATGCTATTCATACATTACAAGATTTAACATCTAAGAGTGAATCAGAAATGACAAAAATTAGAAATCTTGGTAAGAAATCTTTAAAAGAAGTATTAGATAAAGTTAAAGACATGGGACTTAAGTTCCGTGATGATGATTAGGAGGATATAATGGCATTATATAGAAAATTAAATAGAGAAACTCGTGTTAGAAGAAGTATTCTATCTAGTTTAACTAAAGATGTCCTTGAAAATGGTTTCGTTCAAACTACTGAACAAAGAGCTAAAGAAGTTCGTAAGTTCGTAGAGAAAATGATTACTTATGCTAAAAAAGGAGATCTTAATTCTAGAAGAAAAGCACTTGCTTTCTTAAATAATGATAAAGATTTAGTTAAAAAATTATTTGATGAATATGCTGTTACTTATAAAGATAGAAATGGTGGATATACTAGAATAATTAAGCTAAAGGAAAGAATTGGGGACGATGCTTTAATCGTAAGATTAGAATTAGTTTAATCTAATTCTTTTTTTTGTTTATGTATTATTTTTACTGTTTGGGTCTTTTAAATTAAACTTCTTTGTTGTATAATGACATATAGTAGGGATGAGTTAAAGTATGAATAATGATAATGATTTTGTTAAAAAAACAACTGATTTTAATATAATTGAAGTAATTGTAATCATAATAATTACTGGTATTGTTGTAAGTGTGTGTAGTGGTCTTATAGTATATAAGAATTATGATAAAATTTATATTTCTAATAGTGAGTCTGATAAAACGGATTTGAATGAATTTATTCAAAGTTATGATCATATAGTTAATAGTTATGTTAAAGATGTTGATAAGGAAAAACTTATAGAGTCAGCTATTGCTGGAATGTATAATTATTTAGAAGATGATTATAGTGTATATTTAAGTAAAGATACTACTGATAGTCTTCAAGAACAATTAAATGGTAAATATACTGGTATTGGTGTTGAAATTACATTAGATGATAATGGTGAGATAATAATAAATCAAGTATTTAGTGACTCTCCTGCTAGTGAGGCTGGACTTAAAAAGGGTGATATTTTAGTAAAACTTGATGATGTATTTTTAAAAGACAAGGAGTTTAATTATGTGTCTGATACTATTAAAAATGGTAAATCAGATAAATATACACTTACTTATAAAAGAAATGATAAGGAGTATAAAGCAAGTATTACTAGAAGTGATGTTATTATTGATTCTGTGACTAGTAAGACATATGATAATGTTGGATATATAAAGATTGATACTTTTTCTATGACAACTAGTGAACTTGTTAAAAAGTCATTAGATAAGTTTGATAAGAGTGTCAAATCTTTGATTATTGATTTAAGGGGTAACACTGGTGGTTATTTAAATTCTGCATATAATACAGCGGCTTTATTTTTAAATAAGGGTAATATAGTATATCAATTGAAGAATAAAGAAAATAAAGTTACTAAATATAAGTCAGAGCAAAGTCAATACAGGGCTTTTGATGAGATTATTGTTATTATTGATTCCTCATCAGCATCTGCCTCTGAAGTGCTTACTTTGGCTCTTAAAGATAATTTAAATGCTAAAATAGTTGGTGTTAAGTCATTTGGCAAAGGTACTGTACAAGAAACCGATGTTTTATCTAGTGGAGCAATGGTTAAATATACTAGTGGTTATTGGCTTGGACCAAACGGTGAGAGTATAAATGAAAAGGGAATTGAACCTGATTATGAGGTGAAGGATTCTTCTAAGCAATTACAGAAAGCCCTTGAGATATTAAAATAGTTTACTAAAAAACAGTAAACTATTTTTGTTTTTTGTTAACATGGTTTGATTAATGATATTTAATGTGTTAATATGTTATTGTGAAAGAGGTGTCTTATGAATTTAAAAGTTGGAGACACACTTGTAATTCATTGTTATAAACATAATGGTGTTATTCATAAATCTTGGAATATAGCTTATGTTTTAGATGTTAAAAAAGATTATATAGTTCTTGGTAATGAGAATGTTCTAGTAACTAAACAAGACGGAAGAACATGGAGAACTAAAGAACCTGCAATTATGTTCTTTTATAATAATAGATGGTTTAATATAATTGCACAATTGAAATCAAATGGAATTTACTATTATTGCAATATAGCTAGTCCGTTTGTTATTGATGAAAATATTATTAAATATATTGATTATGATTTAGATCTAAGAGTATTTAATGATGGAGCATTTAAAATTTTGGATAGAAATGAATATAATTATCATAAAAGGCTTATGAAATATCCAAAAGAAATAAATTATATTATTAAAGAGGAACTATCAGCATTGATAGAAATGAAAAAATCAGGTGAGTTTCCTTTTAACACAGAGTGCATTGAGTATTATTTTGATATATTTAAAAAGGTAAGAAAATAATAAATAATATTATAATTTTGGTGCATAATAAGGTAAAAGTATCATTTTTTGATGCTTTTTTTAATATTTTTAAAAAAAAGATTAACATTTTTAAAAAAAGTTGTTGACATGTTAATTATGAAGTGTTATATTAATCTGGCACTTGTGAAAGAGAGCAAAATTAATATATATACTTGATATATTGTCAATAATTTGATTTTTAATTAAGTTTTCATTAAAAATTTAAAAAAATGAAAAAATGTTAAAAAAATGTTGACAATAAAGATATTAAGTGTTATATTAAATGGGCATTCGAAGAAATGGAATGCAAAAAGAAAAAATATGATATGATATTCACTGAAAATTCAATAATTATTACTGTTTTCACTAAAAAATAAAAAAGTGAAAAAAATGTAAAAAAATGTTGACATTGATAAAATATCATGTTATATTATAAGAGCAACTGCAAGAATGCGGTTGATAATGATCTTTGAAAACTAAGTAAAATAATGAGTTTTGTAGACAGGATTAATTGAAATCAATTCTTTAACAATAAAAAGAATTTTTTATTGAGAGTTTGATCCTGGCTCAGGATTAACGCTGGCGGCATGCCTAAGACATGCAAGTCGAACGGAGTGCCCCATTGACACTGGAATGAAGTTGAAGAGCTTGCTCAGAAATGGAATGAAGGTTGATTTGGATTCTGCACTCAGTGGCGCACGGGTGAGTAACACGTGGGTTATCTGCCTTTAAGTTGGGGATAACAGTTAGAAATGACTGCTAATACCGAATGTGCTAGTAATAGTAAAGGAGCCCTTAAAGCTTCGCTTAAAGATGAGCCTGCGGCGTATTAGCTTGTTGGTGGGGTAACGGCCTACCAAGGCGACGATGCGTAGCCGGACTGAGAGGTTGATCGGCCACACTGGGACTGAGACACGGCCCAGACTCCTACGGGAGACAGCAGTTAGGAATATTCGGCAATGGGCGAAAGCCTGACCGAGCAATGCCGCGTGTGAGATGAAGGTCCTTTGGATTGTAAATCACTTTTATTTGGGAAGAATTGTGAGTATAGGAAATGATATTCACTTGACGGTACCTTTTGAATAAGCCCCGGCTAACTACGTGCCAGCAGCCGCGGTAATACGTAGGGGGCGA
>CAZYRI010000033.1:0-10597 GCA_964649575.1 uncultured Clostridium sp. | reverse complement strand
TTCAATCAATGGGGATGTTGTTTATGGATACAAAAAGTTTAGCATTAAGTATAAATAATTTAGCAAAATGTATTTTAGTTTGTTATAAAAGATTATGTATTTTGGATATGCAAGGTAAATCTTCATCTTTAGAGTATGAAAAGATTTTAAAGGTTGTTAATTCTTTAACTAAATTAGAAGATTATTTTTATGATTTTATATTTAGTAATGGTTTAAAAGATAAGGTTATTGATGAGTTATTTGAAATATATAATGTTTCTGAATTGAAATATATAGCTACTGGTGAATGGTGTTTATTATTTAATGATTTGTCTGATGAAACTCTTTGTGGTTTTAGAGTTTTAAATCATATTAATAATATATATTCAAAGAAAGTTTTAGGTGATACTGGTTGTACTAATGATGTAGTTAATTCTTATGTTCATTCAGTAGAAAAAAGAAAACAAATATTTTTAGATTCTGTAAGAGAATTGTGTGAAAGTGGAGAATGTGGAAAACATAAAAAAGAGATGTACTCTTCTTTATATAATTTTGCATTTATTTATAAGAAAGATGATAATGTTGAAAAAACAAATTATCCAACAATTGTTGGTAATGGTAAAGATATTGAAACTGTTACTAATTTATCAAGGAAAATGATAAGATTAAATGAAAAGTCTGTTAATGTTAGTTCTAATTTTAGAAAAGTTTTATTAAATATGTGTTATATAAGAAGTATGTTTGTAATGTTACCTGAATATATTTCACATAATATTATTGATGAGATTGGTCATGATACTAATAAAGATAGTTATGGTTATAAAATATTATTATCTATTTTTGATGAAAGTAAGGAATTAAGAAGTAAATATAATGATGATGATTTTAATTTAAAGAGAAAAATATAAAAAATTATTTTTCTTTTTTATTTCTATTGTTATTTTATTTAAAAAATGATATTATTTATTTATAAAAATAGAGGAGATGTATATGAAAAAATATTTTAAATTGTTAACTGTATTGTTTTTATTAATGATAACTGTTAATGTTAATGCAGAAGATAATTATTATGTTGAGAAGACAAGGGATGTTGATTATAGTAAAATTACATTTAAAGATACTGATGGTAATGATATTGCTCATAGTTCTTTAGGTATACTTGAATTTTCAACTACTGTTGATGCTAATAATAATCTTACTAATACAAAATATTCATATTGTTTAGATAAACATATGAAATATCCTATGGGATATCATGCTTATATAAGTGAGGTTCCAGATGGAGTTACTATTGATCCAGATGCTCATGCTGAACAAATAGTAATGTTTGGTTTTTATAGGGAACTTATTAATAATGAGACTTTAAGAAATAAGGTTAAGAATGAAGTAGGAGATTCATTCCAAAGTGGTCCAGCTTTTGAATTTAATCATACTTATGGTACTTCAAATGATTTTGTAACTGCTTTTAATACTGGAAATGAAGTAACTGTTAATATTACTAGTGTTTCTTATGATAATGATGTTAATAGTATTAGTTATCCATTAACTATTAAATTTAAGAAAAGTGATGTAATGTATTTAGATTATTCTGTAACTTCTCTTGGTGGTAATTATGATTATAATCATGCTTTATGGATTTTAGAACATAGTTATCCTACATTAACAATAGAGAAAGCTTTAGAGGAAGCTGGTGCTAGTTATACTACACTTTTAACTGAAATGGAAACATTATATACAGGTAAAACTGTTGATGAAATTAAATCATTAGCTGAGGATTATGTGTTCGCTGTTGTTCAACATTCTATATGGAGAGCTGCTGATGCATCATTTAATGGTAAAAAGTTAGGTGATACTTTAACTGGAAGTACTGAGCTTAATAAATTATATCAATGGTTAAATCAAGATAGAGAAATCTATACAAATTATGATTCATTATCTTATGATAATACTATTGAATTTATTAAACCTGCTGCTGGTAAAGAGGTATTTAATTCTACAAGTGATATTATAAAATATGGTCCTTATGCAATTGATGCTAAAGTTGTTTCTACTGCAAATATTACAGTTGAGGTAACTGATTCATATAAAGATAAGGTTAAATTAGTTGATAGATTAGGTAATGAGATAACTTCTTTTGAAAATGGTACTGAATTTTATATAACTGTACCTAAGAAAGAAAAAATCTCTGAAGTAAATATTAAGGCTTCTGCTGAAAATGCTTTAGTATTTGAACCAAGTTCTAATAGAGGTAAAATTTATTATTCTATTTATCCATATTTTCAAAATGTTGTTGTTGGTGGAGAGATAAGTACTACTAATGTTGTTGGTACTATTAAACTTCAATATAATCCAGCTACTGGAGTTGAAAATGTTGCTATATTATTTGTTGTAACATTGATATCATTTGCTATTGGATATATAGTTCTTAATTATAAGAATAAACCTGTAACATTCTAAGAAGTCGATTGACTTCTTTTTATTTTGTATAAATTTTATAAAAAAAAGAAGTGTTTTTGAATTTTATTTCGAATAATAATATTAGGGGGATAGAATGATGAAAGAAAATATTTTTAATTATTTGAAGAATAATATTATTATGTTGGTTATTTCTTTTATATTATTTTTAATAAGTATATTTGAATTTGTTTATTTTTATAAGAATGATAATAATGAAACAATTAATTCTTATGAAGATGATTCTCTTGAACTTAAAGAAGAAGTAATAGAAGAGAATATTATTGTTGATATTAAAGGTGAAATAAAGAAACCTGGAGTTTATAATATTAAAGTTGGAAGTAGAGTTAATGATTTAATTAATGAGGCTGGAGGGCTTTCTAAAAATGCTAATACGAGATTTATTAATTTGTCTAAGAAATTAGAGGATGGTGAAGTAGTTGTTATTTATTCTAATAAGGAAATTAGTGATGCTGAAAAGAATGATAAGTTAGAGGTATCTGCTCCATGTGTTTGTGAAGAAGTAAAAAATGATGCTTGTTATAATGATACAAATAGTAGTACAAGTGATAGTTCTAAAATAGTAAATATTAATACTGCTAGTGCTCAAGAATTAACTATATTAAATGGAATAGGTGAATCTAAAGCAAAAGCTATTGTTAATTATAGAGAAAAAAATGGTAAGTTTAAAACAATAAAAGATATTATGAATGTAAGTGGTATAAGTGAAACACTTTTCTCTAAAATTAAGGATAATATTACTGTGTGATTATATATACTATATTTTACTTTTTATATCTTTAATATTTATTTTAATAAAAATAAATTCTAGTTATGATATTTTAAGTGTTAATAGTGATAGTTTTGAATTAATTATTAATGATTATAAAATTAATGATAAAACAGTTACTATATATTTTGACAGTTATATAGGAAAATACTATGTTAATAGTTATGAAGAAATAAATATTTTTAAAGATAATTATTCTTTTGGTGATAAAGTATTAGTAAATGGTGAAGTTAGTGTACCAAATAATAATACTATACCAAATGGATTTAATTATAAAGAATATTTATATAATAAAAAAATATATTATATTATTAAAATTGATAATATTAAAATAGTAAGTAAAAATAGTAATGTATTTTTGAATATTAAGAATTATATATATAAAAGAATTGATTCAATAAAATACAATGAATATTTATATGCATTTATATTAGGAAAATCATATTATATAGATTCAGATGTACTTAATAATTATAAAACAAATGGTGTAACTCATTTGTTTGCATTATCTGGTCTTCATGTATCTATGTTTAGTAATATTCTTATATATATATTTAGTAAATTAAAATTTAATGAAAAACTTTCTTATTTTTTAACTAGTATATTTTTATTGTTTTTCGCTTTTATAGCTTCTTTTACTCCTTCAATATTAAGAGCTGTTTTATTTTTTGTTTTATCAAGTATAAATAAAATATATTATTTATATATAAAACCAAAATATTTGTTATATGTTGTTTTTTCAATATTGATATTTATTAATCCATATTATATTTATGATACTGGTTTTATATTGTCATTTAGTATTAGTTTTTTTATATTACTTTTTAATGAGAATTATAAAATTAAAAATAGTATATTATCAATATTAGTTATTAGTATACTTAGTTTATTTTCAAGTTTACCAATTATAATTAATATGTCTTACGAGATTAATATACTTGGTTTTATTAATAATATATTTTTTATACCTTTTGTTACTTATCTAGTATTTCCATTATCTATAATTGTTGTTTTTATTGATAAGTTATCTTTTTTGTTAAATATTTTGGTTTCTATAATGGAATTTATTTCTAAAATAAGTGTAAGTATATTAAATGTTAAGTTATATTTTTCAAAACTAAATTTATTATATATATTTATGTATTATGTTTTATTAATTTTAGTTGTTAAAAGGGTAAGAGTTAGAAAATTGTTTGTTATATTTATAATTTTTTTGTATTTTAAATGTTATATTGATAGGAGTGATTATGTTTATTATATTGATATTGGTCAAGGTGATTCTATATTATTTGTTGATAAGAATAAAAATAGTATTTTGATTGATACAGGAGGTAAAGTTAATAGTAAAAGTAATTTAATGAAGAATAATGTTATACCTTTTTTTAAAAGTATTGGTTTAAAAAAGATAGATTATTTAGTGTTAACTCATGGTGATTATGATCATATGGGTGAATCTATTAATTTGGTTAATAATTTTAAAGTTGAAAATGTTATTTTAAATTGTGGTTCTTATAATAATTTGGAAAATAATTTAATTAAAGTATTAAATGAATATAATATTAATTATGAATCTTGTATTAATGAAATAAATATTAATAATTATTATTTTAAATTTTTAAATACTAAAATATATAATAATGAAAATGATGATTCTACTGTTATATATTTTAAATATAATAATTATAAGTTTCTTTTTATGGGTGATGCTTCTGTTAATAGGGAAAAAGATATATTAGAAAAATATAATTTAGAAAATATTGATTTTCTTAAAGTAGGACATCATGGTTCGGATACTTCTTCATCTATTGAATTTATTTCTAAAATAAAGCCTAAATACAGTGTGATAAGTGTAGGTAATAATAAATATGGTCATCCTAAAGGTTCTGTATTAGATAATTTAAGTAATAGTTATATTTATAGAACAGATTTAGATGGCTCAATTGAAATTAAATTAAGTAAAAATAGTTATGACATTAGAACTTATAAACCATAGAAAAATATTATTAATGTGATATAATTATTAATATAGAAAATATAGAGGTGATGAGTATGAGTCTTTTTGATCAATTAATACCAATGACTGCACAGGAGAAAATGTTTTCAAGTATGAATAATGAATTATTAGATAGACTTAATAATTTAGTTGATGATTGTGGAATTAGTATTGATGAAGTAAGTTTGGAATTTAAGGATCCTGAATTTTTGGATATATTTTTTAGAATGTTTTCTTTTGAAGAACACAAAAGATATCTTATAACTAATTATAATTATGAGCATAATATGGAATATGATTTAGATTATTTATTAGTTTTTAGAAGAGCTATTTATACTGAATATTCTAAGAATGAAAATTTTTGGTCAACAGAATTTAATCAAGTTAGATTTGGATTAAAAAATGAGCAACCAATAGGTAGTCCAATGAGATTATATTCTTCAATAATGGTGAGTACTATGGGTAAATTAATTAATCATGGTCTTGCTGATATAGATCATGGTGGGGTTACTGATGGTGAAGTTGTTATTGATGATAGTGAAAATTTTGATGATTTTTTATTTGTTTATAAACCAGAAGAAGAAAGAAAATCATTAGAACAATATATTTCTTCAGGTGGTATTTCATATGATGAATTAGTTATGAATTTAAGTGAAACTTCTAAGGAGAGAAAAGATATTCAAGGATTTAGAAAATAGAATAAATATATAATTTTAAGTGTAACAAATTAACTATAAGAAAAATTAATTTTGTCATAATATATAGTAGATAATTATATAATATATTATGATTATCTACTTCCATTCCTTAGATTACTTAACATATAATAATTCCTCTATTGTTAGATAAAACATGCAACTTATTACATATAATCCATAAAATATAGTGAGCCACCAAGTGGTGTTTATATAGATTAGAGAACTTGAAATATAGTTCTCTTTGCATTTTATATACATTGTAACTTTTTATTTTATATAAATTATATTATAATTAAATTATGGATAAAGAAGAGTTTTGTAAATTATATTTTGTATCTGAATTTTTAAAATATATAAGAAATAAGAATTATTCAGAAAATACTATTATTTCTTATATAAATGATTTATATTACTTTCATGAATTTATTAAGTTGGATTTTGATAAAGTTAAATATGATGATGTTAGAGATTATTTAGAGTATTTAAATTTAAAGAAAGAAAAGAGTACTTCTGTGTCTAGAAAAATAAGTTCTCTTAAATCTTTTTATAAGTTTTTATATAAAAATAATTATATTGATAAAAAGGATTATCCACTTGTAAAAGTTACTTATCCTAAAAAAGAAAAAAAGTTACCTAAATTTTTATATTATAATGATTTACTTGAAATAATTAATGAATCATCAAAAGATAAAGATGGAGTAAGGGATAGACTTATTATAGAAATGTTATATGCAACAGGTGTTAGGGTTAGTGAACTTGTTAATATAAAGTTATCTGATATTGATTTTAATAATAAGAGAATTATTGTTTGTGGTAAAGGGAATAAGGAAAGAGTAGTATACTATGGTGATTATGCTAAAGAGGTTCTTGATAAGTATTTAGATACTCATATTAGAAAAGATAATAATTATTTGTTTTTAAATAGTAAAGGTGAACAAATAACTGATGGTGGTATTAGATATATAATAGATAATATTATGAAAAAATTATCTATTAAGACACATGTTACACCTCATGTTTTAAGGCATACTTTTGCAACTGATATGCTTAATAATGGTTGTGATATAAAAGTTGTTCAAGAGTTGCTTGGTCATTCATCTTTGAAAGCTACTGAGGTATATACACATGTTACGAATGAAAGATTAAAAGAAGTTTATTATAAATGTTTTCCAAGGAGGGATGAAAATGAGTAAGCTATATTTTAGATATGGAGCAATGAATAGTGGTAAGACTACATTATTATTACAAGTTGCTCATAATTATGAAGAAAGAGGTATGAAAGTAGTAATATTAAAGCCAGGTGTTGATACAAAAGGTAATGATAAGATAGTTACTAGAATAGGCCTTACAAGAACAGTAGATCATATAGTTAAAAGTGATGAAAAGATTATTAATTATTTAAATAGTCTTTCAGAGGATGTTGTTTGTATTTTAATAGATGAAGCTCAATTTTTAACAAGAGATCAAGTTGATGAATTATTTATGTTTACTAAACTTAAAAATAAACCTGTTATATGTTATGGGCTTAGAAGTGATTTTAAGACAATGGCTTTTCCTGGCAGTTTAAGATTATTTGAAGTAAGTGATTGTTTAGAAGAATTAATTACAATATGTAGATGTGGTAAGAGAGCTAAGTTTAATGGTAGAATTGTTAATGGTAAGTTTACTTCGAGTGGTGATCAAGTTGCGATTGATGGTGAGAATGCTGTTGAATATGAATCTTTATGTGGAAAGTGTTATCTTGAAAAAGTTTTAGGAATTACATCATTAGAAGAATAAAAAATTCTTCTTTTTTGTAAATTTTTTGTATTTATATTTTTATAAAAGATATAGTATGTTATAATATTTAAGTCGTAGCAAGATAATTATTGTTTAATGACAGGAGGGAGATTTATTAAATATGAAATATGTTTACATGTTTAGTGAAGGAAACAAAGACATGAGAAATCTTCTTGGTGGAAAAGGTGCTAATCTAGCGGAAATGACTAGTATTGGCCTACCAGTTCCAAGAGGATTTACTGTTACTACTGAAGCTTGTACTGCCTATTATGATGCAGGAAAAGTTATTAGTAAAGATATCATAGATGAAATCTATGAAAAATTAACTGAGTTAGAAAAATTAACTGGAAAGAAAATGGGAGACCTTAAAAATCCATTATTAGTATCAGTTCGTAGTGGTGCTAGAGCTAGTATGCCTGGTATGATGGACACAGTGCTTAATTTAGGTCTTAATGATGAAGTATGTAAATCATTTGCAGAGGAAACAAATAATAAGAGATTTGTATATGATTCATATAGAAGATTTATAATGATGTTTGCTGATGTTGTTAAAGGATATAGTAAAAACTCATT
Organism: uncultured Clostridium sp.; assembly: GCA_964649575.1. GTDB lineage: Bacteria > Bacillota_I > Bacilli_A > RF39 > UBA660 > CAG-1000. The sequence continues at coordinate 2,331 of CAZYRI010000033.1, read as the reverse complement.
TGAAAGAATTCTTGATAAAATAAAGGAAGAAAAAGGTGCTAGTTATGATACAGATTTAAATGAAAATGATATGTATGAAATAGCAATGAAATTTAAAGATGTATATAAAGAACTTTCAGGTGTAGAATTTCCACAAGATCCAAAAGAACAATTAATAGAAGCTGTTACTGCTGTATTTAGAAGTTGGAATAATGAAAGAGCTATTTATTATAGAAGAATGAATGATATTCCATCTAGTTGGGGTACTGCTGTTAATGTTCAAGAAATGGTTTATGGTAATAAAGGTGAAGATTGTGGAACAGGTGTTGCATTTACTAGAAATCCTGCTACTGGTGAAAAGAAACTTTATGGTGAGTATTTAATGAATGCACAAGGTGAGGATGTTGTTGCTGGAGTTCGTACTCCAAAGACAATTGATACTTTAGCTGAAACTATGCCTGATGCTTATAATGAGTTTGTTAGAACTTGTGAAATATTAGAAAGTCATTATAAAGATATGCAAGATATGGAATTTACTATTGAAAATGGTAAGTTATTTATGCTTCAAACTAGAAATGGTAAGAGAACTGCTGCTGCTGCATTAAAGATTGCTGTTGATTTATATAATGAGGGTATGCTTACTAAAGAGGAAGCTTTATTAAAGGTTGAACCAAAACAATTAGATCAATTATTGCATCCTAATTTTGATTCAGAAGCATTAGAGAAAGCTACTCCAATTGCAACAGGTTTAGCTGCTAGTCCGGGTGCTGGATGTGGTAAAATTTACTTTACTGCTGAAGAAGTAACTGAAGCTGCTAAAAGGGGAGTAGATACAATTCTTGTTAGACTTGAAACTTCACCAGAAGATATTGAAGGAATGAATCTTGCAAAAGGTGTTCTTACAATAAGAGGTGGAATGACTAGCCATGCTGCTGTTGTTGCAAGAGGTATGGGTAGATGTTGTGTTTCTGGATGTGGTGAACTAACAATAAGTGAGGAAAATAAAACATTAACTACTAAAGATGGAAAAGTATTTAAAGAAGGAGATTATATTTCAGTAGATGGAAGTACTGGTAAAGTTTACGGTGAACAAATTAAAACTGTTGAACCAGAAATTAGTGGTAACTTTGAAACATTTATGAAATGGGCTGATGAAGTAAGAAAATTACAAGTTAGAACTAATGCTGATACTCCAAGAGATGCTAGACAAGCATTAAAATTTGGTGCTGAAGGAATTGGTCTTTGTAGAACAGAACATATGTTCTTTGAGGAAGAAAGAATTTTTGCAATTCGTCAAATGATTGTTTCTGATACAGTAGAACAAAGAGAGAAAGCTCTTGATAAGTTATTACCAATGCAAAGAGGAGATTTTGAAGAACTTTATAAAGAGATGAAAGGATATCCAGTTACAATTCGTTTCTTAGATCCACCTCTTCATGAATTCGTACCACATACTGATGAAGAAATTAAACCACTTGCAAAAGAATTAGGTATGACATTTGAAGCATTGAAAGATAAAATTGCTACTTTACATGAATTTAATCCAATGATGGGTCACAGAGGTTGTAGACTTGCTGTAACATATCCTGAAATTGCTAAAATGCAAACAAGAGCTGTTATTGAAGCTGCAATTAATGTTGATAAAACAGGTATTAAGGTTGTTCCAGAAATTATGATACCACTTATAGGTGAAAAGAAAGAACTTGCTTATGTCAAGAGTATTGTAGTTGAAACTATTAATAAAGTATTTGAGGAACAAAACTATAAATTAGATTATAAGATTGGTACTATGATTGAAATACCAAGAGCGGCACTTACTGCTGATGAAATTGCTGAGGAAGCTGAATTCTTCTCATTTGGTACAAATGATTTAACTCAAATGACATTTGGATTTAGTCGTGATGATGCTGGTAAATTTTTAAGTGATTATTATAGTAAACAAATTCTTGAAAGTGATCCATTTGCAAGAATAGATGAAAAAGGTGTAGGGCAATTAGTTAAGATGGCTGCTGAAAAAGGTAGAAATACTAGAAAAGATATTCATCTTGGAATTTGTGGTGAACATGGTGGAGATCCAGCAACTATTGACTTCTGTCATAGAGTAGGGCTTGACTATGTATCATGTAGTCCATATAGAGTGCCTATTGCTAGACTTGCTGCTGCACAAGCCGCTATTAAAAATGAGGATAGAAAGTAAACTACTAATCCTATGGTTTTAATGAAAACTAAAAAAGAATGGTAAAATCATTCTTACTTCCAATTCTAAATTGAAGTAAAAATATTATTTTAAAGATTGAAATAGATACTAATACCTGTATATTTCAATCTTTTTTTGGTTGAAATTGAATAATA
>CAZYRI010000032.1:0-10676 GCA_964649575.1 uncultured Clostridium sp. | reverse complement strand
ATCTTTAACTTTTTGTTCATGCCCACTGTAAGCATTAACAACATACCATAATTTCGTTTCTTCCATTAGAACAACCCCCTTATTACTGCGAATAATGCATCCAATCCATAAAAGAATAACCCAAAGAATACAAGCATTACAATTGTTATACAAGAATATTTAACTAATGATTTTCCATCTGGCCATCTTACTGCTTTTGCTTCTTTGTTAACACCTTTAAAGAAAGCTTTAATTTTCTTCATTACAAATCCCTCCAAAAAAAAACACTGTTTGTGTAATTAAATATTATCATAAATACCTATCACTTTCAAGTGTTTTTAATTATTTTAATTATTTTATATCAATTATATCCTTAATATAAATCTTAGTTCCATCAATACATAATAAGTAATCATAACTTTTTGAAATAATAATATATTCTCTTATTCCATTTTTTGTTTTAATTTCAAATTTCTTTTTATAAATGAAATCATTAGATTTAAATAATTTATTAATTCTTTGTTGTAAATTATATTCATTTGGTATTATCTCTTCTTCATATATATTATTATCATTATATGAATAATATACTTCTTTATTATTACTTATATTTTTCTTTAATTTGTTAACAAATATTTCGGGAACTTTTTTCATAAATCACCTAGAATATTATATTATTTTAATATTCTAAATATTCATGTCTTTTTAAATCTTTTTCTTTTATTGACTCTCTTTTATCGTATAGTTTTTTACCTTGACAGATTCCTATTTCTACTTTTACTTTACCTTTCTTAAAGTATATTTTTAGTGGAATTATAGTATATTTCTTTAGTGTTACTTCATTGTTTATTTTAATTATTTCATTTTTATGAAGTAAAAGTTTTCTTTCTCTTCTTTCATCATGATTAAATATATTTCCTTCTTCATATTTTGCAATAAACATATTTGTTATAAATACTTCATTGTTTTTTACTCTTGCATAAGCATCATTTATATTAGCATTACCTTTTCTAATGCTTTTTACTTCGGTTCCTTTTAATTCTATACCTGCCTCATAAGTATCTCTTATAAAATAATCATAATGAGCTTTTCTATTTAATATTTCCATTTTATAATTTTTTTACCAAAGCAAAGTCTACTTCTCTCTTTTCAGGATTACTACCTATACATTGAACTATTACTTTATCACCATATCTGTAAACAACTCTACCTTTTTTAGTGTATCCATAAAGTGAATCATTATACTCATATGGGAATGGTTTTTTGTGAGTTTCAATAAATTGAATTATTTCATTTGGATCAGTTAATTGTTCTAACTCTTTCGAATCTTCTTCATAAAGTATCCATTCTACTTTACCATCTATTAACTTATCATTTGTTTGCACAAAGAATGATGTAGGCATTGGTCCATCAATTGTAGCTTCAAATGTTTTACCTACTTTTTCTTGCATAAATACAGCATCATAGTAGTCATCAACTGCATATTCACATTCAGCACTTGTTCTTTCACATTCAGATATATGTTCACATACTTCACTTAAATATGATGCCCAAAATCTTAGATTCTCGGGACTAGTATCTTTTTCTATTATAAACACTCTAAATATTGTATGAACTAGTAAATCACACATTCTTCTGATTGGTGAAGTAAAATGTGTATAATCTCTTTCATTTGCAGCTAAGCCAAGTCCAAAATGACCTTTTGGTTCTGGTGAATATCTTGCTTTTTGCATACTTCTTAATAATTTCTTACTAAATATTTTATAGTTTTCACTATCTTTTAAATAATCCAATAAATCTTGAATATCTTTACTAGTTACATGTTCAGGATTTATCTTTTTAGGATAATTTACTCCGAATATTGATAACATTTTCATAAATTCTTCTATCTTTTTAGGATTTGGATCTTCGTGAATTCTAAATACAAATGGGATCATATTTGGAATTATTTGTGATAATGCATTACATGTAAATCTAGTGAAACCAACATTAGCATAAATCATATGATTCTCTATTATTGATTCTGCTGGCCTTTGAACTCTTGGTACAATATCTATTAATTTTTCATTTTCATCAAATATTTGTTTTTTCTCTGAACTACTTTCAAAATCAATCTTACCAAGTCTATTTAACTTATTTCCCATAACTTTAGAAACTTTATACATTAATTTAACTATATCTCTAACTGGAATATTAATTTCATTTCCTGGTTTTATGTCTTCTAATTTATTAAATTCTAGTAATCTGCTTGTAGTTATACAGTTTTTAAATGCGATATCTTCTATTGTTTCATTTGGTTTTACTGTATATTTAACTGTTGTGTAATCTCTTGTGTCTTCTGTATCCTTATCATCTATAATATCTTGAACTGCATCATAGTTCATTTTCTTTTTAGATTTTATTACTGATATAAATACATTTTCATTCACTATATTACCAGCATGGTCAATTTCCATTACACATGACATTGCATATCTATCTTCATTAGGATTTAGCGAGCAAATTCCATTTGATAATTCTATTGGAAGCATTGGTCCAACTTTATTTGCTAAATAATCTGAATTTCCTTTTAATTCTGCATAATTCCATACAGCTGTATTCATTTTCACATAATAACTTACATCTGCGATATCAACTGTAACTTTAAAATTTGCATTTGGTAATATTTCATCTTGTATAGCATCATCTATATCTTTTGTATCTTTTCCATCTGTCGTTGTTGTTGTGTCACCTCTTAGATCTACTCTACCTTTTGCTATTTCTTTTTGAATTTCTTCTTCAGTTAAACTACTAGGAAAGTTTTTTGCCTCTTCTTTTACCTCTTCAGGCATAAATAAATGAACATTAAACTCGCTAGCTATCATAGCTATTTCTGTGTCGTTGCCAGGAGCATTTTTATGTCCGATTGGATAATCTATTTTAGCAAGAACTCTTCCTCTACTTATATCTTTAACATAGTCAAGATGAACTATTAAACCATCTACTAATGTAAAATCACAATCATCAATATCAACATCTACTTGATATGGTAAAGTGTTATCTAATGTCTTTACAAATAATTTACCATCTTGATTTACAACTTCACCTAAGCTTTTGCCAAGTGATCTTTTTAATATTCTTACTACTTTTCCTTCTGTTTTTTCTTTATTGATATAGTCTACTATTACTAAATCTTTTTCAGTAGCTCCATTCATATTGTTTTTTGATATAAATACATCTTCACCATTTTTAACTAATAAGTGTGCATTACCTTTTTCGTGGACATCTAATACTCCAGTTAAAAGTTCATTCATAACATAACCATTATGATTAGTTTGTCTAATAATCCCTTCTCTACAAAGTTTTTCTAGTTCTCTCATAAATTCTTCATAATCTTTAATAGTACTGTTATCCATTATTTTATTCATAATGTCCATTGGATTAAGACTCTTATTTTCTTCTTTAATTATTTTTAATATTTTTTCTCTCATAATTACCTCTCTTTCATTTTATCACATAAATTAAAAAGTTCATAAACATTTATGAACTTTATATACTTTTTATATTGATAGAACAAACGAAATAACAATAAATGCAAAACCTAAAGCATAAGTAAGTCTTGTTAAAAACTTTTCAAAACCTCTTTCTTTTGTTTTACCAAGTAACATTGCATTTCCTCCTGTTATTATTTGACTAGCATCACTAGCTTTACTACTTTGTAATAAAACAACAACTATTAATATAACACAGATTATTAATAATACTTTTTCCATTTTACATTCTCCCTTGTGCCTAGTATTATACAATAAATTATTACTTATTGCAAATATTAATTTCTTACTTTTCTAGTTCTTCTTCAATTTGAAGTAGTCTATTAAATTTACAAATTCGTTCTCCTCTTGATACTGAACCTGTTTTAACAAATGGTATATCAAGTGCAACAGCAGCATCAATAATAAATGTATCAGTTGTTTCACCACTTCTATGTGACATAATACATGTATAATTATGTTTCTTAGCTAGCACTATTGTTTCTAATGTTTCATAGAATGTACCAATTTGATTTGGTTTTATTAATATAGAATTACATAGTCCATTTTGAATACCATGTTCTAATTCTTTCTTATTTGTGACAAATAAATCATCACCCACAATATTTATTTCTTTTCCTAATTTATCTGTTATTAATTTAAATCCTTCATAATCATTTTCATCATATGGATCTTCTATTGAAATAATTGGATAACTTTTTACTAAGTCCATGTAGTATTCTAAAAGTTCTTCTTTATTTAAAAATCTATCTTCTATTTTATATACTTTATTTTGTTCATTATATAGTGATGATGCCGCTACATCTAATGCAATAAAAACATCTTTTCCTGGCTTATATCCTGCACTTTCAATTGCTTTAATAATATATGATAGAGCTCTACGATTACTTTCTAAATTTGGAGCAAAACCTCCCTCGTCACCTACTGATGTTGTATGATTTTCATTATCTAATATTTTTTTAAGTGCATGAAATACTTCACTGGCACATCTAAGCCCTTCTTTAAACGATTCTCTTTTTGGAACAATCATAAACTCTTGAATATCCAAATTATTTTTAGCATGCATTCCACCATTTATAATATTAAACATTAATTTTGGTATTCTTTTTTCTCTTGAATTTAAGTATTCGTATACTTCTTTTCCTGACTCATTAGCAGCAGCTTTTACACATGCTAAACTAACCCCAAGTGTTGCATTCGCTCCTAATTTACTTTTGTTTTCAGTTCCATCAAGTTCAATCATCTTATAATCTATTTCTTTTTGGTGGGCAACATCCATTCCAAGTAATGCTTCTTTTATAATTGTATTAACATTATTTACTGCTTTTTGAACACCTTTTCCACAATATCTTTCATCATTGTCCCTAAGTTCCAATGCTTCTCTTGTTCCAGTTGATGCTCCAGATGGAACAGCAGCAATTCCTATGCCTTTTTCACTTTTAACAGTTACTTCTACAGTTGGATATCCTCTTGAATCTAATATTTCTCTTGCCTTAATGTCTATTATTTTACTCATATATGTTCCTCCCTATATAACCTACATATTAATTATACATTTTTTTTAACAATTATGCTATAATATTATTAATTTGAGGAAGTGAATTTATGTCAATAGAAGAAATAAATGCTACAACATTTGGAGAATTTGCAAGTAAACATGTACTTAAAAATTTTTTTCAAACAAAAGAATATGGAGAACTAATGTCTCACAGTGACTTTTCAGTTATGTATATTGGTGCTTACCATAAAGATATTTTAGTTGCTGCTAGTTTAATTTTATATAAAACTTTAAGTGCCAACATAAAATATGGTTATGCCCCAAGAGGTTTCCTAGTTGATTTTTACAACACTGATTTGCTTAAAGCATTTACTAGAAAACTAAAAGATTTTTTCTTTAAAAGAGGATTTGCTTTTATTAAAATTAATCCAGAAATAACTTACTCTGTTATCGATTTTGATAATAAGAGTAAAACTATAAATTCTAGAAATAGGGATTTGATAGCTAGTTTAAAAGAACTAGGATATGATAAATTAAAAGATAATTTATATTTCGAGTCATTATTGCCAAAATATACTCCTGTTATATATTTACCTACCTATGACTTTAATAATTTGGATAAAAATCTAGTAAAAAATGTTCACGACTCAGAACTAAAAGGAATAAGACTAGTTTCTAGAGGTGAAGAAGAACTGGATAAATTTTATTCATTTGTTGAAGATAAAAAGAATAAAACATTAACATATTATAAATATTTTTATAAAACATTTAAGAAGAATGATATGGTTGATTTACTATTTGCTGAAGTTAATTATGATACTTATGCTAAGTATTTACAAAAAGAATATATAATTGAACAAGAAAATAATGAAAAATTAAATGTAGAATTTAATAAAAATCCTAATAGCAATGATATTTACAAAAGGAAAACTGAATCAGATAGAAATCTAGATAGAATATCTAATGATATAGCTGTTTCTAACTTAAGAATGCAAGAAAATAAAATGAAAGAATATTTAGGAGCTGCTTTTGTTGTTAAATATGAAGGAAGAGTTACAATTATAATTACAGGTAATAACAATGATTTTTCTAGTGTTGATATTAAATCCTATTTATTTTATAAAATCATTGAAGAATATAAAAAAGCTGGTTACTTATATGTTGATCTATATGGTATTACTGCTGATTTCAGTGAAACAAATCCGTATAAAAAACTTAATGAATTTAAACTTAAATTTAAGCCAACAACATATGAATATATAGGTGAATTCGATTTAATAGTAAATAAACCTTTTCATCAACTATTATGGTCAACAAATAAAATACAAAAAGAATTTTATAAACCTGCAATTAAATCTTAATTAAATAAAAACAACTTTACTCGAGTTGTTTTTTATTGTTACTTAAACATATTTTTCTATATCTTTTGGAACTTTATCATTTACTATCATGCTAATTATCTTTTGTTCTTTTTCTTCACTTACTTCTCTTCCAGTTATAAAAGATAACTCATGTATTATATCTTTCAATGTATTTTCGTCTTTATAATTCCCATCCTGTAATTTTCTTGCCAAAGATATTATTGTATCCTTATTAACTTTTGTCTTTTGTTCAATTTTATTAAAAAGATTATCATTCATATATATATCACCTAAAATATTATATGTTTGATAATTCTATTGTTTCATATTAAAAATTAAACATTAACCACTCAGGTTTGTAAATCATTAGAAATCCTATTATTAACATTATTATTCCACCTATTAAATGTGAATACTTACCAAATTTATTTGATATTGCCTTAATTTCAAGTGTTTTCATTGCAATTATAAATATTACTATGTCGTCTATTAAAAAGAAGAAAACATATATTAACGAATAAATAATTTGAGATAACTTACTAACCTCATTTACAGTTAATATTTGAGTAAACATTACAGGTAATCCTAATGAGCATAATAATTCTATTATATTTACTGAAGCCGCAAGTACTACTATTCCAAGTAATGCTAGAATAAATGACTTTTCTTTTATAATCTTCTTAATTGAATTAATAATTTTCTTTCTACTCTTTTTATCAACTACTTCACAACCATCGTCTTCCTTAACAAAAAAGAATTTCAGAACCGTTAATAATCCAAAGAAAATTGCTATTATGCTTATTCCCATTCTAACCAATATTATCTTGTTAAGAAATACTGCTAAATTTAGCCATGAAATTAAAAATAAGAAATATACTAAACCTGAAGATAATAAAAATGTTATACCTAGTGCCCATTTTCTTTTAGTATCTTTCATTCCAAGCAACATTGAAATTAAAAAAATTAATATCCACATTGCACATGGATTAAACCCATCTACCAAACCAATCACTATTGCTGATAGTAAAATTGGAACTTCTTTTCCCTTTTTCTTACCAATTATAGGTATTGATATTTCTTCTTCCTCATATTTTTTTATATCTGACTTTTGATTTTCTTTTTCTTCTGTTGTTGTTCCTAAATATATTCCCACATTATCTTTGTACTCTATATTTTGATAATATGTTATTGTATTTTTTATTCTTTCTGGTGTTATTTCACTGTCGAATCCAGTAATAACATTATTTCCTATAATTAAATATGGAACCCCACTACTATTATCATTTAATATCTCATGCACTTTTAAATACTTTTCTTGATTCTCTTTATTTTCCCATATCTCATATTTATTCAAAATCACATTTTTATTTTCATCCAAATATTTATTTAAATATTTTTCTAATTCAGCACAATGAGGACATTTATTACCATAAAAAAGATATATATTTATTTTATTTTCTTTTCCATATACAATCATTGGTATAAATAAAAATGCTATTAACATTGTTTTTAAAACTTTTTTCATATATTTTCCTCTATAATTTTTATAAATTCTTCTTTTTTATGTTCGCCACACAATCTATCAATTTCTTTTCCATCTTTTATGAATATAAATACTGGAAGAATTTTTCCAACTTCATATTCTTCTATGTCATCAAAGTCATAATCGAATTCTTCATACTCTATATCTTTGTAGATATTTTTAATTTCATTAATTACTTTATTCATAATTATGCATGAAGGACATCCTAATGATGCTATTTTTAATATTTTCATTATGTTCTCCTTATTTTTGATGTGATTTCACTTCACTTTTTTTGATTGTTGTATCTTATAGGTTACTTTCACAATCATTTTTCTTGGTAAAAGTCTATTAGCAAACACACCCAATTTAATTGATAATCCTGGGATTATTATTAATTTATTTTTTTTGATTTTCTTTAATGTATATTTTACTACATCAATACTTCTTAATGACTTTACCGAGAATTTAACATGAGCTCTATCATTAAATCCAGTATCAACTGGTCCTGGACATAATATATGAATTTTAACCTTACTTTTATCTCTTCTAAGTTCTTCATATATGCCCATTGATAAATTATAAACATATGATTTAGTTGCATAATATGTAGTCATTAATGGGCCTGGTTCGAATGCTGCTGATGAAGCAACATTTAGTATAGTCCCCTTATCTTTCTTAACAAAATCTTGTAAAAATAATTTCGTTAAAATGTGATAAGTTGTTATATTCAAATCTATCATATTAAGTTCATTTTCTAAATTTGTTTCAGAAAATTTTCCAAATGCTCCAAAGCCTGCATTGTTAATGAGTAAATCTATTTTTCCCTTATATTTCTCATATAATTTGTAAACATTCTCTTTTATACTTAAATCCATTATTTCAATTTCAATATGTGTTTTTAATTCTCTTTTTATTTCTTCAAGTTTACTTTTTGATCTTGCTACTAAAACTAAATCATAACCTTCTTTTGATAATTCTTTTGCAAAATCTTTTCCTAATCCGTTTGATGCTCCTGTAATTAATGCTATCATTTTATCACCCATAATTATTTTACCATACTTTATTTAAGTTAAAAAGAAAAAGAAGTTATTTTGCAACTTCTTCAGCTCTTGTTTCTCTTATAACAACAACTTTTATTGTTCCAGGATATTGCATTGTTTCTTCAATTTTATCTTTTATTTCGCGGGCTATCTTATAACTTGATAGATCATCAATTTGATCAGGTTTTACCATTACACGAAGTTCTCTTCCTGCTTGCATTGCAAATGTTTTCTCTACTCCCTCAATGTTATTTCCTATGTTTTCAAGTTCTTCAAGTCTCTTTACATAATTTTCTAAAGAGTCATTTCTTGCTCCTGGTCTTGCTGCACTTAATGCATCTGCTATTGCAACAAGTTCCGAAATAATATATTCAGCTTTTTTATCACCATGATGAGATTCTATTGCATTAATAATTACTTTATCCTCACCATGTTTCTTAGCTATATCAGCTCCAATTTCTACATGACTTCCTTCTACTTCAAAATCAATTGATTTACCAATATCATGAAGTAGTCCAGCTCTTTTTGCAAGTGAAACATTTTCTCCAAGTTCGCTAGCTATTAATCCAGCTAGATGAGCAACTTCTTTGCTATGTGCAAGAGCATCTTGTCCGTAGCTTGTTCTAAAAGCAAGCTTTCCTATTAGTTCGACTATTTCCGGATCAACCCTAGAGATACCAAGTTCAAATAAAGCTTCCTCACCTTTTTCTCTTATAATTTTTTTGTAGTCTTCACAAACCTTGTCATAAAGTTCTTCAATTCTTGCTGGGTGAATTCTTCCATCTTTGATTAAAGTTTCTAATGTTACTTTTGCAATTTCCCTTCTCAATGGATCAAATGAAGATAAAACTATTACCTCAGGTGTATCATCGATTATAAGATCAACTCCAGTGACTGCTTCAATAGTTCTAATATTTCTTCCCTCACGGCCAATGATTCTTCCTTTCATTTCATCATTTGGAAGTTCTACTGTGCTAACAGTTTGTTCACTAGTTACATCACTAGAATATCTTTGCATACTTGAAACAATCATTTCTTTCGCTTTTCTGTCAGCTTCTAGTTTTGCTTCGTCTTCTCTCTCTTTTAAGTAAACAGAAATTTCTCTGTTCATCTCTTCTTCTACTTTTTTTAGTACCATTTCTCTGGCCTTTTCCTTAGAAAAACCAGATATTTTTTCCAAAAGAGCTATTTGCTCTTTTATTGTGCTCTCCATTTTTGCATTTTTTTCTTGAATTTCTTTTTGCTTAGCTAATAAATCTTTATCCTTTAAGTCTAAGTTTTTTTCTCTTTCAGTCAATAATTCATCTCTTTTGTCTAAACTTTTCTCTCTGTTATCAATTCTTTGATTAAGTTCATTGAGCTCTTTCTTTTTTTCCTTAATCTCTGCATCAGTTTGATTTTTTAATTTATAGCTTTCTTCTTTTAGTTCTAAGACACTATCTCTTTTAGCTTTTTCCGCTTCTTTTTTAGCATCTTGAATTATTTTTTCAGCTTCTTTTTGTGCTGCACTTACTTTTAATTTATTTATTATAATCATAATAAATGCACCAACAAATAATCCAACTATTACAAGCAAAATGGAGAAGATTACATTATCCATAAAAATTCCTCCATTGTTTCTTTCTAGAAGTTTACTTTGACTTCTATTTATATTGTAAAATTTTATCAACATCTTGTCAATAAAGAATTTTTTTCTACAGCACTAAGGAGTGAAAATTCTTCGCAATGATAAATTTGATATAA
>CAZYRI010000031.1:0-10886 GCA_964649575.1 uncultured Clostridium sp. | reverse complement strand
TTCCACAAACTCCACCTTTAAAATATTTTTCCATATCTACTTCATATTCTATATCACTTCTATTTTTATGTTTAAATACCCTTCTGTTTTCTTTTTCTATATAATTAGAATTTGTTAAAAAATATTTTTCATCTACATTGTCTTCTAATATATCTTTTAAACTTTTATCACTTTCTATTTTTTCTGGAAATTTAAATTTCTTTTGATTATCTAAAATAGCAATTAAAAAATACCTCATTCTAGTCTGAGGTATTTCATAATCAGTAGCCGATAATAATTGATCATATAATGTATATCCTAAATTTATTAAATCTTCCTTAAATAATTCTAATGTATCTTTAAACTTTTTACTTGTAATCATAGATACATTTTCAAATATTACATATTTAGGTTTAATATTTACTTCTTTAAGTAATCTAATCATCTCCCAACCAAGAGATGATCTTGTTGAACTTGCAAATTCAAATCCCCTCATTTTGCCAGCACAAGATATATCTTGACAAGGAAACCCTCCAACCCACAAATCACAGTATGGTAAATCTTTTCCTCTAATATCAGTTATACTACCGAGATTTAAACTTTTGTCAACATTATGAATTGCACAATAACTTTTAACTGCATTTTTATCTATTTCTGAAAAAAAATTTATTTTATAATCTTTTATATATTTTTCATTTTTTAATCTTTCTAAGGCTTTTTCTGGTGAACCTATTCCACTAAAAAAGGTTCCTACTTTTATTATTTCATTTGTCATATTTATCAATCCCCCTTTTTAATTTGACATATAATTAATTTAAAAATCGGAATAAATATTAATACTTTATTTAGTATAAATTAAAAAAATACAGATTTTCATCCATATTTAAGTAACAAGATAATATTTATTCCCTTATTTTTCAATACTTTATCTTACATTACATAATAATCTCAACCTTCAGGTATATTATGAAGCATAATAGCAGCACATAATTTAACCCCTATACTAATATTAGTGTAAGCACCAATAAATACCGCTATACCCTCTGGAAAGTTATGTAACATCAAAGAAATCATACTAAGTATCCCAATTTTATATAATGAAGAGTTATTATTACAATTCTTTTCAATTTTCTTATTAATTTTATTTATTGATAAATATCCTAATAAAAAAGTTAAAATACAAATAATAATCCCATAAAAATAACCATATTTATTCAAAAGTACAGGTAAAGACGAAGGCAATAAATCAAATATAGATATTAAAAACATTATACCTAATGAAAAAGATAATGAAAAAGTAATAAACTCCCCTATTCTTTTAATTTTAATAAATATTAATAAACTCCCTATAATAGTAGAAATGCCAGCGATTAAAGAAAGTGATAAAGGTATATATATTTCATTCATATAAAATTATATTAATATAAATGACAATTATTACCATATTTTAATAGTATTATTTTATATATAAATTCCATAATAATAACAGGTGGTGATAAAAATGACTAATGCAAGAAATAATTCTAGATGTAAATCTAATGCAAGAAGCACTAGCAGAGCAAGAAGCAATGCTCGTAACAATGCTAGAAGCAATAGTAAAGCTAGAAGTAACTCTAGATGTAAATAATATAAAAGGATATTCGTTATTGAATATCCTTTTATATTATATTTAACTGTTATTATTTTTATTATTTAATAATTTTAAAGTCATAGGATTATTATTTTCTATTGCATCAAAAGAATCTATTGAATATGGCTTTGATATGAATGATGCTAAATGATATGCTTGCATTCCATAATCTATACCATCAACCTCACTTCCAAATATATTAGGTAAGCTAGGATTAATTGAACTTATATCTATTAAATTAAAAGCTTTTTCTATATATAAATGGAAAGTAGTTGTTCCAATATCATTATCATTTCTTGCTAAATCAAAGTAAAAGTTAGAATAAGGATTTTTTAATTCTTCCAATAACATACCACATCTATCAAAATAATCTTGATCTTGTTCAGAATTGATAATATTATAACATTTAACTATTATATCTTTATAAAAATAAGTACCAAGTTCATCCATTGGAAAACCATAAGCTTCTAATAATGATAACACTTTAATTCTAATTGCTTGTTCTGTATCAACATCTGTTAGATTTCCATCTTTAAATCTTTTATACATACCTCTATCATCACAAACAGAAGCATTAGAAACATTAACATTAAACAAAAAGAAATCATTACCTTCATTAATAAACAGTTTTTTAAAATTCTTTATTATATTTATTCCTCCATTCCTCATTCGCAACAAAAAAGTCACAAATTAACTATATTCGTGACTCCAAGTACCTTGTGTAAGTTAATTATTTAACCCGAGATAGCTCACATTTCTGTTTATATCTCCTCACTCAAATGATATTATACACTAAAAATCTAGTTTGTCAAGTGCTTACTCAGTTCTAAGTGCTTCAACTGGATCCTTTTTACTTGCCATATTAGAAGGTATAATACCAGCTATCAAAGTAAGAATAACACTTAAAAATATTAATCCAACAGCACCATATACAGGTAATGTAGCTATGTCTTTAACAGATATTAAATTATATATAATTATATTTATTGGTATACATAAAAGTAAAGTAACTAAAATACCAAGTAAACCAGATATAAATCCTTCAATAAATGTTTCAGCATTAAATACATTAGCTATATCTTTTTTACTAGCCCCAACACTTCTTAATATACCAATTTCCTTTGTTCTTTCCAAAACACTAATATATGTTATAATAGCAATCATAATAGATGAAACTACAAGAGATATTGAGACAAATGCTATTAAAACATAACTAACAGTATTAACAACTTTTTTAACAGATGACATTAATATACCAGTAGTATCAGTATATTTAATTTCTTTATCCTCATTATTACTAGTTTTCATTTTATTATTATAATTATCAATAAAATCAATAAAGTTTTCTTTTGAATCAAAACTATTGAAATAAAATGATATCATAGTAGGTTCTTCTAAATCTTGATAACCTAAATTAATAAGATTATTATTATAACTTGATTCTTCATTAGTCATCATAGATGACATTAATCTTTTAAGTTCATCTTCATCTAAATCAAATTTAAATGCTTTACTTATTTTATCAGGGTCAACATTAAATGCACTTGAGAATTTACTAACTATACTACTTGTTAAATTACCCACTTCTGTAAGTATATTTTTTTGCATAGCTGCTTCAGTCATTTTACTAGCAAAACTTTCACTAGTAGCAATTATCAAACTTGATGCCATATAACTTTCAACAACTGTATCATTTAATACATCATTTAAAATAACTGCTTTATTATCTTCATCTACTGTTAACCCATTATTAGAAGCAAAACTAATATACATTTGTAAATAACCAACTAATAATTTTTGATATGTACTTTTAAACACATCACTAGGTATAACATATGAACTTTCTAAATTTGAAATTATCTTGCTAGCATTCTTACTATTTAAATATGTATTAACCATATTTTCTATATCATTTTCATAAATAATAATATTATCATCTAATTTATTATCAGTGCTACTTTTATAATTATTCATCATATCAGTAATTAATGAAGTTAAAGTATTCATAAAATTACCTTTAGCAGCACTAATATCCACTGTTATATTACTTGATATTTTATTCATATAATTAGTAGTAGTAGTTTTAATATCATTTTGATCTATATTTATATTAAATGCCTCTTTAAGCATTTTTTCATCAACACTAATCATATCTTCAAAATTTAAATTAGACTTCTTACTATCATCATCAAATCTTTTATTAGAAAATACATCTATGTCAGTTTGATATAATTGAGTCTTTACTATTTTACTGTTTTTAGCATAGTCTATAACATGATATACAAGTTCTTTTTTATAAGCAACTCCAGGGCTTAATGATTTAGATGTAACCCCTTCTTTAGGAACCACAATACCAACTATTTTTAAACATTCAGCATTCTTATATAAGTTATTCATATAATCATTATCTTCGCTCATATCTTCATAAGTTTTATATTTAGAATTATATTTATATATATCGCTTTGATTAATAAGTTTAAGTTCAATATTCATAAGTTCATCATAAGTAAAACTATATGGGTCATGTTCTATTTTAACATCTTCTCCTGACATTACTTTAGTAATCATGTCAGTAAGTTCGTCCATATCTCTAAGGCCTAGGGAATATACAAGTAAATCAGGTATAGAATATTTATCAGATAAAACTATAACCATTTCATTATATTTAGTAGGCCATTTTCCTTTTAATATATCATATTGACTATTAAGTTTATCAGTATCATCTATCATTTGTGTAAAAACACTTGAAAATGAAGAAATAGACATACTCATATTGGAACTATACATAGTACTCATAAGGGAACTAGGATTTAATTTATTAAGCTTTCCATTATTTTTAGTATATATTATGGGATTAACACTATAACTATATTTTATATTTGATATATCTTTTAATATTGAGTTATCTTCTTTTTCATAGTATTTTTTAAAACTTTTAAGGTCATTTACAGACATACTACCAAACATATTAGTCATATATGGTTTCTCTTCTATAATACCATCTTTTCCATTATTATTACTATCCATCATAGATAAAAATAAAGATGTCATATCAGTAGAACTACTAGTAATAGTAAGAGGATATGAACTTAAAGTATCTTCTTGTATATTATCTATATAATTTTGAAATCCATTGGATAAAGCCATTATAAGAGCAATGCCTATTATACCAATAGAACCAGCAAAAGATACCAATATTGTTCTACCCTTTTTAGTCATTAAGTTGTTAAAAGATAAACTAAATGCAGTTAAAAGAGACATAGATGTTCTCATAACAATATTATTGTTATTATTGCTCTTAGATTTATTTTCAGTATATGGATTACTATCACTTGTAACTTTCCCATCTTTAATATTTATTATTCTAGTAGCATAAGTATTAGCAAGTTCCGGATTATGAGTTACCATGATAACTAATTTTGTTTTAGAAACTTCTTTTAATATTTCCATTATTTGAACTGAAGTTTCAGAATCTAATGCTCCAGTTGGTTCATCAGCAAGTATAATATCTGGATTATTAACAAGTGCTCTTGCTATAGATACTCTTTGCATTTGGCCACCTGATAATTGATTTGGTTTTTTATATATATGGTCTTTTAGACCTACTTTAGTTAAGGCAACAATAGCTCTTTCCTTTCTTTCACTTTTTGATACACCACTTAAAGTTAAAGCAAGCTCAACATTTGATAAAATAGATTGATGGGTAATTAAATTATAATTTTGAAACACAAAACCTACTCTATAATTTCTATATGCATCCCAATCTCTATCTTTATATAATTTTGTACTAATGTTATTAATTATTAAATCTCCACTAGTATAACAATCTAATCCCCCTATAATATTTAATAATGTTGTTTTACCACTACCAGAGGGTCCCAAAATAGCTGCAAACTCATTTTCTCTAAATGATATATTTACATCATTAAGTGCAACTTGTTTAAAATTATTAGTATTATATGTTTTACATATTTTTTTAAGTTTTAACATTTTCCCTCCCAATATAATTAATTATTTTATTATAATATTCCTAAATGTTCAAGTAGAATATTAGTGCCAAGTAATATAAGTATTATACCACCAACTAATCCAGCAATTTTACTATATTTGCTGCCAAATTTACTACCAACTTTAACACCTATTATTGATAATATAAATGTAATAACTGCAATCATTAAAAAAGTTAACCCAGCATTATAACTACCATAAGCACATACATATGCTATACCAACAGCTAAAGCATCAATACTAGTTGCTATTCCAAGTAATAATATTGATTTAATACTTATATCACTATTAGATTTTTCATCATTAAAAGATTCAATAATCATTTTAACACCTATAAATCCTAATAACACAAAAGCAACATAGTGATCAATATTAGTAATAATACTTTCAAATGTGCTTCCAAGTAAATAACCTATAAGAGGCATAATACCTTGAAATAAACCAAAGAATATTGCAAGCTTAATAGAATCTTTAAATGTAATATTTTTAACTGATAATCCTTTAACAATAGAAACAGCAAAAGCATCAGCAGCAAGACCAACACTAATTAATAAAATTTGTAATATATTCATAAATAATTCTCCATAATAATTATATCACTTAATATATAAAAAAAGAATTTATGATTGCATATTTTTACACATTATAAATACTTTTTTATCCATTTAACTACCCTACCATTAGCCTCATCAATACCATTTTTAATAGGATAAACTAAATCAATTTTAGAAATAATATTATTTCCTTTTAAAGCTACATCAAAATTTTTCCATGTATTTCTTAAATTGCCACCATTACACACAAGTAAATAAATATTTTTATTTTTTATGTCATTTTCTTCCAAAAAAGTATTAATAGCCGGAGCATAAGTTCCAAACCAGCAAGGAGAAGCAATAATAATATTATTATATTTAGATAAGTCAACATTATATTCTTTAAGTTTAGGTTTTTTAGTCATATATACCTCTATTCCACCCCAAACAAATCTAAATAAACTCTTAGTTTTCTTTTCTTTAAGAGGTATAAGTTCTAATACATCACATTTAATTGTATTTTTAATAGTATTAACAAACACTTTGGTGTTTCCTTCATAAGAGTAATATACTACTAATGTATTTCATTTAATTTCACTATTCCTTTCATCAATATATAATTCAATATTTAAAAGTAATGTTTTTAAACTAAGTATTTTATCAGTACCAGTAATATGATAATAATTTTTAGTTCCAATATGTTTAACAGAAACAATACCATTTTCAAGTAACATTTTCAAATGATGAGAAACAGCTGGTCTAGATAAGTTAACCTTATTAGCAATATCATTAACCATTATTCCACCAAGAGAACAATTTTCAAGTAAAACAAGTAATATCCTCTGTCTATTTTCATCACATAAAGCATTTAATATATTTTTTGATTCAATTAAATTATTTTTAATAATTTCTAATCTATCATTTTTACTCACAATTTCACCTCATATATTCAATTATATTATTAATTTTTTTAGTAATCTATATATGTAAAGAAATTAGAACCAATTACTAGAATATTTCACAATAAAAGAAGTATTATTACTTCTTTTAATTTATCTTTTAATAATATTATCTATTTTATAAATATAATCTTTATATTCTTCACTATATTTTGATAAAGATTCTTGTACATCAATCCAATATACACTAGTAAGAATGCCATCAGATGGATCAATTTCAGTTCTTTCGAGTTTGCCACCTAATGCTTCCATTGTTTTACTTGAACCTAAATTTTTAACATCACAATCAAGCATAACATTATCTAATCCTAACTTTTGAGCTTCAATTAAACCTAAATATAAATTAATTTTATTATAACCTTTCCTTCTTTCAGTAGGTCTTATTCCATATCCAATATTTCCACCAAAATTCATCATAGCAGGTGTTAAATTCCATCTTACATTTATAGTTCCAACTATTTTATTGTCATTTTGTCTAATTAAAAGAAATGTTTTAGACTGACATTTATTCAATTTTTTAGCATATACCTCATATTGCATATTTAAGCATCTCTCTAATGCTTCTTCAAAAGTAAAGCCTTCTAATATTTTGTCTAAAGAACCACTACCATTTATATCTGAATTATATATAACAAATTCATTAATATAATCAACTATTTCATCTTTTCTTTCCATAGAAGGTAATTCCAAATAAAACTTTTCCATAATTTATATCTCCCTTATATAATTTCAAATATAAGTTTATTTATTATAATTATATTTTTTCAATCTTAAAGAATTTAGTATTACCATTAAACTACTTAATACCATAGCTAAGCTTGCAATCATAGGATTTAAAGTTATACCTATATTTTTAAATAATCCCATTGCAATTGGTATCATTAAAATATTATAAATAAATGCCCAAAATAAATTTTGTTTTATATTTTTTAATGTTCTTTTACTAATTTTAATTAATTTCAAAATTGAAGATAAATTATCATTCATTAAAATAACATTTGCACAATCCATAGCAATATCTGTTGCACTTTTAATACTTACTCCTATATTACTATTTGCAAGTGCTGGAGAATCATTTATTCCATCCCCACACATCATTACAAATTTATTCTCTTTTAATTTATTTATTTTTTCAACTTTTTCTTTAGGTAATACATTTGAAAATACTTTAGTTATACCAAGTTCTTTTCCAATCTTTTCAGCAGCCTCTTTATTATCACCAGTGAGCATAATTGTTTCAATATTTTGCCTATTTAACATTTTAATAACTTCCCTGGAATTTTCTCTAATAATATCATTTATTCCAATAAGGGCAATTATTTCACTATTATAAATCACATATACAATACTATTACCTTGTTTTGATAAATTCTTTTCATCTTTTTGATAACTATTTTTTATAGAATATTTTTTTAATATTTTGCTATTTCCTAATATTATTCTTTTATCTTCAATAGTACCAACTATTCCTAATCCTGATATTTCTTCAAAATTATTTATAGAAAGATTTTTAATACTATTAATTTCTAAATAATCTATAAATGCCTTACTTATTGGATGAGTTGATTTACTTTCTAAACTTCCAGCCAGTTGCATTATTTCTTTTTCTTTCAAATTACTATAATTTATTATTTTAGATATTTTTAATTTTCCATAAGTTAATGTACCTGTTTTATCAAATACTATTGTATTAACTTTTGAAACGGTTTCTAATATTTCACCTTTTTTTACAAGAATACCATTTTTTATACATACACATTCTGATACAACAATAGCAAGTGGAGTAGCAAGACCCAAACTACATGGACATGCCACTACTAAAATTGTTATAAATCTTGTCATGGTTTCAGAAATATTATATCCTAATAATAAATATATTATTAATGTTAATACAGCAATAATCATTACAATTGGAACAAAATATCCAGATATTTTATCAGCAGTTTTAGCAATAGGTGCTTTTGATGAGCCAGCTTCTATTACTAACCTTACTATTTCTGATATTGTTGATTCTCTACCAATTCTTTCTGCTTTATATCTAATAAATCCATCATAATTAAAAGAACCAGCAATAACTTTATCTCCAATACTTTTTTCAACTGGCTTACTTTCTCCAGTTATAAATGTTTCATCTAAATGTGCATTTCCTTCTATTACTTCTCCATCAGCAGCAATTTTTTCTCCTGGTTTACTAATCAAAATATTGCCTTTTTTTATTTCATCTAATGTTATAGTAATTTCTTTTCCATCTTTTATAATTACTGCTTCATTTGGTGTTATACTTACTAATTCTTTTATAGCTTCCTTTGTTTTATCTTTATTCAATCCTTCTAACATTCTTCCTAATTTTACAAAATATATCACAATAGCAGTTGATTCAAAATAAAGATTCATAACTAACGAAAAATCACCATTAAATATTTTAATCATATTTATAACACTATAAATAAAACTACTGAGTACCCCTACTCCTACTAGAGTATCCATATTTGGTATTAAATGAATTAAATTTTTGCAACCATTTTTCAATATATCAAAACCATAAATAATAAATAAACACGAAAATATAAATAAAGTTATAGCATAGTTTATTGGATATCTATTTGGACTTATTATATTTGGTAATGGTAAATGTATCATATGTCCCATAGAAATATATATTAATATTATTGTAAGTATTGTATATATTATTAAAATCTTTCTTTCTTTTAGATTTTCTTTCTCAAGTTCAATATTTTTAAATACTCCCTTACTTATAAAACCAGCTTTTTTGATATATAATTCTAACTTCTCTTGATTTAGAATATTCTCATCATAATTAATACTTACATTTGACATTACTAAGTTAACAGTTGCATTATTAATTCCATTTTGTTTATTCAAATACTTTTCTAATCCATTAGAACAAGCACTACATGTCATCCCATCTACTGATAAAATTATTGTTTTCATCTCAATCTTCCTTTATTTTAAATCCTAAATCTTCTAATAGTTCTTTTACTTCATCAATATTTGCATTTTCTTCCTTAATTATAATTTCTCCAGTTTTATAATTTGCTTGAACATCTTTTATACCATCAAATTCTTTTAATGAATTTTTAATTCTATTTTCACATCCCTCACAATGCATTCCATCTATTTTAATAATAATTGTTTCCATAAATAATCATTCACCCTCTCATAATATATTTGTTTCTTCTAAATCTTTTCCATATGTTTATCTCATAAATAATATATCATATGGAATCATATACACCATAGGCAATTTCAAATTTTATTGTAGAAAAATTTTCATTTATAATAATGACACACATTCAACACAGAAAAGTACTAAGAAATTTTTACTACTTTTTCGCTTTTATAACCTTATGCCACAAAGTGATAAACACACTAGCAAACAATAACACCACAGCTCCTAATACTATTTTTAAGAACATGTTTTTTGAAGTCAATATCAACCACACAAAAAAAGCTGCAAAAATTGTATATATTAATGAAGCAATAATTAATAAATCAACTCTAAGCCTTCGTGGCAATTTACTATCATTTACACCATCTAAAATACTTCCAACAATTAATTCAAATAAGAATTCAAATAATAAGTCCACCTTTTCATCCTTTCTACATCTATTACAAATCCTTTAATCATATAGTCTTTCAAAATATTAGTTGCCCATATCCTAAATTTAGTTGCCTTTTTTGAATTAACTCTATACCCTACCGCAATAATCGCATCTAAATTATAAAATTCAAGTTCTCTTTTTACATTACGATTAC
>CAZYRI010000030.1:0-11234 GCA_964649575.1 uncultured Clostridium sp. | reverse complement strand
AACGAAAAGTGAACATTTTTTATTGAAAAAGTAGATTATATACTTATAGCAAATTCAATTACTCAAAATAAGAATCATTTTTTGTTTTGGATACCTAAATAAAACAAGGTTTGTATTACTAGCAATATCTTTTTCACTGGACTTACAATTTCTCATTTTTTTTGACATTTTATGTCTACTTTTTAAACTATAATTATAGATTATGATAATGAGGTTAGCATTTTCTAATATGTAATGTTATAATTGAAATGGTGATATAAATGAAAGTAGCAGTGTTCTCAGATATACATGGAAATTATCAAGCATTAGATGCAATTTTAAAAGATATTAAAAAACAAAATGTTGATAAAACGATATTTTTAGGAGATTCAGTTTCTCTTGGACCATCTCCTTGTGAATGTATAGATAGACTAATGAAAGAAAATATAACATTTGTAAATGGAAATCATGAATTATATTTATTAGATAGAAAATTTTATGATGATGATATGAGTAAAGAAGAAGTAGAACATAATTTATGGGTTTTGAAAAATTTAAAAGATGAGCATTTGAAATATATTTCAGAACAACCCTTAAAACTTTCACTAACAATTAACAATAAAAAATATTTATTCCTTCATTTCTTTTTAGAAAAAGCAATTTATCCATTTAAGCATATAAGTATATTTAAAACAGAAGAATATAAGAAGGTGTTTGAAAGTTTAGATTATGATTATTGTTTTTATGGACATTTTCATCAAGGTAGAATAGATAAATACAAAGATAAATGGTTTTATGGTATAGGTAGTAGTGGTTGTATAAAAGGTAATAAAACATTTTATTATATTATAGATGAAACAGGAATTAATAAAGTAGAATTAGAGTTTGATAGAAAAGAATTTGACAAAATCATATTAAGCACTGATTATCCTGATAAAGAAAACATTTCTAGTATATTTTTTGATAAAAAATAGACATTATTAAATGTCTATTTTAATTGTTATATCACTAGTTGGATAGGTACAGCAAGGATGAATATAATTGAATTTTATATCTGCTTTTCTTCTTCTATCTAAACCATCTTCAATTCTAACAGTCCCCCAAAGCAATAATGATCTACAATATCCACATTTTCCGTTTTTGCATCTGCTTCTTGCTGGAATATTATTGTTTTCAAGAGCTGATAATATTGTTTGGTTTTCAACACAAATTATATTAAATTCTTCATCCTTGGAAAAAACTTTAATTTTATAAACCTTTGGAAGAGAAATATCCACAGTTTCTTGTACTTCAACAGGTTGTATTGCAGCCTCCTCAGTTTCGGCATTTTCCTCTTCATTTTCCTTTTTCTTTCTTCCTCTTTTTTTAGGAAGTTCTTCTTGAATTTCAACAACATCAGCAGGAGCAACAGAATCATTTATATTTTTTTGATATATAGGAAAGCTTTCAAATCTTAAATCTTTAAGTCCTAAGTTCAAAACAGATAACTCGTTATTGATATAATCATAGAATTCATAATTTCCGAAGCAAAATACTGTGAATTTAGCAGTAACTTGACTTTTAATTAAACTAGCAGTTATATTATTAACTTCCTCATCATTTGAATTTATAAATATAACTTTTATATTAGAATTGTTTTTAGCAAGTTCTTCAAGTTCATACTTATATATAAATTCATTTGTATGTGATAAATAAAATATAACAATATCTTTATTTAAATATCCATCATTTACAGCTTTTGCCATTGAAACAAAAGGTGATATAAATTCATCATGTGCAATACCAACAATACTTTTCATATCTCTAATAGTAGAAGGATAAAAGTCACCAGAAGGAGCAAGTGATAAGACTTCATCTCCAATATTTAAATTATCTAACATATAATTAGAAACTAATCCATTTGTATGCCTTTTTACTGAGATTCTGTAAACATTATCAAGAGCTTCTTTAGGACTACTTGAAAGTGAATAAGTTCTTGATACTGAATTGCCATTTATATTAAAAAGCAATGTTATATATTGTCCTGGTCTAAAAGTAGCTAGTGCTTCTTTATCCGCAGATGCAAAATAAAATATTTTAAGATCAGAACTCATCTCGACTATATTTTTAATTATTAATTTTTGATTACCTGGGTGTAATTTAGTAGCAAGCTTTTTAACATTAAATTCTACTGGTATTAAATCAGGGTCTGTCTTATTTATAATTTTATTTCTAATTTCACCTAAATTTTTAAATATTTTAATATCCTTTCCAGGAGGAAACGATAAAAATTAAATTGTTTTCATTTTTAACATCTCCTTTTTCTATATCATTAAGTGTTTTATTAGCGATTTCATAACCATTAATATATGTACTATCATATCCATGACCATAATATGAATAAGCTCCGCATAACCTTAAACCACTAACAATAACATCTTCATCCTTACTTGTTATTCTAGATAAAACAGAATCAGAATTAATTAAAGACCAACCATATACTGTACCATCATACGAACTATCAAACAATGAATAAGTATAAGGTGTTGATATTTCAATTTCTTCAATAAAATCTTTGATATTTATACCACAAACTGTTTCAAATCTTTCTATTAATTTACTTGCTATTTTTTCTTTAACTTTATAATAATTTTCTTCATTCAAAACATTTCCGAAACAATCAGTATAATAAAAAGCTGTTATATTTAAAATAGTAGTGTCTTTTTCAGAAGCTTCTGGATTTGCTTTATTTAAACAAGTAATAACTATTGTATTAGAATCTAAGTTTTTCATTTTCTCAATTTCTGTATTACTATCGAGCGAATTATATATAAAATATTGATAATTATTAATACCAAGTTCCTCTGGACTCTTATTTAATCCCAAATACACAGTTAATGCTTTTGCTCCAAGTCTTCTACCATTAAGTAATTTAAGTACTTTATTATCTAGTTTATCTTTATCAACTAAATCTTCATATATATTTAATAGTGATGTATTACATATTATATGATTTGTTTTATAAGTTTTACCGCTTTCAGTAGTAATGCCAACAACAGAATTATTTTCAACTAATATTTTATTAACTCTATCGTTGAACCAAATTTTTCCACCATAATCTCTTATTTTCTTCTCAATGGCAAGTGTTATTTCCGTGCTTCTGTTTTTAGGAATATAAGCTTTATTACATATTAATTCATAGAATATATACATATAGTGAGCAAAATTCATATTAAGGGTAGATACACCAAAATAAATCCAATAAGATTTAATAATATCTTCTATCTTTTTAGGAAGTTTTAGTTTTTTAAATACTTCTTCAACAGAGTAAGCAGCAGTATTAATAAAATTAGGATATTTTTCTTTTATAAAATCATAATCAATATTATCATTACTAATCATATAATGAAAGCCATCATGAATCTCTTTTGCTAAATCAAAGAATTCGCTTAATTTATCTTTTGATTCTGGTTCATAATCTTGCATTTTTTTGATAAAATCATCTAATCCAAAAACTAAATCGTATTCTTCTCTTGGATTATCAGTCTTAATTATTTTATATGGTGAAGGTATTTCTAACCATTCAATTTCATCATTTAAATTAAATTCATCGAATAGTTTTCTAAGTCTACCTTTATTAGTTTCACTACCTAAATTGTGTATAGCTTTAAGTGTGTTTTCAAATTCAAATCTACCTTTAACAAAACTAGTAGCAAGTCCTCCAGGAAGAATGTTAGCCTCAAGGACTAAAACACTTTTGCCTTTACTAGCGATTTGAAGAGCAGACATAAGCCCAGCATTACCAGCACCAATAACAATAACATCATAATTATCTTTCATAAACTTGCTCCTTTATTCTTATATTAATTGTAACATTTTTAGCAATATAAATAAAGATGAAATGTTGAATAAACCAACATACTTGTAGTATAATTAAATTGGTGAAATTATGAGTGAATTTATTAAAAATGCATTATTATTAGAAACTGATTTTCAAGCGGAATTAGCATTACTATTCATTGTTATGTTATTAATAGTTCTAACAATTATATGTTTAACAATAATTAAAAAATTAAAAAAATGAGGAGTTTATGAAAAATAAATTTAAATTAGTACTTTGGTGGACAACATGGATTATATATTTAGAAATAATATATAAATTTTTTATTATGAAAAATTTATTTACAATTAATACATTATCAGTAATATTATTTAGTATTCCATGGATAATATTGTTAACTACTATAACATCCATATTTAGTGAAAAAGTTAACAAAATATTAACAATTATTTTATCATTTGGAATAACTCTTATAACATTAGCACAAATAGTATATTATAATTTTTATAATTCAATATTTTCATTCTTATCACTAACAACAGGTACAGGTCAAGTAATGCAATTTTATGAAATGATAATATCAGTAATACTTAGAATATGGTATATATTTATAATAATTATAGTTCCATATGTATTATTTTTAACATTTAAAAACAAGATATTCGATTTCAGGAGAAATAATTTTAAATATTTTATAGGTTATTTTATAATACTAGTGGTTTCATTTGTTGGTATAGTGATAGTAGTTAATAAAAGTAATAATGAAATTTATTCTTTAAAAAGATTGATATTTAAAACACATGCTCCGATGTTAACAATTGATAAAACAGGATTACTTACTATGGAAGCAATTGACATTGAAAGATATTTTTTTGGGTTTACTGAAGAAATATATATAGAACCAACAAATAAAGATAATGATGAGACAAAAGAAGAAAATAAAGTAATAGAATATAATGTAACTGATATAGATTTTGATACTAAAATTGAAGAAGAAAATGATGATAAAATTAAAAGTATGCATGAGTATTTTAAAACAGTGGATTCATCAAATAAAAATGATTATACAGGTCTTTTTGAAGGTAAAAATCTTATATTTATAACAGCAGAAGCTTTTGATACGATTGGCATAAGTGAGGAATTAACACCGACATTATATAAAATGGCTAATAATAGTTTTGTTTTTAATAATTATTATCAACCATTATATCCAGTATCTACATCAGATGGTGAATATATGAATATAACGAGTTTAATACCAAAAGAAGGAGTATGGAGTTTCTCAAAATCAAGTGATATTAGTATGCCATATGGAATAGGTAATATTTTTAAAAAAGAAGGATATATTACTTATGGTTTTCATAATCACAATTATAATTATTATAATAGACAAAAATCACATAAAAATATAGGTCTTACTTACTATGGATGTGGAAACGGACTTGAAAAGAAAATGAATTGTAAGCATTGGCCTAATAGTGATAAAGAAATGATAGATGGAACAACTGGTTATTACATTAATAGTAATAGTCCATTTATGACATATTATATGACAGTGAGTGGACATTTAAATTATAATTTTAATGGTAATAATATGGCTTATAGAAATAAAAGTAAAGTCAAAGATTTAAAATATAGTACATCTGTTAAAGCATATATTGCAACACAAATAGAACTTGATAAAGCAATGGAAAAACTATTAAATGAACTTGAAAAAGCCGGTAAACTAAACGATACTTTAATAGTAATTGCACCAGACCATTATCCTTATGGATTAACAACAAAGCAGATGAATGAAGTTAGTAAATTTGATAGAAGTGACAAATTTGAAAAATTTCATACAACACTTATAATGTATAATCCAACTATTGAAAAAGTTGAAGTAAATAAAGTTATAAGTAGTTTAGATATATTACCTACAATATATAATCTATATGGTCTTACATATGATTCAAGATTATTAATGGGAAGAGATATATTTAGTGATAATGAACATATAGTTATACTTTCTGATAGAAGTTGGATAACTGATAAGGGAAGATATGACTCAGTAACAAAAGAATTTAAAAGTAACGGTGAAGATGTAAGTCAAGAATATATTGATGAAATAAATATAAAAGTTAATCAAAAATTTAGTATGTCATCATTAATATTAGATAATAATTATTATAAGAAATTAGGTATAAAATAGTGGAAATAGTAGTAAAAGATTTTGATTTAAAAAGTACGATACTTAGTGGTTCTTGTTTTAGAGTAATAGAAGAGTCAGATGGAAGTTTCACTAATATACTAAAAGATAGAATTATAAATATAAAACAAGAAAAAAATAAATTAATAGTTACATCTTCAGATAATGATAATTTAGAGACAGTTATTAAAGAATATTTTGATTTAAATAGGGATTATGAGATAATCAATCAACAACTTATTAACAATGATAGTAAAATGATAGAGATATTATCTAAATGTAAAGGATATAAAATAATAAATCAAGATCCATTTGAACTGTGTATAAGTTATATAATAAGTCAAAATAACAATGTTAAAAGAATAAGTAAATCTATATTAGATATAAGTAATAAATATGGAAAAACTATTATATTTAATAACAAAGAATATCATTTATTTCCAACATATGAATCTATTAAAAATATATCAATAGAAGAGTTAAGAAACTTTAAAGTTGGTTTTAGAGCGAAATATATAAGAGATTTCTTAGATAAATACGAAAACTTAAAAAATATAAATATCTTAAATACAAAAGAGGCAACAGCTGAATTAATGAAAATAAAAGGCATAGGATTAAAGGTTGCATCTTGTATATTATTATTTGGTTATAAAAGATTAGATACATATCCAATTGATACTTGGGTTAAAAAAAGTATATCAGAAATATATAACATAAAAAATGATCAAAAAACAATAGAAAAGTTTGCAGAAAACACATACAAAGAATATTCAGGCATAGCAATACAATATTTATTTCATAGTAAAAGAAATACATAAAAAATAGCGATAACATATTTAATATTTTATTTAAATATGTTATCATTTTATTATGAAGAATAAAGTAGGATTAACAATTATATTTTTATTATTATTAGGAATAATTATGCTACTATTTGCAGGGATAATGTATGAATTAAATACAAAGTCTTTAAATGATGGTTTTTACTTATTAGGCGATACAGAAACAAAGGTAGAATACGGTAATAAATATGATGAACTTGGATATGTAGCAATAGTTAATGATATAGATTATCATAGCAAAGTCATAGTAGAAAATAATGTTGATGAATTAAAACTTGGAGAATATAAAATAAATTATTATTTAACAGTTAAAAATCATAAAAAGAGTTTGACAAGAATAGTAACCGTTGTTGATAATGTAAAACCTATAATAAAAATAAATGGAGATAAGGAAATATATTGCACAGTTAACTTAAATGATTGTAAATTGCCA
The DNA here is from genome assembly GCA_964649575.1 of uncultured Clostridium sp. Lineage (GTDB taxonomy): Bacteria > Bacillota_I > Bacilli_A > RF39 > UBA660 > CAG-1000. The sequence continues at coordinate 3,972 of CAZYRI010000030.1, read as the reverse complement.
ACATATGAAGCAAGCGATAACTATGATGGAGATATTACTGATAAAGTAGTTATAGAAAATAATGTTGATATGAGTAAAAAAGGTACATATGTGGCTAAATATAAAATAAAAGATAGTAGTGGAAACGAAACAGAAGAAATAGTTAAAATAAATGTTAAAGATAAATTTGAACATACATATGTAAATATATCAATTTCAAAACAAAAATTAACTTATTATGTTAAAAATAAACCAGTATTAGTAACAGATATCACAACTGGTAAAAATAATGCTACTAAGACAGGTAATTTTAAAATAAAAAATAAAGTAAGAAATACATACCTTACAGGTAAAGATTATAAAACATTTGTTAAATATTGGATGGGTTATTCTGGAAATAACTATGGAATTCATGATGCTTCTTGGAGAAATAAATTTGGTGGTACAATATATAAAACAAATGGAAGTCATGGATGTGTTAATGTTCCAACAGCAGCAGCAGCTAAATTATATAGTATGTTAGAGGTTGGTACACCAGTATATATTAAGAGATAAAAAATAGTTGCATTTCTAAAATTTATATGCTACTATTTATTAGAGGTTAAAAATATGAGAGAATTGAAGTCAAAAAAATTAGTAACTTTTAAAAAGAAATATACTAACATTGTTGATTTTAATTCTCTTTTAAATTCTCGTTGATTTATTCGATGAGAATTTTTTTTGACCTAATTTATTGTTTTAAAAAAGGAGGAGGGATTATGAAAAACAATAAAATGTTACTTGGGGTTAATGACAAACCACCATTATTAAAATGGATATTATTATCATTGCAACATGTATTTGCAATGTTTGGAGCAACAATACTTGTTCCAATTTTAGTCAATAAAGCAGCAGGAAGTGATGTTTTATCAATACCAGTGGCACTAATAAGTTCAGGAATTGGTACCTTAATTTATATAGTATGCACAAAAGGAAAATCACCGGTATATCTTGGAAGTTCATTTGCATTTATTACACCCATGATAGTTGCATTTGGTAAATGTGGAAAAGCAAGTGTGTTTACAGGGATAATGGCGGTAGGATTGGTTTATGTACTAGTGGCTCTTATAATTAAACTAGTAGGTAAAAACTGGATAAATAAATTATTGCCACCAATTGTAGTCGGACCAATGATTATGATAATTGGGTTATCACTTGCACCAACAGCAATAGAGGAAATAGGGTTAAACTTAGAACAAGTGCCTTGGAAAAATATAGTGGTTGCATCAATATCATTCTTAACAACAGGGATTTTAGCAGTAAGAGGAAAAGGGTTCTTAAAAGTAATACCATTCTTACTTGGTATGGTAGCCGGATACATTTCATCAATTATATTAGGTATGGTGAACTTAAAAGAAATATTTGAAACAAGTTTTATAGCAATACCTGACTTTTATGTACCATTTGTACATTATAAATTAAATTTTGCAGCATTATTAACAATTGCACCAATAGCTCTTGTTACCATATCAGAACATATAGGCGATCATAAAGTTTTAAGCGAAATAATTGATAAAGATTTAATAACTGATCCAGGACTTGATAATACACTTATGGGTGATGGAATTGCAACATTTGCAGCAGGTTTAATTGGAGGACCAGCTAATACAACCTACGGAGAAAATACATCTGTTGTTGGAATGACAAAAGTAGCATCAGTTTGGGTTATAGGACTAGCAGCCATAATAGCAATTCTATTTGGATTTATGGGACAATTAACTGCGATTATTTCATCAATACCAAGTCCAGTTTTAGGTGGAGTATCAATACTACTTTATGGATTTATATCAGTAAATGGATTAAAAATATTAATTCAAAACAAAGTAGACTTTGAAAACACTAAAAATGTGATAGTAGCATCATCAATGTTAGTACTTGGTTTAGGCGGAGCAGCAATATCAATAATTACAAAAAATATCTCGGTATCAATATCAGGAATGAGTTTAGCAGCACTAGTCGGAATACTATTAAATTTATTTATAAAGGAGAGCAAATAATGAAAGAAATTATATTGAATCATCCACTTGTTACACATAAATTATCAATATTAAGAGATAAAAAAACAGGAACTAAAGAATTTAGGGAAATAATAAGTGAAATAGCAACATTATTGTGTTATGAAGCAACTAAAGATGCCACACTAGATGACACAACAATTGAAACACCACTTCAAAAATACGAAACTAAAAAGTTGAATGAAGATAAATATGCATTCGTGCCCATATTAAGAGCAGGAATGAGTATGGTTGATGGCATTATTAAAGTAATACCAAATGCAAAAATAGGGCATATTGGTCTATATAGAAATGAAAAAACTCTTGAACCAGTAGAATATTATTATAAAATGCCTGATAAAATAGAAAAAAGAGAAGTATTTGTTTTAGATCCAATGTTAGCAACAGGAGGAAGTGCAATTGCAACAATAAATAGGTTAAAAAAAGATGGTGTTAAAAAAATAAAATTCATATGTATAATAGCTTCTCCAGAAGGAATAGAAAAAATAAAAAAAACATACAATGATGTGCAAATATATTGTGCATGCAAAGATGAATGCTTAAATGAAAAAGGCTATATATTACCAGGCCTAGGAGATGCTGGAGACAGAGTTTACGGAACTAAGTAAACAATACTAAAACTTATACAAAAAAATAAATAAAATGTTATAATTAAGTTATGATAAAGAAAATATTGAAAGAAAATTATTTATATATAATAACTATAATACTTCTTATTATAACTTTTTTAGTTGTAAAAAATACTAATATATATAATAAAATAGTTGATATTGATTACAGTGTCATAGAATTTATGGGTAATAGTGTTGACAAAAGATTAACAGCAGTTTTAAAATTTTTAACAAATTTTGGTGATTGGTACATACCAACGATAATAATTGTGTGTATTTTAGTACTAATCAAAAATAAATGGTATTTTACATTAATAACAGGAAGTTATGCAGTTTCAGGATTTGTTGTATTAATATCTAAATTATTAATAAGAAGGCCAAGACCTCTTGTAGCATTAATAGATATACCTAATAGTTATAGTTTTCCAAGTGGTCACACATTAACATCAATAGTATTTTATATTGTACTTTGGTATTTACTTACAAAAAATACAAATAAATTTAACAAAATAGTATTTTTTACTCTGTTTATTTTGTTGGCAATAATAATTGGATTTACAAGAATATATTTAGGTGTACATTTCTTTTCTGATGTAATGGGTGGCATTCTTTTAGCAATACCTTGTGTTCTTATGTGTTTAAATATAATAAGTAAAAATTTTGAAGAAAAATTGATATAGTGCTTTGATTTTAGAAGTTGAAGGAGCATATGAAATTGTAACTATTAAAATACTTCAAAAAAAATTAACTATATATAGGAATTATTTTTACTTTCAGAATTAAGAAAGAGTTACAGTTCAGTCAAGGATAGATGATTAAGTCTATCTTTTTAAGTTACTACTTCTATAATACATGATTTTTGATATAATTATAAGTCTTTTCTTTTTATTAAAACTGTTAGATAATTATATTAAGGAGTGATTTTATTATGGCAAGTAATTATTCAAAATCTTTATATAATCAGTATGAAGAAGTACTTAACGAACTTGAAGAACACAAAAAATTATTAAAAGAAACAAATAATCTAGTAAAATCACTTAATAAAACTATTGAATCCTTAAACGAAATTATAAAAGAATTAAAAAAACAAAATGAAGAACAAGCACAAGAAATATTAAGATTAAAAAGTAAAAACAATAAAGATAGTTCTAATTCTAGTAAACCATCAAGCACTAATGGTTATAAAAAAGTAATTACAAATATAAAAATGTGAAAAAACTTGTGAAAAAACTATTGCAAAAGTATTAAAAAATTGCTAAAATACTTTATGCAATGCAGGTATAGTTCAACGGTTAGAATGTGGCCTTGCCAAGGCTAAGATGTCGGTT
>CAZYRI010000029.1:0-11465 GCA_964649575.1 uncultured Clostridium sp. | reverse complement strand
ATACGAATATTGGCCACAAATTTACTTTTTCCATTTAATATTATTATGTATTTTTTAGTATTTTGCTTTGAACTAAACAATATAAAAAAACCCTAAATATAAGGCTTTGTAAAGCATAATCATAATAAGATACAAAATACTCAACCTTATTGTCTGGAAATAACTCTTTAAATTCAGCATATGATTGTCCAGCAAGAGTTTTATTATGAGCAAGTATAAGTGTTGGTTTATTAGTTTTCTCAATAATATTAGCAATAGTGAATGTTTTACCAGTACCAGTAGCTCCAAGTAAAACTTGATTCTTTTTACCACTGTTAATTCCATCTACAAGTTCCTTTATTGCTTCTGGTTGATCTCCACTAGGTTTATAATTACTTACAAGTTTAAACATAATTATCCCTCCATTATAACTTAATTTAATCTATAATATTTTATAGTTATCATTCATTCAACATTTTCAAAAATTCATCTTTTAATTCTGGATACAATTCATAAAATTTATTTATATCAAAACCATTTTCTTTCCATTTAATAACCTTTGGAATTAAATCACTATTATCTTGTGGTATTCTATCTGGCTTTTCAGGATATAAATATAGCCTTATTAATCCTTTTTTATTTAGTTCAACTAACTCAGTATATACATTTTTAATATATTCTACTTCTAATACTTTCTCGTCTTTTTCACTAACAACCTCTGCTGACCAACCAGTTTGTCCACTTTTAAAATTAGAAGCATCAAGTTTATAAATGTAGCCAGAACAATTAAATATTTTTTTAAACATACCAGACTTTCTTTCAACTAATTCTACTGGATATTTAATTCTATCACCAGATAATGAATAATATAGATCATTACCTGATGATGACAAAAAAATTGTTGCAATAGTCTTTGATACACATGCATATACCCATTTTCTCATATGAGTACTTTCGTTAGCCTTAATAACTTTTAAATTTGGTATTGAACTTCCATGATAAACATATTGCATATTCTACTTATCCCTCTAATATTCCCTTTTGAATATAACATGAAACATTATTTTTATTAACTTCATTTAAAATACTCACATTCATCAATACATTTTTGCTTTCCTAAGTACCTTAATCCATCTACAAGTTTATTTACTTTTTCTAATTAATCTTTACCAGTTATTAAAAGCTTCATATATAAATTACCTTGGACAACTAGTAAGAGTTAAAGGTATTTTATAAGTAATAGTTTTATTATCTTTACTTGCCAATATTTCTATATATAAATCATTACTACTAAATGTTTTACAACTAGATTCATAATTATCAACAGCAAATTCTAATTCACTTAAATACTCATCCAATGTAATTGATTTCTTACTTTCACTTTTATATTCCTCAATCTTCTTAATAATATTATTATGACTTTCATATAAAGTACTACTTATTGAATCATATAAGACTTTATCTTCTTCACCACAATATTTAATATTAGATATATATATAGATGACTTATCTTTATTATAAGATATACTACCTTTAATAGTAAAATCATCACAAGTAGTAGTTAATGTTTTAAATTCAAAATCTTCATTATGAGTAACTATTATAATAAGTAGAATTATAAATAAAATAATGACAAAACCAATAATAAAATAATATGGTTTTAATTTCCTCTTATTTTCTTCTCCATCAAGTAAATCATTTATATCAATATTAAAATCTTTACTCATTTGTTTAAGTATTGATATATCAGGAATATTCTTACCATTTTCCCATTTACTAACAGCTTGATAAGTAACATTATATTTATTAGCTAAATCTGCTTGTGTTAAATTATTATTTTTTCTAAGCTCCCTAATAAATTTTCCTATCTTTTCTTGATTCATATTCACTCCTTTAAAGATATTATAACATAAAAAGAAATACTTTCGTATTTCTAATTCAACTCATCTAATAGTTCAATATTATTTTCTATTTCTTCTATAAAATTATTGCCTATCTTATTGATAAGATTATTTACTTTATTAATAAATTCATTATTAGAACAAATAAATATCATAACTTGTCTTTCAAATATATCTTCTACATCTTCAAAACCAAGTTGATAAAAATAATATAAATTTTTAAATACATCTTCTTTATTAGATATTATTTCTTCAATAATATCATTTCCATATATTTCTCTTATTTTATCATAATCAATATCCATAATTTACTCCACACTCAATTTTAACTTTTTTTGATTATTTTTTAACATCTCATAATTTCTTCTTGTTTTACCAAATATAATATTAAATTTACCATTAACTATTAAATCTTCACCAATAGATTCTATATATTCTTTTCTCTCTATTATTTCTTCTAATCTTAAGTTAAGTATAGATGAACTATTAATTACATATGGAAGTAATCCTTCATCATTTAAATATGGAAGAACTGTTTTTAAATAACTAGCTCTTTTACTTATTATTAAATCTGTAATATATTCTATACCATAATTATCTCTTACATAATCAATTGATTCTAAAATAGATTTAGGTTTCATAATAAACATACTTCCACTAATTTTTAGATTATATTGTTTACATATTTCTAATATTTGTTTTACTTCACTAGGCTTCTTACAAAACATACTATCTATTGGTAAAACATTATATTTATTACATATTTCTATAATATCTTCTACTTCTTTTGCCGTTCTTTGAAATATAGTACCTTTTAACTTAATTCCATATTTTTTACATACAACTATTAATTCCAATATTTCTTCTTTATTTCTTCTAAATATATTACCAAGAGGTTTAATACCATTATCATTACATAAATCAACAATACTAATTATATCTTCAATAGGCTTTTGTGCCAAAATACCTTTAAGTTCAATATTATTCTCTTTACATAAACAAATAACTTCTTCTAAATTATCAACTGATGATTGAAAAACTGCTCCTTCCGGTTCTATATTATATTTTCTACATAATAGAATTATTTTTTCTACTTCACTTGAACTTCCTAAAAAAACAGTACTTGTTAATTTAACATTATATTTTTTACAAATATCAATTGTTCTTTGAATCTCATCTGAAGTTCTTGAAAAAACACTACCTTTTGGATTTATATTATTTTTTTTACATAAATTGATAATATTTTCAATTTCTAAAGGATCTCTTAAAAATATTGTACCCTTTGGTTCTATCCCATTTTCTTTACATATTTCAAATATTCTTTCAAGTTCCTTTGCAGTCCTTAAAAACATAGTGCCAAGAGGCTTAACACCATATTTTTTACAAGTAATAATTATATTTTCTAATTCTCTAGGAGATGACTTAAAAACACTTCTAACAATACTAATACCATTACTTTTACATATTTGTATAACACTTTGGACATCATTAATACTTAAAGATGATATAGATGCAGATATTATTAATCCTTCATCAGAAAGCATACACTCAATAGCTTTAATTCTATCTACTGGTACTCTTAATATAGATGTTATTTTACTTAAACAATTTTTACCATAATTATTTAAAACATATTCATAAGTTTTCTTTAATTCATTAGGATCTACACCTAACACATGAAGAGTCGAAACAATATCTTTATTCCTAATAACAGAATTCTTTAAAAAATTATAATTTTCTTTAACACTAAATAAATCAGAATATAAAATACTAGGACACTTTTCAATATATCTAGCTGAAACATTAAGTTCACCTATTAAATAATCAAGCATATTTTTAACATCAAAATATTCACCTCTTGATAATAATTTCTGATTATTCTTTAATACCTTTTTATAATCAATTCCATATTCAGTTAATAATTCACTTAAATAAAATACATCAATCATAAATTACTCCACACTCATTTTTAATTGTTTTTGATTACTAATTAACTTTTCATAATTTCTTCTTGTTTTACCAAATATAATATTAAATTTACCATTAACTATTAAATCCTCACCAATAGATTCTATATAATTTCTTCTTTCAATTATCTCTTCTAATCTTAAATCTAATATTGATGAACTATTTATAATATAAGAAAGTAATCCTTCTTTTTCAAGATAAGGTAAAACTACTTTAAGATGCTCAATATTCTTACTTAATATTAAACTTGTTAAATATTGTTCTCCATAATTACTTTTAACATAATCAATTGTTTTAGCTAACCTTGAAGGTTTAACTTTAAATATACTACCAGAAATTTCTATATTATTTTCCCTACATAATCTCAATGTTTCTTCAAGTTCACTAGCAGTTCTTTTAAAAACAGAACCTTCTTTCTTTAACCCATACTTTTCACATACTTTAATTGTATCTTCTAAATCTTTCGATGTTCTTTGAAATACTACTCCATATGGAACAACACCATATCTATCACATATTTCTTTTATTTTTACTATATCATCACATGTCTTATCAAATATAGTTCCTTCTAGTTTTATTCCATATTCATTAGTTACAGAGATTAATTTCCTTAATTTATCTGGAGAACATTTAAAAATATTTCCCTCTAGTTTAATTCCATTTTCTCTGCATATATCTAATAATTCTAGAATTTCTTCTTCAGTTCTTTTAAATATCATTCCCTGCGGTTTTAAATTATATTTATTACAAAGCAATAATATATTTTCAAGTTCACCAGCAGTTTTTAAAAACACAGACCCTTCAGGCTTAATACCATATTTTTTACAAACATCAATAATATCTACTATTTCATCCCTAGTTCTTGAAAATATCATTCCTTCAGGCTTAATACCTATGTCATTACATAATTTAAAAATATCTTCTATTTCAAGAGGAGGTCTTCTAAATACCATTCCATCAGCTTTAACACCATACTTATCACAAATAGATTTTATTGAAGATATCTCTTTTTCAGTTCTTAGGAATATATCTCCTTCACATTTAATACCTAATTTCTTACATAACAATATAACCTGCTCTAAATCATGAGGTCTTCTTAAAAACACAGTACCACTAGCATTAACACCATATTTATCACAAATCTGTTTCATACACTTTATTTCATCAAACTTTCTTTGAAATATCGTACCCTCAGGCTTAATACCATTATCAAGACAATAAATAACTATTTCCTCTAATTCACTAGCTTTTTTAAGAAAAACATTCTTAGTCATTTTAATATTATATTTTTTACAAACGGAAACTATATCCTCTATTTCATCAGCAGTTTTATAAAAAACAACACCTACTGGTTTAATATTATATTTTAAACATGTATTAATTATTTCTTCTACTTCTTCTGCTGGTCTTCTATAAACATTACCATTAGGCTTTATACCATACTTATCACATAATAATTTAATTTTTTCTATTTCAGAAGCCTTTCTTTGAAACACAGATCCAGTTACTTTAATTCCATACTTTTCACATACATCTATAACTTCACTAACAGAATCAGCAGATCTTAAAAATATATTTCCTTCTGGTTTTACTCCACTTTTTCTACACATAATTATTATTCTTTCTACTTCATCAGCAGAACTTTGAAATACTGTACCAATAGGCTTAATTCCATATTTTTTACATGTATCAATAATATCTTGAATTTCATTTTCCTTTTTTCTAAATATAACACCCTTTAAAGGTATTTCATTTCTATTACATATATCAATAGTCTTTCTCATTTCATCTATACTTAAACTAGAAATAGCCGCAGATAAAACCAATGACTTATCATCTAATAACTCTTCAATTTCTTTAATTCTATCAACAGATACCTTTAATGCAGAAGCAGTTCTTTTAATAAGATTAATATTATATTTACCTTTTAAATATTCAAAAGTTCTTTTTAATTCTTCAGAATCAGTATTTAAAATATGTAAAGTTCTTATTATTTCAAAATGTTTAAAACCATTACTAATTAAATAATTATAATTTTCCCTTAGATTATTAACACCATAATATAAAACACTAGGACACTTCAATATATTTCTAGGTAAAACAGAAAGCTCATCTATTAAAAAATCTAAAGCTAAAACTACATCACTATATTTACATTTAGATACAACCTTAGGATTATTCTTAACAAATGTTTCACCATCTATACCATATCTATTTAATAATCTTTCTAATACTAATTCATTAACCATTATTTACTCACTCTTTGTGTTATTCTTAATGCTTTATAATTATTACTTTTTCTTTGTATTTTTCTAACATATGGTTTAAACATTTTCTTAACATGACAATTTATTATACTAGTAATGTCAAACTTCTCACCATAGTTATATCCAATATGTTTAGTAACTGGTCTTACATATATACCATCAACAACACAAGTTCTTTCATTATAACTATATACAAGTTCATAACCTTGATACTCATATAAAATACCATCAACAGTTTCACCATCAGTAATATATCTAAATACAGGTTTACCACAACTAACAAATTCATTTAATGAAAGCATATCATTATCTTTAGACATCTCTTCAAATGAAGAAATAACAACATTAGATTCTTCATCAACAGATAAAAATTCATTATTAGAAGATTTTAATACAAAAGGATCTTCTTCTAATCTATCATTAGCTTTAATATAAACAGAAAAACCTTGATTATCAATTAAAGATAAAATCATTTTATCCTTAACAGAATCACTAAAAGTAATATTTTCAAGAATAGAAATATCTTCTAAAGTATATTTACCAACTAAAGCCATCTTTATTAAATTATCACACTTGTCACACATCTCTCTAACATAATTTGAGTCAACAGATTTTGAATTAAGTTTATTTCCTATACCAACCATACTAGATTTTAATTTTAAATAATTTTGCAACTTTTTAAGTGAAACAATTTCATCTTGTTTATTATATACAGAATCAATTATTTCAAACTTAACAGTATTAAAATTACCCATAAATATTGAATCATTTAATTTAGATAATAACTTACATTTCAAAGTACCATTATCAGTATAACTACCAGGTAATTTTTTAATTAATTTCTCTATTTTAAAATATTCAAAATTAACACTTTCAAAAAAGTCTTGTGCGCCCTTTAAATAAGAAACAAAAGATTCAACAATATCTCTTTCTAAAAATACAGACAATCTATAATTATGAAGTCTACTTTTAATTTCATCAATAACATTATCAAGATAAGGAGAAGATAAAATTGAATCAAATGGTGAAAAATATGTAAATAATATACCATTTACCTTTTTATCAACCTCATCATCATAAGCTAATTGTAATTCATTTAAACAAGCAATAAATTCATCACAAGAACAATCATAATTAAGTTTACAATAATTACTAGGAATTCCATTTTTAACTCTAAAATCAGTTTCATATTTCTTATAACAATCATAAACAGAAGCATTAAATACTTTAACCATCTTATCTAAATCTTTATCATCATTACATCTATCAATAAAAACAACACTTGAAAAAATATCAACTATTTGTCTTTTTAAAGTTGAATCATTACAATTTTCAAATCTACTTTTAATACTATTTAAAACAGTATTTTTTCTATTAATAAAATCAGTATTATTTAAACTAGCTTTTAATACATTATAAGCTTCATTTATTAATGCAGTATTTTTATTATAAATCTTCATATTTTTTTCATCCTCAGCCGCATGCATATCAGGATGATATAATTTAACTAATCTCCTATACTTAGACATTAATTCTTCCATAGTAAAAGGCCTATTAATATCTATTTTTAACATTATTCTTGCTTGCATATTTGTCATAATATCCCCCTAAAAATAAATCGAGTACATTATATCATATTTGATACAAGAAGTCAATTAAAACAAGTATTTAGAAGCAGTCCTAGTTAACACTTTACCTTTTTCTAATGAAAATATATCATCAATATTACCAGAACATTTAAAATAACAATAACCACTAGAAACAGCACTTTCAATATCATCAAACTCATCAAATAAAATATTATCATTTATATCTATACAATAAAAAATCCATTTATTTTCAGAATTTTTATATCCATTTTCTTCTAAATACATTAAATATTCAAAATTATCATTTATATTAGCAAGATCATTATCAATTATTAAATTTAATCTTTTAGTACTTAAACTATAATATTTAGTTCTATCAAAAATTAAATCTCCTTCTCTCTTCTTCTCATATTCAGAAGTAAAATATCTTTTAACAATAACATCATCAATAGAACATTCATATAAATGTGAATGATTAGCAGTTTCACTACACTTAGCTTTCTTATTACAACCACTCATATTTAACACAGTTAAAATTGCCATAAAAAAACAAACGGTTTTTATTCTATCTTTCATATTTCCCCCTTAAATCAGTACTGCATATTATAACATTTAAAAAGAGTTTAGTAAACAACCAACTCATTTTCAATAGTATTATAAGCCTTAGTAAAATCAATATCATCAATACTTAAATAATCATTAATACTTTTACCATTAGCCGTAAAATATATATCATATTCCTTAATATTCTTTCTAATAGTATATGCTAAACTATTTAACATAAATAATCTAAACTCATTATCATCTTTAAATGTAAAATTCTTACTTTCAACATTACTTAAACCTTTAACAAAATCAGAATTACTTAAAAAATTAACATATAAAACATTCTCACTTGGTTCACTAGTTTCTAAATAAAAATTAGCTCCACTCCAAAATGATAAAGCATTAGCAAGTTTACTTATATTTAAATCCTTACTATATTCATATTTCATTTCTTTAATTTCACTTTTATTAACAACACCATATATACTAATTACTTTCTCACTATCTTCACAACCACTTAAAGTAAAGATCATTACAATTGACATTAATAATAACAATAGTTTTTTCATGTCTACCTCCATATTTATATTAACACATTTTATAAATTAAAAAAACAGTTTTCACTGTTTATTCACTAGATAATCTACATCAACACTTTTATCAATTTCATTATTTATCTCTTCTTCATCAACTATAATATCATAATCATCTTCATTATTAGAAACAGGAATCTTTATCTTTTCATCTCCCACTATTTCAATACCAAGTTCTTTAGATATTGTATATTTAATAGTTTTATCTTCATTACTAACATCTACACAAGTAGGATTCTTAAGACTTCTTATTATAATTTCAGATTCATCATTGAGCTCAGTATTCTCTCTTACTTTAACTTTAACCTTTTCTTCATAAAACATCTTTCTACTTACAACATCTGTTTTAGTGTTATTATCATAACTATACCAAATATTTATATCATAACTACCATTTATTTTAATATAATCATTATCTTTTCTACCTCTTAAATTATGATTAATAACCCAACACCCAAGTACATTATTAATATCTTTATCAACAACTATCTCATAATCATTCTTAAATACCTTTTTACCTTTACCAATAATAGTTTTAGTAACAATCTCTTTATAATTATTAAACATGACATCCTCCTATAATAGAATATGCTACAAAACCACTTTTGATAAAAGAAAAAACAGTTATCATTTAATAATCTAAACTATCTGCATCTAACAAAAAATCAAATATATTCATTATTATAATACCATTTTCAGTTCTTGTTCTCTTTATATAATCTTTTACAATTATTATTTTCTTAAAAGAATCATTAATTTTTAATAATAGTCTTTCTTCTTGATTTACTTTATCAATATTTGGCATACTAAAATCAGATTGAATACAAATTTTATTATTTCCTTTATTAGCAATAAAATCTATTTCCAATTGTTTATAAATGTATTCATTTTCTTGCAAAATAACAGGTTGAAGACCACCATATAAAAATATTATTTCCATACTTTATCTTCATCAATTTTTTAATTCAGCAAACTCTTTAAATAATAATGATTAAATTTTTATTTCAGTACTTCTTTTTTCTAAATTTTATAACAATATCACTAGATAAAAATTTAGCATTAGACCCTGCTAAATATATATCATTATCTTTAATTTTAAATACAAGATCAAACAAATAACTTTTTCCACTTCTCCTAATTCCAGTTATTACTCTTATAAGTTTATTTCCACGAGCTGAAACCAATTCATTTAAACACTATTCCCTTAATCTTTCATTCATGATATTCCCACACATTGAAATTCATTGACACTTTTGCCGTTCTTTTTCAATCAAATTATAATACATTTTTCAAAAGAAAATAACCTAATAAAGATATCCTATTCCGAAAAAACTCCACAGTGGAGTTTTTTTGGAATGACTTTATTTATACTCATTTTAAATTACAAATCAAAAATAAAAAAGATACCATTTCTAGTATCTTATATTATGAATTTAAAGACTCATTTAAATATAGATTTTTATAAAATTCACATGTTTTTAATAATTCATTATGTTTACCTGTAGCTATAACTTTACCATGATCTACAACATGTATAATATCAGCATCCATAATAGTGGAAAGTCTATGAGCAACTATTATGACTGTATGATTATTTACTAAATCATCTATTGTTTTCTTAATATAATTTTGACTGTTATTATCAAGAGCAGAAGTAGCTTCATCAAATAAAACTATCTTACTATTTCTTGATAAAGTTCTCGCAATAGATAATCTTTGTTTTTGACCACCTGATAAATTAACTCCACCTTCTCCTAAAACAGTATCATACCCTTTAGGAAGTGACATTATATAGTCATCCAAGTATGCCATTTTACAATACTTTCTAATCTCATCTAAAGTAAGATTCTCATCTACAATAAGAAAGTTCTCTTTTATAGTTCTATTAAATATAAAAGGCTCTTGTCTTATTATAGATATATTTTTTCTAAGTTCACTTTCTTTTAAATCTTTAATGTTAACATTATCAATAAATATCTTTCCTTTATTTACATCAAATATTCTAGTTAATAAATTAAATAGTGTGCTTTTACCTTGACCAGAAGCACCAACAATAGCTATCTTCTTATTAGGCTCAACCCTTAAATTAAAATTGTTAAGAGTATTATCTTCATCAGGATAAGCAAATGATACATTCTTAAATTCAATTATCCCTCTAACATTTTCTAATTCCTTATTACCAAACTTTTCATCTTCAAAAAGTCTATTTTCTAAAATATCATTTACTCTTAAAACAGATACTTTTACTTTTTGATATGTTTGAGTTAACTCATTAATATCTTCTATTAAATAAGTAAACCTATAAATATAGTATGTCATAGAAACTAAAAATGATAATGAAATTTGTTCATAATATAGTAATACCATACAAGTAGCTATAACACCACACTCAAGAACTGATTTTAAAAACCTTGTACCTATATCAAAATTTCTCTTAGTATCAATCTCATATGCTGACTTACTAAATATTCTTTTTACAATTTCAATCGCATTATTAACTAAATTATTCTTAACACCTAATGTTTTAATTTCTCTTATACCTCTAATTGATTCATTTGTTAAAGATATAAACTTATCTTGCTCTTTTTTTCTATCCTTATGTATTTTTTCTAATATTGGATT
>CAZYRI010000028.1:0-11953 GCA_964649575.1 uncultured Clostridium sp. | reverse complement strand
TTCAAATGGTTCTCATTTTGAAATATTAAATAATTCAATAGTTAAATTTAATAACAATGGTGCACATGGTTTATCAGCTGGTTTACTTACTATTGATAATTCTAATGTTGAATCTTTAAATAATGGTGGTAATGGTGTACATGTTACAAATACATTATCTGTTAAAAATAATTCTACACTTACAATTGATGGTAATGGATGTACTATTAGTAGTAAATGGACAATACCAGGTGCTTTATATGTTGCTGGTAAGGAATCTATAATTGATAAGACTACTAAACTTACTATAACTAATAATAATGGTTCTGGTATTTATATTAAAAATACTGGTAGTTTAAAATTAGAAACAGGTACTATTACTAATAATATTGCTGAAAAGCTAACTATTGGTGGTGGTATTTATAATAGTGGTGTTTTAAATATGGATAATGATGTTATTATTAATAACAATCGTGCTGAAGTAGAAGCTGATGATATTTATAATGCTGAAGGAGCAACTATAACTATATCAAATCCAAATATTGATACTAATCTTGAAGAAACAAGAAAAGATGGTAAAAAATTGAATGATTGTACTGATAAAATTGATAATTGGTATGATGATTCTAAAGATAATAGATGGAATGCTCATGGTAAAACTGAAGATGAAGTTCATATTGAAGAAGTTAATTCTAAAACATTTGAAGAGGTTTTATCAATAAAAGCAGCTCACACTATTTATAATAAAGTTATTGCAAGATATGTTGATGAAAATGCAACTTGTGTTGCTAAAATGGAAATAACTACTGGTAAATATGGAAGTGAATATACTACAAGTGCAAAAGAAGTTCAATATTATGAACTTATTGATATTATTGGTGAAGAAAAAGGTACTTATGGACTAGATATTATTGAAGTTACATATGTTTATACTTATGTTGGAGGAACTGGTGGAGATGATCCTGAATTTCCAAAAACTGGTGTTGAAGATAACAATTTACTAGAAATTATTTCATTATTAAGTTTAGCTATGTTAGGTAGTGCAGTTGTTCTTAAAAAGAAATTAATATAATTTATTCATAAGAAAGGGTATTTTACTTTTTACTCTTTCTTTGTTTTAATTTTTCAATTTTATTAAAAAATAGTTGATAAAAATTCAATTTTGTTGTATAATATGGAGCTATAAACACGGGGGTTTGGTTGAAATAATTATATTTCTTCCAAAAAGTGTTAAAATTTGGGAGGAAGAAAATGAAAAAAGTTTTATCATTTTTGATTTCTTTTTCATTATTATTTGGTACAGTTAGTGCTACTGAAACTGAGATAAATAATGAAACAGAAAAAAATGAAAGTTCTACTTTGAATATAGTAGAAAACACTTCTGTTACTTCTAATGAAGGTAATCAAGAAGAAGAAAATAATGAAAGTAATCAAGAAGAAGATTACAAATGGGCTGCTGTTCAACCTGGTACTACTACTACAAGTGATGGTGTTCTTGTAGACTATGGTTTTGTGGGTAGACTTAAAGATGAAAAAGGAAATAGTTATTTCTTATTTACTTTAGTTTATACTATACCAGAAGATTATGATAAGGAAACACTTGTAATTAATCCAGATATCTTTGAAGTTATCGGATGGGCTCAAGGAGAAAAACAAGCACCTAAAGTTTTGCCTAGTTATACTTTTAAAGTTAATGTAACAATTATTAACAATTCAAAGTATAAATACAATTATGATGAAAATTCATTTGTAGTATATCCTTATACTGCTGATGAACTTAATGAAATTGGATACAAAAGATTAGATGGAGATGAAAAGTTATTCAATGGTGAAGATGTTTCAGAATTACAACAATTTGTAAGAACTGATAATGCTGCATTAAGAGCTTTAAATATTAGTCGTAAAGACATGAGTAATGAAAATATTGATTTAAAATTAAAAGAAAAAGGATATAATGGTATTGAAGATTTAGCTAAATATTATTTAGATTTCTTTAATGATTATTATGGTTATGGTGTTCAAGGTAAAGAAAAAGTAACTAAATTATCTGATTTTACTATTAACGAAATCGCAAATGGTATATTTGGTGGATTTACTACTAACTATATGGAAGATAATGCTGAAATAATTGCTTTACACTTTGACTTCTTATATAACTATGGTATGGGTTTATCTCTTGGAGATGAAGAAATTAATGATAAGAACCAAAACGAGTTTAGTGTTGGTGAATATATGAGAAATGAGTCTAAAGGTGATGCAAAAATTAAAGAAAACATTGGTAGCCTTGAAAGTGAAAGTGAAAATGATATTGATATGAATTTCCATTTTAGTGGACCATTATTAGGAAATGCTTATCAAGGATATAAATTAACTGGTCATTCTCATTTATCATATACTGCTGAAAAAGGTAATTTAACAGTTAAATATGTAGATGAAAATGGAAAAGAACTTACTGATTCAATTTCTAGTACTGAAATGGTTGGTAAAGAATATACAACTCAAGAAAAAGAATTTCAATACTATGAACTTAAAGAAGTTATTGGAAATAAAACTGGATTATATGCTGTTGAAGATACTGTTGTAGTATATGTTTATACTTATGTTGGTGGAACTGGAGGAGATGATCCTGATTTCCCAAGAACTGGTATTGAAGATAACAACTCATTAGAAATTATTTACTCATTAAGTTTAATTATGTTAGGTACAGCTGTTTTACTTAAAAAGAAATTAATGTAAATCTGTATATGTTTTAGATATAGAAAAACTCCTAGATTTTTTTCTAAGAGTTTTCTTATATATGAATTTTATGATAATGTTTTTACATTGTCATTTTTTATTGTTATAAAGTAATAACCTATTTAAAAGAAAAGCACTTATAGATTAAGTGCAAACTATTTATCACTAAATGATTCTTATACTTCATTTATTCATTATCTATTCTTTTGCCTATTACTAACATTAATTTACCTTTATATTTACCAAACAAGCATGTTTGTAATACAATTATTTTATCATCTTCTGTTAGTTTAGTATCTGTTTTATAAATACTTCTTTTCTTTAATCTGTTAAAGTGTTTTAACCAATCACTATTTTTAGTATACTTTATATTCATATGTTCTTCTGTGCTTACTTTTTCTCCTATAACTATACTAAATATTTCATATTTTTGAATTTCATTATCTATTTTATATTCTATATATTTATGTTCTTCAAAGTAATCTTGTTTTAAATAATTTTCAAGTGTTTTAAAAGGTGGATTATATTTTTTACTGCTATGGTTATGTCCATAAATATTTATTTGTTTACTATCTTTATTTAATCTATAATCCATAAATGTACTACCTATTACACTTCTTTTTTTACTTAATGAATATTTTAAATAATATTGATTGTCTTTAGTTTGTACTACTGGTGTATTTATTTCATTATCTATACTTAATATTCCTATAACATCATTATTATTATATTTGTCTTTTAATTCTTTTATTTCTTCTTTAACAGTTTTCTTAGGTATATCTGCTTCACTAGCTGGTTTAATTAGTTTACTTTCACTTATTTCTTTTATAGTATTTTCTTCTTCTTTTCTTTTTTGAATTAAAAGTATAAAACTAGTTATTACAATTATTGTTAATATTACTATTAATATATTAAATATTAAGTTTCTTTTATTATTTTTATCTTGTTTTTTAACTGTCTTATTTATTTTTGATTTTTGTGTTAATCTTTTCTTTTTTGTGTTATTGTTTTTTCCTTTTTTAGTGGTTGTTTTTTTCTTTTTTATATTTTTCTTTTTGTTTGCCATATGCACCTCTATATTTGAAACATTCCATATACTATTAATTGATATAATTCATTTCTTTTTTCTACTTTAGCAGTTACTTTATAAACTTTATTTTTATCTAGGTTCGTTACTTTTAATAATGCATCACTAAACATTACGGCTTCTATGGTATCATATTCATCACTAAATTTCAAGAAACACATATTATCATTGTTTTTAGTTTTAATAATCTTTGTATCCTCTAGAAATAATATCAAACTTATTACTTTATTATAATATTTTGATAAATCATTTAATTTAATATATCCTTCTCTTATATATTTAGTAACAGGATGTTTTGACAAATAAAAACCATAATTATTTATTTCATTATCAATTGTTTCAATTGTATTAAAGTCTTCTATTTCATTTATTACTGGAGCATTGTCTATAACCATATTTAAATCTTTACATAGTACAGCATAATTTATAATTTCATCTAATGCTTCAATTGTAGCTTTTTTATTAATATTAAAACAATCGAATGCTCCACAAACTATTAATGATATAACTATTCTTTTATTTATATTTTTTCCATAACATCTTATCATAAAATCATTAAATGATTTAAATTCTCCATTAGCTCTTTCATTAATAATCTCATCACTTACTATACCAGATATATTTTTAATTATATTAAATGGTAATCTTAGTGTATTATTTGTTGTGTTTTCTTCATCTGTTATAAATTCTTTTATACTTTTATTTATATCTACTTTTAAGAACTTTATATTCATTTTTTTAGATTCTTCTATATAGTCTTTAATCTTATCTGATGAAATATTCATATTAAGTAAATTTCTCATAAAATATTTTGTATAATGTCTTTTTAAATAAGCCATTTGATATGCTACTAAGGAATATACTACTGAGTGTGATTTATTGAATCCATAAGATGAAAATTTTATTATTAAATTGTATAGCTCTAATGCAATTTCTTCATTATATCCTCTATTTATTACTCCATTTATGAATTTAGTTTTAGTTCCTTCAATTATATCAATTTTCTTTTTAGACATGGCTCTTCTTATTAAATCTGCTTCTGCATATGTATAGCCACCAATTAGTCTTAATATTTCAAGTACTTGTTCTTGATATATAATTATTCCATATGTGCTTTTTAAAATTGGTTCTAATTCTTTTACTAAATAAGTTACTTTCTTCTTTCCTTCTTTTCTTAATATGTATTCGTTTATCATGTCTCTTGGACCTGGTCTATATAATGCAATAGCATCTACTAGTGTATTAAAATTATCTACCTTTAATTGCTTTAGAAAGTTTTTCATACCACTACTTTCAAATTGAAATATTCCTGTTGTATAAGAGTCAGTAAATATCTTTAATGTTTCAATATCATTTAATGGTATATTATTTAAATCAATATTATAATTATTACTTTTAATATCATCAACTATATTAGAAATAGTATTAAGATTCTTTATTGATAAAAAATCCATTTTTAATAATCCTAAACTTTCTATATATTCCATACTATAGCCTGTTAATGTTACATTATTACTCTTATAAAGTGGCATAAAATTATTAAGAGATATATCACTTATTACTACCCCAGCTGCATGCATACTTGTATTCTTTTTTAGTCCACATAATTTATTACAACAATTTATTAAATATTTTATATTGTTATTTTTGCTAACTAAATTTATAAAAGATTTATTATTTTTTAAACTTATAAAGTCTTTCTCATCATTTATTGTTTTACATATATTATCAATAACAATATTATCATATTTAAGAACTCTTCCTAAATCTCTAATTATTTGTTTTGGTAACATTGTATTAAATGATATAATTCTAGCTGTTTTATCATTTCCATATTTATTACTTACATATTCTATTACTGTATCTCTTTTAGTATTATCAAAATCTATATCTATATCAGGCATAGTAATTCTATCTGGATTTAAAAATCTTTCAAATATTAAATTGTATTTAAGTGGATCTATATTTATTATTCCTAAACTGTAATTAACAAGTGAGGAAGCTCCACTACCTCTTCCTGGTCCGACATAAATATTATGTTTTTTAGCATATAATACAAAATCATATACTATTAAAAAATAGTCCACAAAATTCATTTGTTCTATGACAGATAACTCATACATTAATCTATTTTTATATACTTCTGGTACTTCATTATTAAGTCTTTTTTCTAAGCCTTTTTTAGCAAGTGCTTTTAAGTAAGAAAGAGAATTATCTTTATAAACTGGTATATGTAACTTTTTTTGTGGAAGTTCTATATCTATAAGATTTGCAAATTCTATTGTAGTATTAGTATCACTTTCACTTATATTTAATTTAAAATAACTATCATATACATTTATTTTTTCATCAATAGTTTTTATTTCACTTATATATTTTAAATATTTAAAATATTCTTTATCATCTTCATCAAAATATCTTATCATATCCATATAAACTATATTATCAGTTAATTTTAATGCGATTTCTTTTGATTTTTCATTATGATATTTTATATAAATATTATTAAAATATTTACTTAGTTCTTCGTAATGTTTAGCACTAGTTACAATTATTAAATCATTAGAGTTATCTTTTATGTAATCTATTGTTAATTTTTCTTCAATGTTTTTATATGAAACTATTTTAAAAAGATTAGTAAGTCCATTATAGTTTTTAGCATAAAGTAACATATATAAGTCTTCTATTTTAATTTCTGTTCCTATTATTGGTTTTATATTATTTTTATTACATTCATTAATAAATTCCATTGTACCAAACATATTTGTATCTGTTATTCCAAGTGCATATATTTCTTTTTTTAATGCAAAAGAAATAAGATCTTTAATTCTTATTAAACTATTCATTAAATCATATTCAGTTTTTATATTAAGTGGAATATATTTCATTTGATACCTCAATTCAATTATACAATATTTATATAAAAAGAAAAAGTAGGAAACCCTGCTTATCTTAATCTTTAATATTAAATTTAGTGGTATTTAATACTGCTCCTGAATTTTTATATTTTTCTAAGTCTTCTTGATTTTTAACTAGTACTTCTTTTATGGTTGCCCCATCAAATATATAAGATATGTCTGCATTATCTATATTAAAACTACTTAAATCCAATTGTTCTAATTTTGTTGCTCTAAATGTTCCAGTCATGTCAGTTACTTTTGATGTATTAAATGATGTTAGATTTAATTCTTTAGCTTTGGATCCATAGAACATCCAATGCATGTTTGTTACATTACTGGTATCAAAATTGCTTAAATCTAGGATTTTTGCTTCACTACCAGAAAACATCCTTTCCATGGTTGTTACTTTATTAGTATTAAAATTACTTAGATTTATGTTTTCTGCTTTTGAACCTGAAAACATAAGTGACATAACTGTTGCATTACTAGTGTCAAAGTTACTTAAATCTAACTCTTTAATAGTAGTTCTGTTAAACATTGCATACATATTAGTTACATTTGATGTGTTAATTTTATTTATGCCTTTAATTGTTGTTGCTGTACTTCCACTAAACATTGTGCCCATATTTGTTACTTTGCTAGTATCAAAGCCACTTATGTCTATTGCTATTGTATTACCTGTGCCTTCAAACATAGCTTGCATTGTAGTTACATTACTGGTATTAAAATTACTTAAATCCAATTTTTTTACTTTACTTTCTCTAAACATTGCACTCATATTTACCACATTATGTGTATCAAAATCGTTTACATCTAATACTGATGCATTAATACCATAAAACATACCACTCATATTTGTTACATTACTAGTATCAAGGCTACTAACATTTATTGAATTAGATGTTGCATTTTTAAACATATAACTCATATTTACTACTTTTTTTGTATCAAATCCACTTAAATCTAAGGATATGGCATTAACATCAGAAAACATGCCACTCATTTTTGTAACCTTACTTGTATCTAAATATTCCAATCCTATTATTTCAGTTGCTGATGTATTTTTAAACATATTTTCCATATTATTAATATTACTAGTATTAAATTTACTTACATCAATTACTTTAGCTTTACTACCCTCAAATAAGCCTGAAGCATTAACTACTGGTTTATCATCTATAATATTACAAAATGGTTTATCAATTTTTTCTGTTGATTCCTTATTTGTTAAAACTACTTCCCATAGTCCATTTAACCAGGGATGGTAAGTATAAGTATAATTTTCATCTTTATAAGTTATATTATTTTCAAGTGTTCCACCATAAGAACATTTTTTTAATTCTGGATTAATAATTATTTTTGATATATTTGATGAACATATCATCTTTAACTCTTTTTCTACTACTTTTATATTATCTTTTGTATATCCATTTATATCATCCATTTCATCATATTCAATATAGTAATTATCATCTATAACAACCATTGATGTTACTTTTCCTTTATTGTTTAAATTAATACAATATTCTAGTCCTTCATTTGTTGATATATCTAATTTCTTATTATTTTTTGATGAAACAAATGATAATTTATTTCCATTCATTGTTTCACTAATATATTTTTTATTTACTTCTTTATATATTGTTTTAACTTCTGTTAAAAATATTTCTTTTTTAGCATCAATAAACATTTCTAATACATTTGGTAATGCTATAATAACTAATAATGCGAGTATCGCTATTACTGCTAGTAACTCCACTAATGTGAATCCTTTTTTATTTTCCATTTAATCACCTATTATATATAAAATTTTATCACTTTTATAAACCAAAAAAAGGATTATATTTTATAATCCCATTAATATTTGTTATCTATATCACTAAAATCAACATTGTCTATTTCTTCTATTACTTCTAGTTGATTTTCTATTATTTGTCTTAATCTTCTCTTTAATACATTAGTGTTTCTTTTTAATTGGTCTGCATGATTTTGAGCTTTTTCTGCTTTTAATAAAGCATCATTTATTATTCTACTAGCATTATGTCTTGCTTCTGTAATAAGAGCTTCTGCTTCTTTTCTAGCACTACTTTTGATTTGATCACCAGCAGTTTCGGCAGTAAATATTGCTCTATTCATAGAATCTTCTATTCTTTCATAATACTGTATTTTTTCTCTTAATACTTTATTTTGTTCTTCAGTTTTTTTACTCTTATTAAGCAAAAATTCATAATTATTTATAATATCATCAATACATTTTTGAACTTGATATTTGTCATAACCATGAAAAACTGTATCAAACTTTCTCATGCTTTCACCTCAAATATTTATACTAATATATTACCATTCGTTCATATCATCTTTTTTACTTGTTTTCTTACTTTCTTCTTCTGAAATATTTCCTTCTATTTCAAATCCTTTTGGAGCACAAATAACGATTCCTGGGCCTAATTTTTGCATAGTACCTTCAATAGCATATATTATACCATTTAAAAAGTCCATTATTCTCTTTGACACATCACTTGTCACTCTTTTAAAATTTACTACTACTTGATTATTTGTTTTTAAATAATCAGCTATTTGTTGAGCTTCAGAGAATGCTCTTGGTTCAACAAGTATTGTTTTATTTTTAAAATCTTTATTATTGCTCTTTTTAGTTGTTTCTTTTATTTCATAATCATTCATTTCTGGATCTTCTTCGCCAGTAAATATTTCCTTTATTTTGAATGCCACTTTGTATTCCTCCTTATTATTTATACAAGTACATTTTAACATAAATATTTTTTGGTAGCAATAAATATTTCAAAAATAATAATAAATCAACATTATTATACAATAATATACAATTTTTTGATAGAAAAAAAGAGCTTTTAGAACTCTAATTTTTCAGTAATATAATCTTTTAACTCATCTAATTTTAATGTTATTTGTTCCATTGTATCTCTATCTCTTATTGTAACTGTATTATTATTTATAGTTTCATCATCTACAGTTATACAAAGTGGAGTTCCAACTACATCAGCTCTTCTATATCTTTTACCTATTGAACCACTTTCATCATAACTACACATAAAATATTTAGATAATTCTTTATATACTTCTAATGCTTTTTCATTATGATATTTTTTTACTAAAGGTAAAATCGTTACTTTTATTGGTGCTAAGAAAGGATGAAGTTTTAATATTTCTCTTTCTTCTTCTCCAACTTTTTCTTTTGTATAAGCATCACATAAAACTGTTAAAAATAACCTTTCAACACCTAATGATGGTTCAACTACATAAGGAATATATTTCTCATTTGTTTCTGGATCTAAATATTCTAAACTTTCCTTACTGTATTCCATATGTTTACTTAAATCATAATTAGTTCTTGATGCAATTCCCCATAGTTCTCCCCATCCAAAAGGAAATTTATATTCAATATCTGTTGTTGCATTACTATAAAAACTTAATTCTTCTTTTTCATGGTCTCTTAATCTTAAATTTTCTTCTTTAATACCAAGACTTAATAAAAAATTCTTACAATACTCTTTATAATGTTTAAACCAATCTAATTCAGTACCTGGTTTACAAAAGAATTCTAATTCCATTTGATCAAATTCACGAACTCTAAATATAAAGTTTCCTGGTGTTATTTCGTTTCTAAATGATTTACCTATTTGAGCAATACCAAATGGTAATTTAAGTCTCATACTTCTTTCAACATTCTTAAAGTTAACAAATATACCTTGAGCAGTTTCTGGCCTTAAATATACTGTATTTTTAGAATCCTCTGTAACACCTTGAAATGTTTTAAACATTAAATTGAAATTTCTTATATCAGTGAAATCTTCACTACCACAGTTAGGACATTTAACATGATTTTCTCTTATATAATTAATTAATTCTTCATTATTAAACTTTCCAGCGGCTTCAACTCCTAAATCTTCTAAAAGTTTGTCTGCTCTATGACGAGTTTTACAATGCTTGCAATCTATTAGAGGATCACTAAATGTTTTTAAATGTCCACTTGCTTCCCAAGTTTTAGGATTCATAAGTATTGCACTATCAAGTCCAACATTATTAATATCTTCTTGAATAAATTTTTTAGTCCATGCTTTTTTAATATTATTTTTTAATTCTACTCCCAATGGTCCAAAGTCCCATGTATTAGCAAGTCCTCCATAGATTTCACTTCCTTGAAATATGTAACCATAATTTTTACAATAATTTGTAAGTTCTTCCATTGATATTTTATTTTCCATTAAAATCCCTCCATTTTCATTTGCAATTTCATTGCTTCTTCTATTTCTAATTTTTCTTTTTCACATCTTTCATTATGTTCATTTATTTTTTTCATTATATCTTTACTTATAGCAGATACAATAACTCTTTTATTATTTCCTATTAAATATACTCCATCTTCTATACCATTATTCTCATATGTTTCTATTACTATGGTTTCTTTTTCAAAAACATAATCTAAAAATTCTTCTATAAATGATAATTCAAAATCTGATATTTCTTTATCTGTTTTTGATAAATTAAATCTTATTGTTCCTTCTCTTGTTATAGAATATGAACTTGATTTACCATAATTTATCATTAAACTATATTTATCACTATAATTATTATATAGAAAATCCTTTCTGCTCCTAATGTATTTTTCTAATATTTTTGTTTTTATTTCTTCATCAGTTACATTATTTAATATAAGAAGTCTACCTGGGCCCGTTCCAGCATAAACAACATTACCTCTTAATCTACTATAATCTTCAGATATATAATTTACTCTACTATAATCTAGAAAATGTTCAACTATTAAGTTTTGTATTTCTTTATAAGTTTTATCTTTTAATTCATCACTAAATCTTGTCATAAGTGATACTGTTTTAATTTCTTTTCCACTTATAATAATTTTATCTTCTGAAATAGAAATCGAATCATAGTTATTTTGATCTAATTGTTTTAAACCTTGTATTTGCATATAAATCCTCCAATAAATAAAAAACTTCTAAAATATTCATAGGGGTCCATAAGGACGGTTCCACCCTACTTATTCTAGAAGAATCACTCTTTAGTCATAGCCTCAGTGCTTTACCATCACACTTTCATCGCTTACATGGTATAGTTTAGCATAAAATATTGTTCATTTCAATCTATTTTTTTCAAAAACAGTAAAATAGAATTTCGAACAATTTCATAGAATTTCGAACAATTTCAGTAAAATAGAATAAATTTTCTTCGCAATGATTTTTGATACAATATTTATAAT
>CAZYRI010000027.1:8078-12997 GCA_964649575.1 uncultured Clostridium sp. | reverse complement strand
TCTTAATTCTTCTATCATCTTATTTTCCTCCTACTATTATTATTCGAAATAAAATTGCAAAACACTTCTTTTTTTATAATTTTAACAAATAAAAATCTGTCAAAAAGACAGACTTCTTAAATTACTCACCTTTTACAATATATAATATATTATTATCATTAATAATAGTTAACTTCATACTTTTAGGATAACTTAAATCCTTTTCATAAGAAATAGTAGTACTAACAATATAAGCATTATATTCAGTTTTATTATATGTATATTTTGTTTCAAACACATCATCAACAATAACATCTTTAACTATTGGTAACTCTTGAGTTCTTTTACCATCAATATCACTTTCAACAAAATTATATAATGTACTTCCCATATTCTCTTTAAAATTTTCTTTTAAATCCTTATGTAGAAATTCAAGACCACCTATATCAGTACTAGCAAGTTTATTATCAAGAGTATATAAATCAATTATAAACAGTTTAGAGATTAATTTAGCATAATCAGTATAATTAATCTCTTTCTCATTTAAAACCTTACTAAGCTCCTTAAAATTGCTTTTATATATATCTGTATCATTCTTAGATAAAGTATAACCATAAAATTCAATAGAATCAACCTTCTTATGAAGAGAACCCTTAAAAAAATCATTCTTAACCTTATATCCAAGAAAACCAAATAAGATAACACCAACCACTATAAATATAACAATTACTTTATTAACCTTATTCTTTTTCATTATTACATTCTCCTATTTTACTTTCTTCATTCAGAATCAAATCATGAGTAACAATACCATTAGATATCTCAAGAATATTATTAGCATAATTCTTTAACCTATCAATATAATCAACATCAATAGGTTCATCAGTTAATGTAATATACTCATCATTTAAACTACTATAATAAACCTTATTTGTAAGAACATTACCATTAGGGAACACCACAATCTTTTCATCATCACTAAATATATCATGACCAAGAGCATATTTCTCTTTAAATCCAAACATATTAGCAATAGTTGGAAGTACATCATACATGCCCATAACATTACTTACAGTTTTATTATATTTCTCCTTATTATTCCATATAATAAACGGAGTATTTTTAAGTAAATCATAATTATAATTTTCCATACTTACAAATGTAGGATCACTCTCATCTTTAATACCATCAGTAACTGGATCATAATTATATAATAAATTAAATTGATTTTTAGATAATCTTGCTTCATGATCACCATATAATATAATCATAGTATTATCAAGTAAACCATTATCTTTAAGTAAACTAATAAATTCACCTAAAGCAGCATCAGCATAATGAGCACTTTTAATATAATTACCCATAGATGTTTTTTCTAAATAATTAGCAGTTCCCTCTTGTTTCTTACCATTTTCATCAGTATAAGTATACTTCATAGTTACATCAAATGGATCATATTTAGTTAAATCATTAAATGGTGAATGATTAGATAATGTAATAACAGTACCATAAAATGGTGATTTAGTTTCCTTAATATTTTTAAGTATAGGAACTAATTGACTAAAGAAAGATTTATCACTAAGACCAAGACCAACCCAATCTTTAGAATCAGTATCACTAGGCACTATATAACTATCTTTAGCATAAAAATCAATATATCCAAGTGTCTTATGCATAGCTTTTCTATTCCAATAATCAGCATTATTAGCATGAGCACTAAATGTATAATAACCCATATCATTAAAATAATGAGGTAGTGCATAATACTTTCTATCATAATAATTTACAAACACAGTACCACTAGAAGATGGCATTAAACCAGTATTTAAAGTAAACTCTGTATCACTAGAAGTACCCACACTTATTTGAGGATAAAATCTATCAAAATAAATTCCTTCTTTAGCAAGTTTATTTAAATTAGGAGTAACCTCTTCTCCATTGATTTTTAAATCAATTAAGAAATTCTGTATACTCTCAGCATGAATAAATATAACATTTCTTCCTTTAAACTTATTCGTATATTTATTAACCTTAGTTTCTTTTTCAAATTTACAAGCATAATATTCTCTAAACTTTAAAGCAGCTTCATCATAACCAAATAAAGTATTAATTTTAGGCTGTACACTTTGTACCAAATCATTAACAGTATAAGAATATAAACCAAATTGCCTTACTAAATATTCCCTATTCCATTGCTTAACAAGCCTACTAGTATCAGTACCAGTAAGTCCACAAGCAAGAATAACAATTATTATAACAGAAGAACCTAAAGTATATATAAAATTCTTTCTATCTTTATTAGTCTTTTCAATTTCAAAATAATAATTCTTTTTATTTAATTTTGAATGAATAAATATAAATATTATTGGAAATATCAAATATAAAAATTGACATACATTTAATTTATCAAATACAGAATCATTAACTTCACCTAACATAGAAGCAGTACTTATAAGATTAACTGATAAAAATGATTGATAAAACTGATAATAAACAGTATTACCAATACATAAGAATGTAAAGAATAACACCCATATCAAGAAATATCTAAATTGATATCTAGGCTTAATCAAATATCCAAAAGCCCCAACAAATAAGACAAACATTAAATCAGCCGCTGTTGCTCTAAAATATATAGGAGAACCAACAGTAAACACCCTAATAAAAAAACCTAACAACAAACTTATAATAACATAACTTAAAAATAAAATATTAGTACTTGCATACTTAACAATAAATTTTTTAATTCCATTAAATATCTTTTTAAAATCAAATTTCCTTTTCATACTAAATTCCTCAAACAAATTATATCATTTTATTAATACTTTTTCAATTTATAGAAACCATTTACATAAAAATAGGCAAAAAAAAAGTTCAATAGAACTTTAATTAATAATTAATTATTGGATACTTCACAACTACCAAATGGATCATCTATACAATCCATACATGCTCGATATGAATCATCACCTACTAGATTCATAAGTAAACTAACAATAGTAACAACTAAGAATACAATAACTGCAGCAATTGCTTTCTTAATTAAAGCTTGTTGAGCTTTCTTAATATTATCTTCACTCTTTTCAGTAACTGCTTTAGCTAAATCAATCATACCTACAACAATTAATATGATAGGTACTACTACCTTAATACCAAAAACAACAATACCAACTAAACGAAGAATAGGCTTAGCTTGATCACATAACTCATTTCCTGAATTAATTAAAAAATAAAATAAATCTAACATAATACTCTTTATCTCCTTCTCTGCTATAATTTTAATATAAATTATACTATTTTGTCAATAATATATAAAAATACTTATTATAAATTCATCTTAGTAATAAATTTATTTATTGCTTCTATACTATCTTGTCTATCATCAACTGGTGGTATAGTAGCAAACACTTTTAACTTAGTTTCATATTCAAATGTAGAAACATCATCACTATTAAGAACACACTTATTTAAAACAACTTTTTCATTCTTTAATGTTTCAAGAACAGATTTATTTTTTCTAAGCATCTTATTAATCATAATAGTAGATGGTTCAACTAAATAATACACCTCAGCACATATAGAAACATCATCATAATCATTTAAGTCAACAAAAACAACATCACATAATTGCTTCTTCATAAGTTCTTTAGGAAGTTCAGTAGTTGTTGTACTAACTAAATCCTTATCATTAAAATATAAAAAATCCACTTTATTTACTTCAATAGCACCAACAGTCTTACTAGCGGATAATGCTTTTCTAAGCAAATATATTAATGTAGTAGACCCAGCATGTTGAGTCATATTTTTAAATCCTATGATTTTCATTTTACCACTAGTACTACTAGTAACAATAGTATCACCATTCTCATTAGTAACACTATCTAAATCCTCAAGATTATGAATATTTACAACATCCCTATAAGTATGAGGATGTACAAGTAAATAATTAATACCTTCAGCATTCCTTGTAAAATTATATATACCAAGTGAAATTAACTTAGATAAATAAGATTTAGTTGCTGTTTCAGGACTATCATCAAGTAATAAAATTACATTTTCCATATTGATATTCATAGCTAATTTTTGTAAATTATCAGTATTTTGATAATCCCTTATAGCAGTAATATCTAATATCATCTTATCATAATAGAAATTAGTAAATGTATCAATTATCTCATCAACATTAAACACACCTTCTATTGATTTCATAACTTCAATATTAAGTCCCATAAGAAGTTCTTTATATTTGTTAACAACCATTACATTCATGTTATTACCTCCTTTAATATCCGTATGATTCTACATCACACCAACCCTTGTCAGTAGCAGTATCGTAATACAATGACTTTGTCTCACCAGAAATAGGTATTTTAAATATAAAATTTAACACAGGTATCTTAAAAGCAACAAAAGTAGTTACTTTATAATATATCATTTGACCATTATCTCCACCTGGACAAAATCTTTTTAAACAATAACCACCTACTTGATTATGACCATAATCATAATCACTACAACTTACTTGTTCAGCAATAGAATAATTATAACCAACATTTTGTACTTGTAAATATGCAAGAATATCTACAGTAGCAGTATTATTTGCAGCCATACCTTTTAATTCATCAGATGATATATTTCTAATATCACCCTCATAAGTTGTATATCCTTCAGCTCTTTCAATATAGTTGATTATTTCATTTTTAACCTTAAAAGCCCTAGTATAACTTATTGAATATGCAAGAAAACTAACAAACAAAACAATAAAAGTTATAACTATACTAAATAACCATAATCCACCAATAGATTCTCTCATATTACACTTCCCTTTTTATTTTAAAATGGCTATAAGTGACATTAAAATCACCTATAGCCACTTAATGTTTTAATTAAACAAAACTAACTTTAATATAAAATTAAATTAAGTTGTTGGAGTTTCGCCA
>CAZYRI010000027.1:0-7978 GCA_964649575.1 uncultured Clostridium sp. | reverse complement strand
TTGAACCATTGGCCATAAGAAGAAGTAGAATAATGCGGCAACAGCTGCAACAGCGATAAGAGTAACAACTGTCATATTTAATTCTCCTGTAGCTTCTTTCATTTAACACATTCCTCCTTTATTTTCATAATACAATTATACAATACTAACTTTTGTTATTCAAGACTATTTTACACTTTTATCCCATAATTTGCATTATTGATAATAGTAATATAATCATAACACCTGCTCCAGTAGCAGTAAGCATTGTCATTGTTTTCTTTTCCATTTTATCAAGTCTCTCTTTATATTTAGTTTCTCTTGATTTAGCTTGAAGAGCTGAAATAGTTCTAGAGAAAGTCTCAAGTTGTTCTTGTTTTCTCTCTTGACTACCTAAACTAAGTCTATAAAGAAGTCTCATCATTCTCATAGAATCACGAACTGGATATCTCCTAGCAAATTCCATATAAGGTTCAACACTAGAATCACCTGCATCAATAGAAGCAATTAATTCACGAAGCCCTGGTTTAAACATCTCAGGAGCTTGTTCTAAACTTCTTGTCAATGCTACTGGTACAGTATAATGTTGAATCAATATTTCTAAACTCTTTAAATAATATGGTAACTTTAAATTAATATCATGTAAATGCATCTTATAAAAACTCTTAAGTCTACTATATTCATCTTTAAACATTAAATAAGTAACAACAAATACAATAACTAATTTCAATGCAAAATTAATATCATTTAACATAGTCATAGCAGCAATAGTACCAATTAAGAAAGTAATAATAGCTGTTTTAACTCTATTTTGATACTTTAATATTGGATCTACTTTATCACCATATTTAGCATTAATTAAGAAATCATAATCATCTTCTTTTAATTTATTAAATATTGCCTTATTATCATCTACAAACTTATTAAAATTAAATAAATTTATATAATTAAATAAGAATACCAATATAACACCTACTATTAATATTTCCATTATTCAGCACCTACATCCTCATGGTAATATTTAATACCTGAAAGCAAGAAATATGAGTTAACAAGTATTACACCATGTAATAATACAAGAACTACTACATTATTAAGTAGTTTTATATAAGCTTGATTACCTATTAATAATTGTACAAGAAGTACTAATAAATATAATGCTAAACCAAATGTAATAAACTGAGTATAGAATGTATTTCTATCAATTCTATCACGATATACATTTTCAACAAGCATATCTATATCTTGAAGCATACCTTCAAGAGCAGTTCCAGAATCCTTAGAACCTTCTTTAGTTATTTGAATAAATAATTGATGCATATTCTTAATAACATAATAATCATATTTTTCATTCATAAATCTTATAGCTTCATCTATAGTACCATTTTCATAAGACATATTAATCATTTCTTTAACATCACCTAAAAGTGGTTCTTCAAGTACACCTGAATCCCTAACACCTTCAAGTGCCTTAACAAATGATTGAGTTGTATTAAATTCCATAATAACATTTGTTGAATAAACTTGAATCTGTTCAAATATAAACTCACTATATGCTTTTTTACATCTCATAAATGTTAAATAAGGAATTATTAATATAGCAACTGAAGCATAAATTATACTCCATATAATACTATAAAAATATAAGTATGATACAAAAGCAGCACCTATACCAAATAATGCAATTTGTATAACATACTGTCTAGTTGTATACTCTTGACCTAACTCTTGAGCTTTCTTTCTAACAACTTTAAATGAATATGGAGCATATTTCTCATATGTCCCTACTACTTGATCTGCTAAAAATTTATATGAATTATCACCAGTATTCTTACGATAAAAATATATAAAAGCAATAATAGCAGCAACAACAAATATCTCAATATACATTATTCCACCTCCTATATTTCAACAATTTCAAGTTTA
The DNA here is from genome assembly GCA_964649575.1 of uncultured Clostridium sp. GTDB lineage: Bacteria > Bacillota_I > Bacilli_A > RF39 > UBA660 > CAG-1000. The sequence continues at coordinate 6,073 of CAZYRI010000027.1, read as the reverse complement.
GAATTATCATTTATACTTTGATTAACTGTATTTACAGATTCATTTACAATAGTATTAACATCAGAATCAAGTTCACTCATTCCAACATCACTATCAGTTGATTTAAGTTCACTACCCTTTGGTATAAATGGATCCTCTGGCATCATAACACCTTGACTAGCTAAATAATCAATTAAATGACTAGTTGGATTATTATAAACCTCATTATCCACTAAATCCCTTGAATAAAGAACATTAACTTTTGCTTTATTATCTGTTTCATCTACATAAAATTCTACAACTTGAGTAATTTCTCTTTGAAATCTATTATATTTCTTAGAAAAGAAACCTTTAATATGTACTCCAAGTTGAATATATCTATGCATTGATGCAACAAATTGATCTATATCTTGACTAGATTCTAAAAGTGAATATAATCTCATTGGAATACTTGAAGCTTTATCAGAGTGTATTGTTGATAAAATATTATGTCCTGATGAAATTGAGTTACGAACAGCAAGAACAGCTTCAGCAGAACGAACCTCTGAAAGTAAAATCCATCTTGGATTCTGTCTCATACAAGCTACCAAAACATCAGAATATGAAGCAATATTATTTGTTTTCATTGCAACTATATCACGATTAGGATAAATCTTATCTAAGTGAAGTTCCAAAGTATCTTCAATAGTAATTATCTTTTCATCTTCTTTTATATTACTAGCAAGATATTTAATAAACTCAGTTTTACCTGAACCAGTTTCTCCACTAACAAGTATATTGCAGTGACCACTAACACAAGTAATTAAGAAATCATGTAATTTAAGAGATACATAATCTTCCTTAACAAGTTTATCTTTATTAAGTCTTATCATAGCAGGAGTTTTTCTTATAAGTAAAGCTATACCGTTAGTAGCAATAGAATCATGTACAAAGTTAAGACGAAGCTCAGCACTCTCAGCATCCAAAAGTGGATGAGCCATATTAAATGTCTTACCCATAACATTTGAACATTGAAATGCTAACTTTTCAACAACATCATTATTTATACCATCAATCTTAACTGGATATACACCCTTACTAAGTGTTTTAACCCACAATTGACCACCATTAGAATATGAAATATCTGTTATATCATCATTTTCTAATAAAGGCATAAATAACCCAAAATCTATTTGTGAAAAAACAACATTATCCATGAAAAACCCTTTCTATATCTTTTTATTCATTTACTTCTATATTATCGTCCCCTAAATCAGTATCATCAATAATATCAGGAGTAACCTTTTCACATCTACTTTCAATCAAATTTCTTAAATAACTACTACTAATATTAGTTGGTTTATCATAATTCTTATTTCTAGGAACAGGAATTAAAGTACCAGATAAATACATAGCCTGTCTTAAAAGAATATGATACTCTTCAGAAACACTAAATATTAATGCACTAGCATCTTTTTGATTTGAACCTTTTTTAAATATATGACTACCATCTTTATCTTTAACAGCAAGTATTGTAATACCTTCTATTAATTTACCTAAAACAAGTTGACCACTATCATCTTTTGTTTGATAATATAAATCAATCTTATCACCAGGAAATATTGAGTTACCATATGTAGTCATAGTACTAACTGGAAGTGAGAAAACTGTATCACCAGTTGGAATACTAGACCATGCTGAATCAGGCATTCTCTTCCATTCAATTATAGAAGATGCATAAAATGCACTACCAGCTGGAATATAAGTATTATAATTAACATACTTTCCAATTATACTTTTTTTATCTCTAATAACATTATTATTAAGCATAGATGCCGCTACTTCTATTTCCTCTATTAAATCCTCTGTTATTTCAGTCCTAGCAGGAATAGTCTCTTTCGCAACATAAATCTTAACCTTATTAATTTCTTTACTAACTCTATATTCATAAGCAAAATATAAAATTAATAAACACACTATACCTAAAACAATAGTAACTACTGTTTTATTTTCAAGAATCTTTTTTATTCCCTTCATTATTAATTACCTCCTAGAATAGGATTCATTTCTAAATCCTTTTCAGATACATCAACAGTTCTCTTTTCTATTATGCTCTTAATATATGCACTACTAATTCTAGTAGGTTTTGGATTTAAAGAATACTCAGCATTTCTTGGTACTGGAATCAAAGTAATATCTTTATAAATTGCTTTTCTTAATAATAAGTGTAATTCCTCTGGAACAGTAAACATTAAATATGCTGGAGCTTCAACATTAGAACTCTTTTCAAATATATTATTACCATCAGAATCTATAACAGCTAAAACTCTAATACTTTCTATAAACTTAGCAACTATTAATTTTTCTTGTTCACCATAACCAACATAATATAAATCAATATAATTACCTGTAAATATTGAATTACCATATGTAGTTTCAAGTGAAACTGGCAATGTTATAACAGTATAATCATCAGGAATATCTTCAAATAAACTTGATGGAAGTTCATCCCATGTCTTAATAGTATCATTATAAAATAAACTACCAAGTGGTATTTCTACTTCTTCAGATACATACTTACCAACAATCAAAGAAGAACTTACAATAACATCCCTTGTAATCATCCCACCAGGAACCTTTTTAATACCAATATCTTTATTAGAAATTTCAGTTCTTGGTTCTAACTTTTTAACCGCATAAGGTACACTTATTGGTTCAGTAGCCTTCTTAATTCTCCAATTATATGCATAATATAGTATCGCAAGTGATACTAATAATGCAAAAATAGTAACCGTGTTTTTATTTTTTAAAAATCTTTTTAATGCAACTTTAATATTTCCCATTCTCTTTTCCTCCATAGACTTTACTACTATCTACTCTACTTAATTATAACACATTAAATAAAAATATTTCAATATTATTATTCATTATAAATACAATATTCATTAAATTTTTCACAAATAAATTCTTTATTAATTAAAAGACCAAAATTATTATTAAATTTATTCTTATTTGATATCTTATTTCTTAAATCAATAATCTTTTTAGCAGAAACATTAATACATTTTTCACTTATTTCACCATCATTAACAGCTTCTTCTATTAAATCAATAACTCTTTTTGAACCATTAGGCATAATAAACATATTAATACCTGCATTAATTGCTTTAACATATATATCTTTTTCAGAATAGTTATTTGAAATAGTACCCATATTAACCGCATCAGTCATAACTACACCATTAAAATTTAATTCGTTTCTTAATATATCATTTACAATAATAGATGATAATGATGCTGGTAAATTATCATTTGTTATTTTAGGATAACTTGAATGACCTACCATTATTACATCAACACCTTCATTAATTAATTTAATAAATGGTTGCAAATCTACATTATAAAGTTCTTCATAAGTTTTATTAACAATAGATACTTTAGAATCATGAGTATCAAGATCAGTACCACCAATACCAGGAAAATGTTTTACAATAGAAATTACATCAGTATCAATAATACCTTTATAAATCTCAGTAGCATTAGATATCACAATATCTTTATCATCTGATAACATTCTTTTACCCATAGCAGATATCTTATAATCACCTACATCAAGTACAGGAGAAAATACAGCATTAGCTCCAATACTTGATACTTCAGTACCAATAATATTACCTATCTTATATGAAATAGATTTATCGTTAAGACTTCCAATATCATATGCATTAGGTATAAATGTAGATTTTTTATCTTTAATATCATATAACCTTTGAACACTGCCACCCTCTTGATCAACAGCAACAATCATATTTTTACCACCATATTTATATAAATCAGATATAAACCTTCTTGTTCTATCATAATTAATTAAATTAGATCCAGTTAAAATAAAACCACCAGGCTTATTCTCTTTCAAAGAAACTATTAAATCTTCATCAACTGTATCTAAATTATAATATACCATCAACATTTGACCTATTTTTTCTCTAAGAGACATATTATCAATAGATAATTCTTTTTCATTATTACAAAACAAAATAATAGTAACAAACACTATCAAAAACATAACAATTATAATTAATACTTTCTTCTTCATCTATTATAATATTAGCACAACTTAATGAAATTAAAAAGAGATAACATACTAGTTATCTCACAATTATTTTAATTTATATGATGCTCCAAACCAGATACCACATTCATCAGTAGTATCACACTTACCATGCCAATTAGTAATATCATCACTGTCAAATAAATCACTCAATGTCTTAATATTATCTTCCTCTTCACCTTTCCATGGATTACACAATTGTAAATTATCAGGTGAACCAGAAATTGTAATATAATGATTTGGAATTCTTAAAATAACAACTTCCCCTCTATTTAAAGCAGCAGCAACTCGGTCATAAGCATAACCATTATCATTCTTTTTACCATCACCACTATAATTAAATAATGGTGTACTTTCTAATCCAAGAGAATCTCCAAGAAATTTATTATTTAATAATGTTCCAGTTGTTATTCTACCACACTTTTGAGTACTAGCATTAGCACCACATCTCTCATCATTTTGACCAAGTAAACTACTAGAGTTATGATTATCTGTATCCCACACCATATAACTAACAACAGCTGGTGTAACATTTTTTCCAAGTGCATTAGCTACCATTGAAAGAGAAGTATATCCACAACCATAATCATATAAGTCAGCTCCATTAGCAAATTTAACATTTTTATTGCTATTTGAACCAGTTTGATAAGCACAAGTTAATGGAGGTGCTGTGGTTGTTTCCTCAACAGTTTCGTCATCATCATCAATTGGAGGTAAAGCACCAGTTCCAGCACTACCAATACCAGTTCCAGTTTGAGAAGACATACCATTTGTTCTAAAATCAATACCATAAACAGTTTCTAAAATACCATGCATATAAGTATCCAATTTAATATCAAAACTACCAGACTTTAACGTTGCTTCCCCACTTACTGTTCTAATTCTAACAGTAGCTTTAGGAGGCTCCTCATAAATATCATAAAAATCTAATTGATAATCCTTATTATTAGTAACATTCTCAGCAAATCTACGAATAAAAACTTCAACAAATTTTTCTTGAGACATTACTATTCTACCAGTAGCTCTAAAAGTTCCATAATCAACAGCATCTAACATTGCTGCTTCCATTATCTCTCTACCTAAATAGAAATCTTCTTCAGTAGTAGTTGTCATTCTTTGAACTAATAGCAGGATGACTATTACTATAATAGCAAGCACTAAGATTAAATATCCCCACATTGACTCTTTCATATATTAATAGTCACCTCCTTTTATTCCATCGGATTTAATAACCTGAACACCAAAATTATTATTATCAGTTCTAATTTCATTCATAAACGAAGTAGTACATTCATAGAAACCTCCAGTTGAACCACTTATTGGCTCAACATAACATTGATCATAAGAGTTATCTACATATCCACCTCTAACATTTTTATTTTTATTATATTCTTTTATCTTCTTAATAGCATCACTATTTAGTATGAAACTATATTGTAAATATTTATCTCCATCACTATACATATCACTAGCAGTTGCTTCAATAGCGGATTTTATATCAGAATTTTCAAGCCAGTTATTACCAACAGCTCTATCAGCTGGGAATAGATTTCCTAATTCAACATTTCTATAGATAAATCCATATCCTTTTGAACTAGTATTTCTATCACTCCAATGAGCACAAGCATTATCTTCACGAATTACTGGTACTCCATTTTCTATTTCATAACATAAGTTATTACATACACTAGATAAATCAACATTACCAGAACTATCAACTTGAAGTTCACAATCATATAAATTAGTTATATTAAATACTTCATATTGGCAAGTAAATTCATAATAATTATGATTTAATAATTTAGTCTTACTTAATATAGAACCTACATTAGTATATCTATGTCTTATATCATAAGCACCAGTTGAACCACTTTCAGTATCCATACTTACAGGGAACACATATTTATCTAAACTAAGTGAATTACCATAACCAGCTCCTTCACTAACAAGTCCAGTATAAGCTTCAGTTGAATATTCTTTTGGTTGCCAGAAATCAGCTTCACT
>CAZYRI010000026.1:0-13425 GCA_964649575.1 uncultured Clostridium sp. | reverse complement strand
GTATTATTATATTAAAATTATAGTTATGTAATTTAAATAAGTGATTAAGTTCACTTATTTTTATTGTATTTTAGTGTCTTTTTATGATAGAATTAATATGGATAATAGGATTAAGAATAGAGGTGAAGAGAATTGTCAACATATATGAGATTTTTATATGATTTTATGGAGCAATTCTTTTCTGGAGTTATAAATATTTTTATGGGTATTGTTAGAGGCTTTGGTAAGATGTTTAATTTTAAAGCATATCTTTCAATATTAAAAGAATATTCTTCAGAATTTTCGGTTGGTCAATGGATACTGGTTGGTTTTGCGGTACTTTTAGTATTTGCTTTTCTAGCTGGTATATGTTTTTTAATATATCTTCTTATAAGAAAGTATTTAAGATTTAGAAAGACTCTTGTTGAACAAGAAAGTTTACTTGAAGAGGTTGCTAAGCTTGATAGAGATGTTATAAGACTTAATCAAGAGAAAGAAGAATTATATGCTTTAAAGGTTTCTCAAATTGGTCTTGCACCACAGGTTAGTGGAAGTAATATTAAGATGGATATGCCTAAAGAAATAAAAGAGGAAACTGCTGAAGGTGGTGAAGAAGAAGCTACTGAAGAGGTTCCAACTGAGGCAGCTAATGGTAGTAGATTTTTTAAACTAACACAAATTGATGAAGAATATGCTGATAAAGCCCCTGAAGATTTTGGTAATACATTTACTCTTGAAGAATTGTGTGACACATTTAGAAATTTTGCAGCATCAAGAATGAGACTTTATTATAAAGTTAAAATTATTAGATTATTTGTAGCAGCTCTTGGAGCAACAAGACTTGTTATTTTACAAGGTATCTCTGGTACAGGTAAAACATCACTTCCTTATGCTTGGGGTAAGTTTATTAGTAGAGATGCAACTATTGCTTCTGTACAACCCTCTTGGAGAGATAGAACTGAACTTTTTGGATACTTTAATGAGTTTACTAAAAAGTTTAATGAAACTGAAGTTTTAAAAGCAATGTATGAAGCAAGTTATAATGATGAGATGTATTTAACAATACTTGATGAAATGAATATTGCCAGAGTTGAGTATTATTTTGCTGAAATGTTATCTATTTTAGAAATGCCTTCGAGGGATGAATGGGTTATAGATTTGGTACCTAATGTATGGCCAAATGATCCTAAACATTTACCTGAAGGTAAACTTAAAATACCAGATAATATGTGGTATATTGGTACGATTAATAACGATGATTCAACATTTATGGTTACTGATAAAGTTTACGACCGTGCTATGCCGATAGATATAAATGATAAAGGTCAAGCATTTGATGCTCCTGATACTCCTGGTATTAGAATTAATAGTAGTTATCTTGAAAGTTTATTTAATAAGGCTAAAGCTGAACATCCTGTTTCACAAGATACTTTAAATAAACTTGAGGATATGGATAATTATGTTATTGAACATTTTAGACTTGCCTTTGGTAACCGTATTGTTAAGCATATAAAGGAATTTGTTCCAGTGTATGTAGCTTGCGGTGGTACTGAACTTGATGGGTTTGATTATATTCTTTGTAAAAAGGTTTTAAGAAAGTTTGAGCAATTAAACTTATCATTTATTAGAGATGAAATTGATGGTTATGTTAAATTCTTAGATAAAACTTTTGGTAAAGAGAATATGAGTGAATGTAAAGAATATTTAGCTAGACTTAAGAAAGCTATGTAATATATGAAAGGATTTTTATGAATAAGAATGAATTATTAAATTTATTGGATGATACAGATAATAAAGCAATTGAACAGTTTTGCGGATCTAGTGATTCTCATGTTGTTGTTAATTCTTCTTTTCAAAGTGTTGAATACGATTATTCATGGATAGATAAGATTGAAGAAACTCTTGTTTATTTGGATAACATTATTAGAAATCCTAAAAGATTTATTATGCAAGAAGAAGAGGTTGTTCCTGTTGAAAAGGCTAAGAAAATAAGTCAAGAAACTATAAAACATTTAGCTCAACATACTGATTTAATTCAAGATGTTGATGAAGATGGTACGATTACCCCAAGTAAGGTTCTTAATGTACATAAGGAAGAAAGTTTTGATATTTATGAAAATAGATTTATTATTTCATTACTTAATAATCTTAATTATTTCTTTACTTTAAGAAAACAAGTTACTGCGAGTGGTAGTTATGCTAAAAAGAAAAAAGTTATGACTTATACAGGTAAAACTAAACTTGGTAATGAAGAAATTAATATAAGTTTAAATATGGAAACTAATTTACAAGAAGATTTAGGTGGTGTTTCAAGTAGTGGTGAATCTGTTGAACAAAGAATTGCTAAGATTGAACTAGTTGTAGGAGATTTTTTAAAGACACCTTTTGTTAAAGAACTTGGTAATGCTGTTCCTGTTAAGTCACCAATTAGAAAAACAAATACTATATTAAAGAATCCTAACTTTCAAAAGGCATTAGAATTATGGGAATTTATTGAACAATATGATGTTAAAGATAAAAAAGAAGTTAATGATTCTAATGAAAAAGTTGATGAAGAGAAAACTAAAAATAGAATGGATGGGGCATTTTTCTTAGATTATGTTATTTTAAATGAAATGGATAATAATAAAACTATTAAGAAAGATCAAATAAATAGATATGCTCTTAAGAAGTTGATGGAAGATTTTCTTGCTAATAATAGAAATCATTCTATGAAGGAATTTAAAAAGATATTGGAAGAGGAATTTAAACTTGCTCTTCTTAAGGAAGAGAAAACTGATAAGGAGATTATTAAAGGATTTAAGACTTTATTAAAGCATTATAGAAAGAATAAACAAGATGCATTTGCATATTTGAGGTAATTATGAATAAGGATATGAATAAGAAAATTAGTGGTACGATTATTAAGATGATAGCTATAATTGTTTCTATCTTTGTTTTTTCTTATGCATGGTTTGTTCATAATGAGAATACTCATATTAGTGCGATTGAGATTGGAACTGCTAAAACTAATAATATTCAAGTAAGTGAAGATGGTAATGATAATTGGGGTACTTCGCTTAGTATTGATGTTGGTGAAGGGTTTAGATTTGATAATGAGGTTACTAGTGATGGTATTAGTTTTTATAAAGCTAATTTAAAGAATGATGATGGATATCCATTACATTTTATTGAAGCTTCTGTTAATGAAGATTATTTGGATTTTGATTTATGGTTTAAGAATGATAGTAGTGTTAAAATATTTTTAGATAATAGTTCAAGAGTTTATCCTGAATGTGGCACTAAGGAATCTGATTTGATTTGGGATGGTGTTACTGGTAGTTTAGATTCTATTACAAGGGTAAGTGCTTATGGAAACTTTAGTAGAGATTTAATTGCTGGTTCTGTAAGAGTTGCTTTTATTAAATATAATTATGATGATTTAAATGATAATTATGTTTTAGATAATGAAGCTAGTCTTGTATGGGCTCCTAATAAGGAATATGAGATTATATCTAATGGAGAGGATACACTTACTGCTTCTATTAAATCTAAGAATTTACAAAGTTATAAGTATTTAAAAGTAATTAGTGGAGAGAAATTTGTAGAGAGTGATGTACCAAATTTAACTGATGTTATTCATGCTAATATTTCTACTAAAATGGCTAATGGAGATACTCCTCTTGTTGTAATTAATACAGAAAATGGTGTTGAAGGAAAAGCAGGTTTAAAGGTTAGAGTTTGGGTAGAAGGTAATGATAGGGATGCAGTAGCTGCATTAAAAGGTGGTGTATTTAAGTTTGATTTATCTTTTGTGGGGTTACAAAAAGATGACAATACCTCTGTACCAAATATTAACAAATCTGGCTCATCTATAACAGGTATTACAAATAATATGGAATATTCAATAGATAATGGAAGTACATGGACAAAATATGATGATGAAACATTGAATTTTAATAGTGGAACTCATGTATTTGTAAGATATAGTGAGAATAGTAATTATTTTGCTTCTGATTATGTGGAAATTGAATTTTAATAGGTGAATAGTATGAGTAATAAGACATTTTTTAAAATTATATTATTGATTGGTTTTACTGTTATTCTTATTATTAGTTCATATGCTTGGTTTCAAGATAGATCTAATCCATCTATAAGTTTATCTAATATTCAGGTTTCAGCTGCTGAAGGTCTTGTTATTAAGTTACAGCCTGATAGTGCTGCGAGAAATACTGTTAGTTTAAATAGTGTTCTTGAAGATTTTGATGAATTTGAATTAAAACAAGTTTCAAGTGTTGATGCGGTTAATTTTTATACAATAGACTTTAATGAAGGTTTAACTTTAACTGATCCAGAATTTATAAAACTTTCTGATGTTAATGGTAGTGTATCTCAAATGATTGAAAATGGTTATATAGATTTTAATTTCTATTTACAAACTGAAGATTATCCTAAACATGTTTATATTCATAAAGATACTGTTGTTACAGGTCCTGCTTATGATGCGATTAGAATAGCTCTTACTTATCCAACTAGTGATAATACAACATCAACTATAATATTTGGTAAGACTCCTGAAAATGGTATTACTGATGAATATACTACTAATGCGATTATAACAACTGGTAAATTTAAGTTTGGTAATATACCTAGCAGTTTTTATACAACACAACTTGTTAGAAATTTTAGTTATAGAGATGGTGGTAGAGGAAGTAGCGATAGTGATACAATTGATACTAATAAGGTATTGTTTACTGTTCCTACTAATAGTAGAATGGCTATTAACTTGAAGATTTGGTTAGAAGGTGGAGATATAGATTGTACTAATGCCTTAGCATCAACTATATTAAATGTATTATTAAAATTTGGTAGTGCTAATGAATTATTAGCGGCTCCTACATTAGTTGGTAATTCTAATTATACAATAACTGGTCTTGATACTACGATGGAATGGGCTACAACAAATACTGCTACTACAATATGGACTCCTGTTACAAGTAGTACTCAACAATTTACTGGTTATCAATCTGTTTATGTTAGAATTAAAGAAGTAGTTGGTGTTTCTCCAGAGAGTTATGCAACTCTTGTAACATTTCAGTGAGGTGAATTATGAAAAAGATATCAATAGTGTTAAGTATATTAGTCATTATTTTACTTACTGTTAGTGCTTATGCATGGATGCAAACTGAGCCTTCTTTGGGTGAAAATGTAGAATATAATAGAGATTTTTATGTAACTGATAGTGATATACAAGTTAAGTTATATGCTCTTATTGATAATAAATATGTTCTTCAAGGGCAATATTCTGATGATGAACTTCTTAATCTTGAACTTATGTATCCAGGTAAAACACAGAGATATAGATTTGAACTTACTAATGCTAATCCTACACCTGCAAGGGTAAAAATTGTTTTTACTGAGATATCTGGTAATGTTAATTTACTTAAAAATTATTTAAAAATAGGTATAACTAATCCTATAATTGATAATTTTAAGTTATCTGATAGATTAGAATATAATACTAATGATGATAGATATTTCTTTGACTTTGCTGATAGTGTTACTATACCTGAAGAGTCAACTCTTAATTATTATTGGAATTTTGAAATTGATATAGATGCTCCGAATACTCTTCAAAATACAAATTTAGTTATAAATAAAATTATGTTTATTAAACCATCATAATTTAGAAAGGATTCATATGAAAAAAGTAATTAGAAAAATATTTGATGTTTTTAAAATAATAATATTAATATTACTAATATTGTTTGCTTTATTTACTGTATATCAAAAAGTATTTCCAAATAATCCTAGTGTGTTTGGTTTTAGAACATATTCTATTATTACTAGTAGTATGGAACCTGTTTTACATAGAGGTGATGTTATTCTTGTACAAGAGAAAAAGGCTGATTCTTATGAGGTAGGAGATATTATTACTTTTAAAGGTACAAGTGGTGACTTAAAAGGAAAAATAGTTACTCATAAAATAGTTGGTATTAAACCTGAAAATGGTAGAAATATTTTTTATACTAAAGGTATACAAAATATAAGTGAAGATCCTGCTGTTTATGAAGAAGAAATACTTGGAAAATATATATATAAATTTAGATTCTTTAGTTTAATTGAAAAGATTATGGATACTAAAATAGGATTTGTTCTTATTATAATAATTCCACTTATATATATTTATTTTTATGAAATAAGAGATATAATAAGAGATATAAGGAAGATAAAAGATAAGGAGTAGTAATAGATGAAAGAAAGCATTAATAAAATTTATAATGCTATTGTCAATTATTTAATTGATTTCTTTCATATGGCTAAAAAGAGATTTTATAGGTTTAAAAGAAGGACTAAAAGGAAACTAAGAAGGTTTTATTATTATGAAATACTTGGTGTTGTTGCTATATCTGTTTATTTTTATAGGTTTTTGTATAAAATACATTGTTTAACTATATTTAGGAAGTTTAGAAAAGAGTGTAAACTTTTATATAAGAAATCACTTATTAAGTTAGAAAAAGCTAAGTATGATTATCAATCTTATTTACTTGAAGTAAGGTATGATTCTAAGGATAAGGTTAATTCAGTTCGTGATAAGTATTCTAAGTATTGTACTAAGAGAATTGTTGCTAAAACTTTAGTTCTTGTTGTATTATCTGTATTTTTGATATATGATGCTTATTCATGGTTTTATAATGAGTATGTAAGTAAGGGTACTAAGATTGCTCTTGGTACTGTTGAACATATTGTTAATCAATATGATAAGAATGGTAATTTAATTGGTATAGAAGGAGATACTGTTACTGTTGTTGAAGAAGATAATCTTGCTAATACATTTAAGAATACAAGATATGTTGAAATAAAGAATACTGGTTCACTTGATTTGGATTATAATTTAACATTTACTTTAGATGGAACTATGTCTAATGCTGGTGTACTTTATTATAGAGTTATTGATATAACAGAAGAGGTTTTAAGTAGTGCTATTACTGAGGGTGTTAGTAGTAGACTTGAAGCTTATGCTAAAAATAATCCAACACCTGATAATTTAGAAACTGATGCGATTAATCCTGTTTCTAATATGACTACAATACCACAAGTATTAATTAAAGGTGAAATTGATAAGGATGATGAGAATCCTCTTAATAATTATAAATATTTTAGAATAGATTATGGTATGTATCAAAGTGTTAATTCAGCATTATATTCTGGTGCTTCTGTTGCAGTTCATGCTAATGTTTATTGTACTCAAAGAGGAATAGATGCAAGTCTTATAAGTGAAGGTCAAATATGGTTAGTTGAGAATGAAGAACAATTTAGAGATGCTGTACTTAATGCTTTAAGTGGTGATACTATTAAACTTGCAGATGATATAACTATTAATGGAAGTATTGATTTTCAAAGAAGAGTAGGAATTGATACTGATACATATAATTTACATATTACTGGTGATCTTGTTTATGATTTTGTAGAATTAGGTAAATTAAAAATAGATACATCTGGTGGTGGTAAAATAGATGTTGATAATAGATTATATGTTAATGCTCCTAAATCACAAGTACATTTTACTGGTCTTAATAAAGATTATGATATTTTTGTTGGCGGTGAATTTACTGTTAACGGTATTCAGAATGAAGAAGAAGATGGAGTACTTTTAGAGGCTGTAAGAATTGTTAAGAATAAGATAGGAAATATTCCAACTGATATTATAGTTTTATCTAATACAAGACTTACAATAGCGCCTAATGTTGAACTTAATTATGTAATAGGTGCTCCTGGAAGTACAAATATAGAAATACTAAATAATGGAACAATTACTCAAATACAATTACAAGATATGAATCTTATTGATTCTTTCTCTAAATATCAAATATATATTTATAACTTAAATACAATACTTGGAGTACTTGGTGGTTCATCAATTATGTTACCATCTAATTCTACTCCATATACTGGACCTAATACTGGTAATACATTAATTATTAGAGGTGTTAGTTCTAATGATATAACTGTTTCTGGTAGTGAAAATTATACTGGTAATGATATTAATCAAGGAGCACCTGAAGATTCTGTTGTTCCAATACAAGGTGAAGAGGATTCTTATTATGTTTATATAAGAGATAATAAAGAAACTCTTGAAGGACTTTTAACTGCATATTTTGATGAGATTGATCCAAGTACTACAACTACAAGAATATCAGCTATTAAAAAGTTAATTATTTATACATTAAATCAAGCATATTTTGAAAATGATGATTTTGATTATATTGCTAGTGATGCAATGCCTGATATAGAATATTTAGGACTTCAAAATGCAACTGTAAGTGATAATAAAACTATTAATAAAATAGCTAATAATACATTAAAAGATAAAACATCTATTAAAACATTAATATTATCTAAAACACTTACTACTATTGGTGATAATGCTTTTGCTAATGTTAATTTAGGTAGAATAAATACAAATAAAACATTTAGTTTCTTATCTATACCAAGTACTGTTACTAGTATAGGAAGTGGAGCTTTTAAGAATGCAAAATATGTTAATTTTGAAGGACAAATTCCTCCATCAGTAGAGAGTGGAGCATTTAATAATGTATCTAATGGTACTAAGTTCTTCGTACCAGAAGGTGCTATAACTGCTTATAGAGATGCTGATAATATTAATGAAGCATATATATACTATGCAGCTACATTATCAGATAATAAACAATATTTCTTATATGATTATAAAGATGGATATGGAATATCATATTTTATAAATAGTGTATCTGTTGGATCTAATTTAACAATACCAAATACTATTACTATGAATTCTATTACTAAAGAAGTTACTGCTCTTGGATATAATTCATATAGAAATTTAGTTACAGCTGCTACTGGTACTAGTGTAGTAATACCAAATACTGTTGAATTAATAGATAGTTATGCTTTTTATGAAGATAATATTACTAGTATAAATTTATCTAATGTTGAAATTATTAATTCATATTCATTCTATAAAACTAAGTTAACTAAATTAGAATCAAATACAATAACTAATATAGGTGATTATGGTTTCTATGAAAATCCTATTACTTATATATATCTTGGTAAAATAGATAGAATTGGTAAATCTGCTTTTGCTAATAATACTACTTTATATGAAATGGATTTAGGTCCTATTACATATATTGATGATTATGCTTTTTATAATTGTCCTCAACTTGGTAGAGTATGGTTTAGAAATATGAGTACAACAGTTGTTAATAATGGTAAAAGTATTGATTTAACTGTTGGTGAGAATGCTGTGTTTACTAATTGGGGAATGTATTTAGATGGAAGACTTAGAGTATATGTTCCAGATGGTAGTGATAATGAAGGATTTAATTATTTAGAAGGATATAAGAAGTTATTTCAAGGAAGTAGTTCATTTATTTATCCAATGGGAACAATTATAGGTAGTTATAAACATGTAGCTATACCTTATGATTGGGGTGAATATAGTGTTAAAACTGTTACTAAAAAAGATGGTAGTGGAAATGATGTTACTGCTTATGAAATAATTGAATATCATGGTGCGGATTTAACAAGTAGTTATCAACTTCCAGATATAATATCAATTGGTGAAGGTTTAACTGCCACTATTAGTGGTAGTTCATGGCAGCAAGGTACTGGATATAGATATGGTGGTACGATTAATATTAAGAATAATATGGATACTGCTGTTAATGATTGGTCTGTTAGAATAGCTCTTCCAGATGGAGTTACTTGGGGAAGTACATATACTAATGCAGTAGAGAATATAGATGGAAATATATTAACACTATCTAATGCAACATATAATGGAACAATTGATGCAAATAGTAGTATAAATATATCATTCTATTATGATACAATAAGTCAAAGTTTATCTGCTTCAATTCTTAGTGCTTATTCTTCAAGTACACCAGTTATGAGTATAATATCAATTGGTGAATTCGCTTATAGACATACAGTTTCAAAAGAAAATCAATCTATTGATTTAGTAGCTAATAACTTACTTAATATAGATGCTCATGGTTTAGAAAATATTTCTGTTAAATCACTTACATCAAATAGTTTAGTTTCAATAGGTGATTATGGTCTTTATAATACGGCTCTTCAAATAGTTACACTTCCTAACTTAAATTCACTTGGTGATTTTGCTATGTCAGGTATGGATACACTTTATAGTGTTAATTTAGGTAATATTAAAGTAATGGGTGAGAATGCTATTAGTAATAACCCTAACTTAGAACAAGTATTTATTGGTACTACTGATACAACTAATATGTCAATACATTCTACTGCAATATTAAATATAGGTACTAATACTGAAAATAGGTTAAGAATATATGTACCAGATGGAAAAGTAGATTTTTATAAAACATTATTTAGTGCTTATTCTGATTATATTTATCCAACTGGTACAATTGTTGGAAGCTTTATTAATACACCAATTCCTTATGATATAGGTGAGTATAGTGTAAGAGAAGTAACTATTAAAAATAGAAATAATGAAGATGTTATTGGATATGAAATAATTGAATATCATGGAGAAGATATTTCAAATACATTTATGTTACCAGAAACTATTAGTGTTAATGGTGTTACTAGAGATGTTATTTCTATTGGTTCTTATGCATTTAGACATACTAAAGTAAATGGTACTACTGGTAGTAATATTATTAATAATAAATTATTAGTTATTAATGATCATGCTTTTGAAGATATTAAGGCTATAAATTCATTTACATCAAATAGTTTGCTTGATTTGAAGAGTTATGCATTTAATAATAGTTCACTTATATATTTTGATGCTCCTAATTTAAGAAGTATTGGTTCTTATGCTCTTGCTAATATGAATGGTTTATATAAGATTAATTTAGGTAAAGTTTATAATATGGAATCAAATGCTGTATTTAATTTACCAAATTTAGTTCAAGTGTTTTTTACACCACCAGAAGAGACAAAAGTATTTGATCAATATGCATTTACTGATGTTGGTACTCTTACAAGTAATAGAATAAGATTTTATGTAGCAGAATCAGTAATTAGCAGTGAAACTAAGGTTCCTGTAACAACAGCTATTAATGTAACTGATACTTGTCAGAGAACAACTACTAATAGAAGATATACTTATACTTGTACAGTAACTGTTAAAAATAATACTGGTCATGAGTTGTCTAGTTGGACTACATCAATTAACTTAGGAAATACATCTTTCCAATCTTCAACTGATGTTTCTTATGAAACTTCTAGTACAAGTGTTAAATTTAATAATACTAGTGCTAATGGTGTTCTTGCTGATGGAGAAAGTGCAACATTTACATTTGTTGTTAGATCTAACAGTAACTATTCAGCATGGGATTATTTAGATAATCATTTATTTGATTCTAGTGGTACATATTATACAACTAATACTATATCTAAAAGTGATTATTTAACAGATATATATGCTAATTCATTTAGAACAGAATATAAAGATTATTTCTACGATTATGGAACTATTTTAGGAACTTTTTCAACTTCATCTATTCCATATAATATTGGAGAATATAGTGTTGTTTTAAGAAAATATACTACTAAGGCTGGAGAAGTTGTTACAGGATGGGAAATAGTTGAATACCATGGTGCTAATTTAAATTCTAGATATATTATTCCATCTTCATTAACAATAGATGATAAAACATATGATGTTATTGGAATAGGTGATAGAGCTTATAGATGGGCTACTATGGAATCTGGTGGTGAATTTGATATTGTTGCTACTAGTATAAGATATGTATATGATTATGCTTTCTATAATCTGCAAGGTGTTCATGAAATAAATTTACCTAATACTGATTATATTGGTAATTATGCATTCTTTAATAATAAACTTTATAAAGCAACTACTAGTAGTCTTGTTGAGTTAGGTGCTTATGCTTATGCTAATAATACTGTTCTTAATTATGTTTATGCTGGACCTGTAACAAGTATAGGTGAAGGTGCATTTTATGGTTGTATTGGTATGGAACAAATGTTCTTTACTTCAACTGATGCTGATAGTGGTGCTAGTGGTATGAAAGTGGGAGTAGGAGTTAATTCTTTCTATAATGTTGGTACAACACTTGGTAAGAGATTTAGAATATATGTTCCTGATGGTAATATTGGTACTTCTGATGTTACATATCAAGAAGCTTATAAAAAGACATTCCCATCTAATGTTAAAGATTATATATATCCAACTGGTTATATTATTGGTAGTTATAAATATGGAGCTTTACCTTATGATATTGGAGAATATAGTATAAGAGAAGTTACTCTTAAAAATATGTATAATGCTGATGTGACAGGTTGGGAGATTATTGAATATCATGGTCCTGATATTAATTCATCTTTTGAAATACCTAATACTATAACAGCTGGTGGTAAAAACTTAGATGTAGTTTCAATTGGTACTTATGCTTATTATGGAGTTTCAGTTCAAACTGGTGAAGAGTGGATTGTAAATTTACCAAATAGTGTAGTTTTAATTGGAGATTATGCATTCTATAAAACTGATATTTCAAGAATAACTGGTAATCAAATTACTAGACTTGGTAAATATTCATTTGCAGATTGTGAAAAGTTAACAAATGTTGTATTTAATAGTGTAGTTGTAGCTGATGATTATTGTTTATATAGTTGTGGTTCTATTTCGTATATTCAGTTTGGTACTGGTACTACTAATATTAATGATTATGCATTATATAATCCATATCAGGGTGGTCCAACTACTACAATTAGTATGCAAGTAGGTTCTGTTCCAACAACGGCTTCTACTGCTTTACCAGAATATGAAACTGTACTTTTTGGTTTAATATATAGATCACACTTTACTTATTCAGTTCCATCTTCTGTGTTAAATGATTTTAGAAATACAACTCCATGGAGTTATCATAATTATTCAAGTGCTCAGTATTCATCTGATTTCTTATATGTTCTTGATAATAATAATCAAATAAAAATAACATCATATACTGGTAATAGTGATACAGTTACTATTCCTGATACATTGGATGTTAATGGTGTTAGTAGAAGTGTTACCACTATAGCAGCTGATGCATTTGATGGTAATAATTATGTTAGAAATTTAACTTTACCTGCATATTTAGTTGAGATACCTGATGGTTTCTTAGATGGTAATACTGAAATTACTAATATTTATGTAAGTAGTAGTAATACTTCATTTACTTCTGTAAATGGTGTACTATTTGATAAAGATGAAACAACATTAATTAGATATCCAAATGGAAAAGCAAGTCAAACATATACTGTTCCTAATACAGTTAAAACAATAGCTTATAGATCATTTGCTAATCAAACAAATTTATACACTGTTTATATGAGTAATAATCTTGAAAGTATTGGAGCATATGCATTTAGTGGTTGTACTAATTTAGCAACTTATTATTTCTATACTGATACTCCTAAATTAACAGC
>CAZYRI010000025.1:0-13868 GCA_964649575.1 uncultured Clostridium sp. | reverse complement strand
ATCTCATTTTTCATGTTATACCTAGTTTATAAGTTTTTATGCAATTACCTTATTTATTTAGCAGCACCCAATATGCTATACTATAAAAGATAGGAAGGTAAGTATGAAAGAATTTATATTAAAAATAATAAAGAAAAGCAAGAAAGAAATATTCTTTGAGTTATTTGTGTGTATAATTTTAAGAATAATATTATTAATAAATCCAATACTTTATAGTGAAACAGTAAACTATATTTCAGATTCAAAATATGGAGAAGCAATAAATATATTAATTATATATATAATATCAATGAGTATATATAAACTATTTGAATATATTAGACAAAGAACATATTATTCTGTATATGGTAAACTTTATAAGGAAGCGACATCAATCGGAATGCAATATACAAATAATAATTCTATATTTAGTTTATCAAGATTTACACCTGGAGAATATTTAAATATAATGGGTACTGATATTGATATAGTATGTAGTTTTATAACAAACGGTATATATAGAAGTGTACAATTATTAGAATTTTTAGTAATATATTATTACTTCTTTAATATAAATATCACATTATTTTTTATAACAATAGTTTTTTCAATAATTGTATTTATATTAATAATAATATTTGGAAATAAAATACAAGTATTTAATAAAGAAAGAAAAGATAATTATGATAAAAAAACTAGTGCCATAAATGATTTTTTTAGTGGAATTAAAGAAATAAAAGGATTTAATTTAGGAAAAAGCATTAATAATAGAGCATCAAATGAAACAAATAAGTACTTACAATCATATAAAAAGTATTCAACATGTTATTATGCTATTAATATAATTACTGTTTATATATTTGAAATATTGAGATTATTTGTATTTATATATGGGGTTATTGAAATATCAAAAGGAAATATGGAATTAGGAGTACTATTAGTAATATATAGTTATTATCAAAAAATTATAGATAATTTTTCGTTAGTTTCAACAATGAACTTGGAATATAAAAATGTTAAGATGTCTTTATTGAGAATAAATAAATTATTTGAGTATGCTAAAAGTGATAATGAAAATAAAATAGAAATAACTGATCCAAAAGGAAAAATAGATTTTAGTCATGTTTTATATGGATATAGACATGACCCAGTATTAAATGATTTTACAATTGAAGTAAAACCAAACACTATAACTGCGATAACAGGAAAAACAGGAAGTGGAAAAACTGGTGTATTTGATTTATTAATGAAAATGAATAGACAAATACAAGGTAGTATCATGATAGATGATTTAGACATATCTACGATAGATGATACTTCTTATTATAATGTCATATCAATAGCAAGAAAAAATCCATTCTTTTTTAATAGTAGTATAAAAGATAATTTAACAATAATTGGTAAAGAAACAAATGATATAGAAAAGATATGTAAAAGTTTAGGAATACATGAAACAATAATGTCATTAGAAAAAGGATATGATACAGTTATATCTAACGATACTAAATTATTATCATCAAGTGATAAAAGACTTTTAGCAATTGCAAGGGTATTAATAAAAGATACTAAAATATTCTTATTTGACGAAATAATTGAAGCATTAGATAAAGAAAATAGAGATACAGTAATGAAAATATTAAAAGAAAAGAAAAAAAATCATACAATTATGATAATTTCAAGAGATAAAAAAATATTGAAACAAGTGGATAATATAATTTTAATAGAAGCGGGAAAAGTAGAAGAAATAGGTGATCACGAAGAACTATCAAAAGAAAGTTATTTATACAAAGAAATAATATAAAAAATACCTTAATTTGAAATACCTTAATTGGTATTTTTTTATTGCATTCATAATAAAATTAAATGAGGAACATATGAGAACAAATATAAAAACAGGTCTTAGCAGTAAAGAAGTAATAAACAATAGGAATAAATATGGAAGCAATAAATTAACAATAAAAAAGAAAAATACTTTTTTGAAATTGATTATAGAATCATTAAGTGATCCGATAATAAAAATATTATTAATAGCTTTAGGAATAAAAATTATTTTTTTGTTTCAAGATTCTAATATTTTTGAAACATTAGGTATTGCTGTCTCTGTTTTTTTGGCTACATTTATTTCAGCATTATCAGAATATGGTAGTGAAAAAGCATTTGAAAAATTAAGTGAGGAAAATTCGTTAATAAAAGTAAAAGTACTTAGAAATTCTAAAAAAATATTAATTAATATGGATGAAGTAGTAGTGGGAGATATTGTGTATCTAGAAAGTGGGGATAAGGTACCTGCCGATGGAATTGTTATTGATGGAGAATTATATATAGATGAAAGTTCACTTACAGGAGAAACAAAAGAAAAACACAAAAATACTAATAATAATGAAATATATATGGGGAGTATTGTTTGTGGTAAAAAAGGTATAATGAAAGTTACATTAGTAGGTGATAAAACTTTTTATGGTAGAATTGCACAAGATATACAAGAAACTACAATAGAAAGTCCATTAAAATATAGGCTTAGAGTGCTTGCTAAACAAATAAGTAAACTAGGATACATATGTGCATTTTTAATTCTTGTTTCATATTTGTTTAATTCGGTTGTGGTAGCAAATAATTTTGATATTAACAAGATATTAACATTTAAAACAATATTTCCACATCTTTTATATGGTTTAACATTAAGTGTAGCAGTTATAGTAATGGCTGTACCAGAAGGGTTACCAATGATGATTACACTTGTTCTATCATCTAATATGAAAAGATTATTAAAAAATAATGTGCTGGTTAGAAAGTTAGTGGGTATAGAAACGGCTGGTTCATTAAATATATTATTTACTGATAAAACCGGTACATTAACGGAAGGAAAATTAAAAGTACAAAGAATAGTTGATACAGAATTGAATGAATATGACACAATAGAAAAAATAAATAGTAATAAAGAATTAAATGAATTGTTCTTACAATCTCTTATCTACAATAATGAATCATTTTTAAATAACAATGTTGCGGAAGGAGGAAATACAACAGATAGAGCAATACTTAATTTTTGTAAAACGGAAGATAAAACAAAATATAAAATCATAAATAAAGAAGAATTTGATAGTAAAAAGAAATATTCAATGGTAACAACTAACTATAATAATAAAACAATATTTATAAAAGGTGCTTATGAAATAATTTTAAATAAATGCACAACATATTTAAAAAGTGATGGTACTAAAAGGTTATTAATTGATAAAAATAAAATAAATAATTATATAAAAGAAAAAACAGAGCAGGGAGAAAGAGTGCTTGCTCTTGCAACAAATACTGATGATGAATTTAAAAATTTAATATTACTTGGTTTTATATTTTTAAAAGATAATATAAGAAAAGAAGCATTTAGAGGAATTGAATTAATAAAATCGGCTGGCATTCAAGTATGTATGGTTACAGGAGATTCAAAAGAGACAGCAGTGGCAATAGCAAAAGATTTAAAAATAATTGAATCAGACAAAGACATAATATTGACAAGCGAAGAATTTAATAATATGGATGATGAATCTATAAAAAAAATAATACCAAGATTAAAAGTTTTGAGTAGAAGCTTACCACAAGATAAAAATAAATTAGTAAGATTAAGTCAAGAAATGAATTTAATATGTGGAATGACAGGAGATGGAGTTAACGATGCACCTGCTTTAAAGAAGGCAGATGTTGGATTTTCGCTTGGTAGTGCGACAGAAGTAGCAAAAGAAACAAGTGATATAGTTATACTTGATAATAATATTTTATCTATATCAAAAGCTATACTTTATGGTAGAACTATATTTAAAAGTATAAGAAAGTTTATAATATTTCAATTAACAGTTAATTTTTCAGCAGTATTTTTAAATATAATTGGACCTTTTATAGGAATTCTAAATCCGGTAACTATCATACAAATACTATGGATAAATATGGTGATGGACACTCTTGCTGGCTTAGCATTTTCATACGAACCTGCTTTAATTGAATATATGATGGAAAGTCCCAAAAAAAGAAATGAAAAAATAATAAACAAATACATGATTAATCAAATACTATGTAATGGCATATACACTTCATTATTATGTACATGGTTTTTAAAGTCTCCATTAATAGGTAAAATATACCAAACTGATATATCAGATAAATATATATTAACTGCATTTTTTGGTTTATTTATATTTATTACAATATTTAATGCTTTTAATGCAAGAACATATAGAATAAATACATTTTCAAATTTATTAAAAAATAAAGTTTTCATAGCAATAGTTTTTTTTATAGCAGTAGTCCAAGTGTTTCTCATATATTTTGGAGGAACATTATTTAGAACAACTGGTCTATCTATTTATGAATTTGAAATAATGCTTATACTAGCATTTTCAATAATACCATTTGATTTTATAAGAAAAATTATATTAAAAAAGAAAGGTATACCAAGAAAAGTATAGTTACTTTCTTCTAATTAGTCTTGCTTCTCTATCATATTCAGATTTATAAAGAGAAATTTCTTCACTTCTCTTGTTAAAATACTCAATCATATCTAAATAAGACTGATAATCAAAATTCATAAATATATCTTTAAAATAAAATTGATGTAATAAATATTGGCCATATAAACTAGGATATTCTCTAAGTGGATTACATACCTTAGTATATTGATCTACACCAAGTCCATTATGTCTCATTGGTATATTTGAATATTTACTTTGCATATAGGTTCTTTCAATAAGTTTTCTAGTAATATCATTTATTTTAAGATTATTGTCATCAACAAATTTAGTTAAATATTCTTCTTGTTGAACTCTATATACAAAAGGTATATTTAATTCTTTAACAATAGTTGCAATAATTTGATTATATAAAACAGCAAATTCACTAACTATTCCCTCGCTTTTATATTGTCTAGTATATCTAGGATTTAAATCATTTTTAAGTTTCCAATATCCAAATTTCCTTTCGTTTCTAGCCTCAAGTGCTTTAGAAAGCATAAATAGTTCAAAAATAGAATTGTTAAATTCACAAGACATAACACCATTTAAAATTTCATCAGCTTCTTTATAAGACAGATTTCTGTTTATAATAACTTCATTTTCTTTTAAATAATAATCTAATATTTCACCTGAATCATTCATGATAACCGTTAATTTTATGGTATTTCTTGGTTCATCAGCTTTTAAAGTAAGTTGGTTTTCAATATTATTATTAAGTAATCTTATGCCTGAACCAGCTATATAAGAAGTTTTAAAATTATTCATTGCATCAAGATCTATAATACTATCAGGAACAATAGAACCCCCAGCATCCGCAACAAACAAATCAACTATATAATTATTTCCGTCCTTTCTGACAGCTAAAGCATCATCATATAAACTGGTGGTATATGAATCAATAGTAATAACTGGATTATAATATCTTTTTCTATTTGGAATATATATTGTATCGACAGAAGGTTTTAAAAAACCATATTTATCATTAATATCTTGCAAACTTATTCCTCTTTTAATACCTTGTACAATCATATACATTTGTCTTAAAAAAATACTATTTTGACCTTTAAATGAATTCAACTTTTTATAATATTTCATCTTATTTATTTTAGAATGATAAAATATTTTCATTAAAGTTAAATAATAATAAATATCATCAGTGCTATTTTTAAGAGATAATATAGCTTTACTAAAAGCTAAATCAAATAACTCAAAATCATTCTTAGTAAGGACATCCTTGTTACTAGAAACAAATTTTTTAATAATATTACTATCTTCATGATTTTTTATAAGTTCTTTTATTATAATAAGTAAAGAATTAACATCACTATTTTTATCAATAACAAGTTCATCTAAAGAATTAGAACAACTAAGTAATATATCATTATCATTATGAACAAGATATGATAATATTTTTTCTCTTGATGATTTAATACTACTTTTGATTTTTATTATTTCTTTTTCACTAAAAAAATTTCTGTTTATTAGAATAGATAATAAACTAGTAAGTTTTTCTAAAAAAGCAGTGTAATTTTTGTCACAAGAGCAATCATCTAAATAATTGTTAAGTCTAATCATTAAAATATTAATAAAGTCTTTTTCATTAATAGACATATTATGTAAAAAATATTGTATGCTTTCATCAGAAAAGTCGCCTTTATTTACAAATTTTTTTAAGTTATCTTTTTCTTTCATTAGTTTTATAATATCACTTCAAATTTTATAATACAAGAAGAATATGTTATATGTTATAATTTGTATAAGGGTGAGTATGATGTACAAAAAAAAGAAATTATTATTAAATATAGTCAATATATTATTTTTGATTTTTTCATTGTTTGAATTAATTAAATATTTTAAAGTAGATAATACTTTTTATGGAGTTATTTATTTATTAATAAATCTAGTAATAATATTTTTACTTTTACCAGTAACATATAATTATAAAAGACATTATTCAAAAGCTAGAATAAGTAAAATCATATTAATAATCGTAATAGGATTATTTAATTCCTTTATGTTAAACTTAATAGTATTAAATAATATGAATTATACTGATTCATCAAAAGAATATATAAATTCCATATTCTTATTTAAAAATATATTTAAGCCAATATTATATGGATTATTATGCTTGTTTTTAGTGATAGAAACCGGATTAAATAAAAAAATTAAAAGATGAAAAGGAATTGATAATTATATAAACTTATGCTAAAATAATGATATTTCAAATAAAAAGCCGTAAAATTTGACATAATGTAACAAATATGATATAATATGCGCATATTTACAAAGGGGGTAAATAATATGGATGAACAATTTGTTAGAGGACTTGAAAATTTAATCAATGCATTAAGAAATTATGATGCTAAATTAAGAAAGCAATATGCTGAAAGTAATAGTAAGGAAGAACAAGCTGAAATAGTGATTAAGGTTAAAGATGTAGACAAAAGATACTATGAAGTAAAAGCTGACTATGCTAAATATATTGCTAATGAAACAACTGAAGAGGAAAGAATAGCAATAGAAAAAAAATATGCTAAACAATATGGAATTAAATCAGGTAGAATTGAAGAATTACCAAAAGAATTAGAAAATAATGAGTCTGAAGAAGATGAAGAAGAAGTAACTGAGATTAAGAAGCCTAAAAATGGTTTATTAAAGAAAATCTTATCTTATGTTGGAGTTGCTGCTTTAGCTGGTGGTATTGTATATGGAACATCAAAATGTTCAAGAGATAACAGTGCTGATACACTAACTTCAGATGAACAAATTGAAGATCAAGAATTAGATGAAGAATTACAACCAGGAGAACCAGGGACATTTAAAGATGCAAGTAACGATGAAGAAGTAAATGCAAGAATAGATTGGTACTTCAATAATTATTTTGATAAAGAATATGCAGATATGAATCAAATTCAAAAAGATTCAATCAATAAAGAAAACTTAGCTGACATTATTAAAATTGTTAATGGAGAAATTCCAGAAGGATTCGAAATGAACGAATTAGTCAACTATAACAACAAATTAACACAAATGTTTTCAACTTACTTATCAACATTAGAAAGAACCGAAGCTAATAATGTTGGATTTATACCATCACAATATTTATATGAGGATGGTTCTCATGAACAAAAATGTGCCGCTGAATTAGATGCTGTTATGGAACCATTAATTAAAGCAGTTAATGAACATGATAATGAATCATTTAAAAAATATGCTATTGAATTTGGTGAATTAATGAGAGATCAATATTATATACCAGATGCACAAGCTAATCACTATAATGTAAGAAGTATTGCATCATTTCCAAGTAGAATGCATTTATATGGTTTGTCTTATGCGATGTATGCTGAAACTATTATGGAATATGGAATTGTAAACAATATTGATGTATGTATTCCATTCTGCTTTAACAGCGAAGGTGTTGTAGAAGAAATACCTCTATCAAAATTAATGGCGACATTAGATTTTGTACCAATGGGGCAATGGGAATATGTGTTAAAAAGAGCTGGAATGAGTCAACAAGAGATAGTTAATTACGGTAATGCATCAGTTGAAGACACAATGTTCCAAGGATTTTTAAAAGATGCTAAAAATCATTATAATGAGAAATTAAGTCAACAAATGACTTTAACAAAAAATAATTAAGATTAATCAGGGGAGGAATTAATTATGTATAGTAATGAAAGAAGAAGCGGATTTAGTATAGCTGATTTATTAGTAAAAATTATTTTCGCGGCTTTATTTATATTTATACTTATTTGGTTATTTGAAAAGAAAGTTCCAAATATGACACCATTTTATAGTAATGTATTTAGAGAAAATATTAAATACATGCAAGAAGCTGGTGAAAGTTATTTTACAGATGATAAGATGCCTAAGAATATTGGTGAATCAACTAAGATTAGTTTAGGCGAAATGTTTGATAAAAAACTTTTATTACCATTTGTAGATGAAAATGGACATTCATGTAATCAATATGACTCATATGTAAGTGTTACTAAAACTGATGCTGGATATGAACTTAAAACAAATCTAGTATGTAATAATGAAAGTAACTTTACAATCAAGATTTTAGGATGTCATACTTATTGTAAAGATAACTCATGTAATAAAACATGTAGTATTGAAAAAATAACTGAATATCAATTCAAGAAAACTATAAAATCAACTAAAACTGTTTATGATTGTAGTAACTTG
This sequence comes from uncultured Clostridium sp., assembly GCA_964649575.1. Taxonomy (GTDB): domain Bacteria; phylum Bacillota_I; class Bacilli_A; order RF39; family UBA660; genus CAG-1000. The sequence goes on along the minus strand of CAZYRI010000025.1, from coordinate 5,190 downwards.
CCAGGATCTAAGAGAAATGGTTCTTATTGTTATCTATCAAAATTAGTTGATAGTAAGCCATCAAAAACAACTAGTACAAAAACTGAGACAGTTAAAGAACCAGCTGTCAAAGTAGTGGTAAGTGGAACTAAACAATTATTAGAAACAATTAAAACTAAAAATGATGATAGTACACAAAAAGTATATGATGAAAAAATATATGTAACAACTGGTGGTGGAACTACTACTGAAAGAAAATGCGAAAATGTAGAAAAAGAAGTATCATATGCTTGTCAAAAAACAAAAACTGAAACTATAACTGAAAAATGCACAAAAACAAAAACTGAAAAGCAATGTACAACTACAACAACTCAACAACCATATAGTTGTGCTCCTTGTACAACATATAGAGATTCAGAAGGTAAATCTCACACAACTTGTGCAACATGTTATAAAGATGTAAAAACTGAAACATGTAAAAATGTTGAAGTACCATATGAAACAACATGTACAAGACAAGAAGAAGTGACATACACAGGAACATGTTATAAAACTGTAACTGAAAAACAATGTGAAGATGTTATTGTAACCAAACCAACAACTGGATATTGGACATGTCCTTCAACTTCAACTGGGCAAAGTGGTTCAGGAACTAACTTAAAGTGTTGGCACACAGTTACTGTATCTGGTGGATATAGTTATAGTTGTCCAAGTAAATCAAATTATAGTGAAGGTTCAGGAGCTAGCTTAAAATGTTACTATGTAACCAATGCATCTTATAAAGAAGAATGTAGAGATAAAACATATACATATAATAAATCAGATAGTATGTGTTATAAAGAAATTAAAACTACAACTACAAGTGAAGGTTGCGATAAAGGATACAAACTTGAAGGAAACAAGTGTAATAAATATACAACTACAAAAGTAAAAGCTAATAGTAAGAAAGTAAGCTCAACATCATATAAATATATGTGGAGTAAAGAAGAATCAGTTAGTGGCTGGACAAAAACTGGAAAAACAAGAACAGTAGATGGAAAAGAGATATGTGAATAATTAGAGAAAATATCTCTTTTTTCTTGTATTTTTCAAATCATTATATTAAACTAATTAATAGAGGTGAAAGTAATGGAAAAGCATTGCCGTGAATGCGGAAAAAAAATAGCAAATTCACAAAATTTATGTGATAAATGCAGGGCAAAAAGAAATGGCAAAGATACATTAGCTAAATATCCATGGTGGATACTTGGATTATTATTACCGCCAGTTGGATTAGTTTTATACCTAGTATGGAAAAAGGATAGAAAACAATCAGCTAAAAGTATAATAGTTGGAACAATAATATCTACCGTTATATGGTTATTTCTTGGTTTATCTTTTTTAATAGATGGAAAAGAAAATCCAACAGGAAATAATACAGCTAAAACACAAGATGTAAGTAATTCTGATGATACAGTAAAGAATTGGTATGAAGCAGTAACAAGCGGAGATTATGTTGTTACTATAATAGCTAGTTCAACCTGCCCACACTGTCAAGCATATAAACCAGTTATAACAGAGTTATCTGAAAAAGAAAAGTTCAAAATGTTCTTCTTCGAAGCAGATGAATTAACAGATAGTGATTACAATATATTATCTGGAACATTCACTTTAACGAATTATAAAGGATCTGTACCATATACATTTGTTGTACATAATAAAGAATTCATAAGTGATACAATTGGATACAAAGATGAAGAAACAACTAGAAGTTACTTAATATCAGCTGGTGTATTAGAAAACTAGGAAACTAGTTTTTTTAATTATATTATAGTATAATTTATATAGGTGATTTAATGAAAAAAATACTAATGTCCATAATAACTATAAGTATTATTTTAATATTGTCTAAATTTTATTTTTCTAATTATAAAATTGAATATAAAATAAATAATTATAATATAAAAGAAATATATAATGACAAACGATATTATTTTGAAATAAGTGGTAAAAATAACTATAATTTTGATTTATATGTAAAAAGAACATTTAGTAAGCATAAAATTATTAATATAAATGAAATAGAAAAAGATGATATAAGTTGCATTATGCCAACATCAGATGATTTAAAAACATATCCATTATGTTATAAAAGTGGTGAGTATATTGATTATAATTTACTTGATATTGAAGAGTTAGAAGAATATAAAAGTAATAGAATAATGATAGAAAAGGCTAAAGATGATTTTATCTATTATGATAATTTAAATAATAATGAGTTTGTAGCACTATGGAATTATAAAGGGTATATAATAATGCATAATAACACATATAAATATGTTGAATTATTTAAAAAAGATAAATATGATAATACATTATCATATATAATTGATAATACAATTTATATGGCAAATTATGATGAAGAACATGAATATACAAAATTAATTAAATTAAATGTTGAAAGTTATAAGCAAGAAACAATAGATTTGAAAACTACAATTGATTATGATTCATATATAGTAGGTCATATTAAAAATAAATTATATATTTTTGACAACAAGCATACAATTTTATACGAAATAAATTTAAAAAATAATAAAGTAAAAATAATAGGAAATAATCAAATTGGATTCAAAAAATATGAAGATGGGGAATTCGTAAATTGTAGTAAGACGGAATATAAAATAAATAAAATCAAATATAATAAAACATCTTCAATATATGAATACACAATAAATACAGGGTTATATAAAAAAATAGAGGAAAGTAAACTAAAACAAAAAATAAATAATAATGATGTTAAAATAATAGGAGAATATCAAAACAATTTATATTATACATTAAATGATGAATTTTATAGATATAGTCCCAAGGATGGTAGTGAAAAAATATTTTATAATTATGAACTTGCTTTCAATAGTGATAATATGATTTATATTTATATTAAATAACCATTTTTTAAATATTACATATAATAAGTTAGGTGATATTTATATGTTTGAAAGTTCAAGTAAGAAAGGATTAGAAAGCCCATTTTATACCTCATATGAAATACAAAAGGGAGATACTCTTTATAAAATATCAAAAGAATTTAATGTTAATACAAAGTTATTATCAGAGTTAAATGGTTTAAATATAGATGATTATATATATCCAGGACAGACTTTACTAATTCCTAAAAAAGATGTAAGTTATTATATTACAAAAGATGGAGATACATTATATACCGTAAGTAATATATTTAAAACAACTGAAAAAGATATAGTGGAACAAAATAGAACAATATATTTACTTGCAGGACAAATGATATATTATAAGAAATAGACTTTTATAGTCTTTTTTTCTTTATAGAATTCACATTTTAATAATCTCGTGTTATAATTTAAATATAATAGGAGTTGGTTAAGTTGATAATAAAGAAGCCATATGCTTTTTTAATTAAAAATTTTAGGATAATTCATGCCTTAATTTTTATTATGCTTCTTTATATGGGCATAAAATCAATGGATATATATACATTTTTTAATATGTATGCGACTAGATTTGTTTATACATACAGTGTAGACTTAGCTGCCAAATATGTAAATTATTATATGTTCGCAGCCGCGGTAGCAGCAATATTATTATCATTATTAGTATATTATATATTATCATTAAAAAATAAAGAAAGAAAATTATATATATTTACATGTATATATTATATACTGTTATTTGTATATTTTATATTTATTTATAACACATTAGCTAATCTACAAAGTAACAGCTTAAATATAGAACAAGTAAGACTACTTAGAGATATCTCACTTATTGTATTAATACCGCAAGTAATACTTAATTTTATTCACTTAGGAAGAGCCTGTGGATTTAATATTAAACAATTTAATTTTAAAAAAGATTTAGAAGAGTTAGAAATAGATACTTCAGACTATGAAGAAGTTGAAATAACTTTATCTAAAAATAATTATAAATTAGCCAGATTTTTTAGAAAAACTCTTAGATTAACTAAATATTTTATATTAGAGCATAAATTTGTTGTTACAATATGTGCATCAGTAATAGTATTAATAACAACACTAACAATATTTATTAATATGAGAGTATATCAAGAAAGATATAGAGAAAAACAAGAAATATTAGCGAGTACATTATGGTATACTGCTGAACAAGCATATATTACAGATAGTGACATGACAGGAAACAAAATACAAAAGGATAAATACTATGTACTAGTTAGAACTAAAATTGATAATAAATCTTCAAAAACATATAAATTAACTAGAGAAACATTTAGATTAGTAGTTAATAATGAAATGTTAATACCAAAATTTAGTTATAAAAATGAATTTTTAGATTTGGGAGAAGTTTTTACTCCAATGGATGTTTCTCCTGGTGAAACAAAAGAAATAATAATAGTATATGAAATAGACAAAAAAGATGTTAAGAAAGAATATGTATTTAAAATTAAAAATTATGAAACTATTTCATTAGGTGATATAACAACACCATACAAAGAAATTGTAATAAAGCCTTATGATTTGAATAGCAAAAATAATACTGGGACATATTATTTGCCAGCAGAGTTAAATTTTGAAAATACAGTTTTAGGAAATAGTAACTCAATTATAGGAGAATATCAGATATCGACTTCATTCAAGGAAAAATATCAATATTGTCCTAGTGAAGATAAATGCTATGACGGTATTTATATAGTAAAGCCAGAAAGCACAGGTAAGGGTAATGTAGCTGTACTAAAGCTTAAAATAAGCACTAATATTGATAAAGATATATATTTCAGTAAATATTTAAAATATCCTAGTGATTTGATAAAATATTATGGAAAAATAAGATTTGAACTTGGAAATACGGCATATGATTACTCTCCAACAGTTATAAGTACTAAGTATCAAAAAGATACATATACTTATATTGAAGTACCTAAAGAATTAGAAAATGCAACAAAGATAGAATTAATAATATCAATTCGTGGAATTAGATACACAATTGTCTTGAAATGATACATATAATTTGCTATAATTATATGTACACGGAGCCATAGCCAAGTGGTAAGGCACAGGTCTGCAACACCTCCATCGTCGGTTCAAATCCGACTGGCTCCTCCAATGGGAAATAATCCGGACTTTTTAGTTCGGTTTTTATTTATATAAAATTTTAATATAAACGAAAAGTGAACATTTTTTATTGAAAAAGTAGATTATATACTTATAGCAAATT
>CAZYRI010000024.1:0-14061 GCA_964649575.1 uncultured Clostridium sp. | reverse complement strand
TTTTTAATTATATCAAATTTATCATTGCGAAGAATTTTCACTCCTTAGTGCTGTTTTTTGTTTTATATCATAGAATATTATTATAAAATGTGATAAAATCATTGTTAAAGAAAGAGGTGAAACATATGTCTTTAATGATATATAATACAGCCAGTCATAAAAAAGAAGAATTTAAACCTTGGAATGATAATTGTGTTACTATGTATACTTGTGGTCCTACAGTTTATCATTTTGCTCACATAGGAAATTTAAGGACTTACATTATGGAAGATGTTTTAGAAAAGACATTAAGATATTTAGGATATAATGTTAAACGATGTATGAATATCACTGATGTTGGTCATTTAACTAGTGATGCTGATAGTGGCGATGATAAGATGGTTAGTTCTGCTAAGAAAGAACATAAGACTGTTCTTGAAATAGCTAAATTTTATACTGATAAGTTTTTTGATGATTTTGATAAGTTAAACATTAAGAAGCCTGAGTTAGTTTGTCCTGCTACTGAAAATATTAATGAATATATTAAAATAATTGAAAAATTACTTGAAAGTGGTTTTGCATATATAGCTGGTGGTAATGTTTATTTTGATACTAGTAAATTAGAAAAATATTATGTTCTTACAAATCATGAAGAAGAAAATTTATTAGAGGGAGTAAGAGATACTGTTGATGTTGATATCAATAAAAAGAATAAAACTGATTTTGTTTTATGGTTCACTAAGTCTAAATTTGATTCTCAAGATTTAAAATGGGAAAGTCCTTTTGGTCTTGGTTATCCAGGTTGGCATATTGAATGTTCTGGCATAAGTATAAAGTATTTAGGGGAATATTTAGATATACATTGTGGTGGTGTTGATAATATATTTCCACATCATACTAATGAAATTGCTCAATCAGAAAGTTTTTTAGGACATCATTGGTGTAATTATTGGGTTCATGGTGAGCATTTAAATGATGAAAGTGGTAAAATGAGTAAGAGCCATGGTAAAACATTAACTGTTGATACATTGGTGGAAAATGGTTATAATCCGTTAAGTTATCGTTTTTTGTGTTTACAAAGTCATTACAGAAAACAATTAACATTTAGTTATTCTTCATTAGATGGAGCGGAAACTGCATATAAAAAACTTAAAAATAAGGTTTTAAGTCTTAAAAATAATGAAGAAATTGATAATGATATTTATCATAAATATGATTTAAAATTCAAAGAATGTTTAGAAGATGATTTAAATACTGCTAATGCACTAACTCTTGTATTCGAGGTATTAAAGTTAGATACTAATGACAGTACTAAATATAAACTTATTTATGATTTTGATAAGGTACTTAGTTTATCATTAACTGAAGGTAATGATACAAGTAATGAATCAGATGAAGAAATTTTAAAGTTAATTGAAGAAAGAAATGAAGCTAAAAAGAATAAAAATTATGAGTTAGCTGATAAGATTCGTAATGATTTATTAGAAGTGGGTATCATTTTAAAAGATACAAGAGAAGGTACAATATTTGAAAGAAAATAAAAAATTCACGGTTGTGAATTTTTTTATTGTTGATTATTATTTATATCATTTACTGGTTCTGAATTTGGAACATCTATTTGATTTGAAACAAATTGACTTTTAGTATCTGTTGTATTTATTTCATTTTGAACTTCTGGTTTTATTTCTTCTGTTTCTGGAAGTTCTAATGAAGTAGTTACAGCAGTTGGTTGTTGTTGCATTGGTTCATCATTTTGAATAAATGTATTTTGAACTGGCTTTTGTTCAGCAACAATGTTTGTTTCATTATTCAAATTAGTATTTTCTATATTATTTAAGTTATTATTAGATATATTGTTTGTATTATTTTGCATATTGTTGTTATTTGTATTAACAATACTATCTTCATATGTAGCATTACCAAATGCTAATATTGGTAAGAAAATAAAATTTAAGAATATTAATCCAATTCCGAATCCAGTTGATTTATCGAATTTATGTGCTAATTCAATATATATTTTGAACATTGCATAAATATTAACAATAGGAAGTATATATAATAATAAATAATAAGCTGGTAATTTTGCTATTTGTATCATTACATAAATATTATAAATTGGTATAATAGATGCCCAACCTGGTTTACCTGCTTTTTTAAATACTTTCCACATTGAAATTATCATTACTAATCCAATTACAGAAGATATTAAAAAAATAGTACCAAAACTAGCTAATAAAGCTCCTCCTAGTGAATTATTCATATCAACTGATATACCATTATCGTACATATTTAACTCCTTTCTATGTTTATAGATAAATTTTATCATATATTTTTTATTTATTAAATATTTTGTGTCATATTTTGTATATATTTTTTATGTTTATATTATTTTTTTTAAATTTTTAGTATAATTATTATGGAGGAATAAATGGTTGTTAGAAAGTTTAATTATTATAGATTCTTTGTATTTATAGTTATATTAATAAGTATAATTGTTTTCAGTATTAAAATGGTAAGTGATTTCAATTATAAAAAAACAGATGAATATAAGTTATTAAATGTTGGTTATAATGAAGAAGAAATTAATGTTATAAAGAATAGACTTAGTGATGATAAAATTGAATCTTTATTGAATGTTAAATATGATAAGAATATTGTTTCATTTATAAAGGAAAAGTATTTTATATATAAAAATCTTTCTAAATATTTAGATTATAAAGACAAAAATAAAGATGATACTTTTACTCACATTGTAGCTATAATTAATACTGAGGCTGATGTAGAATGGCTTGATAATGAAAAAGAAACTGATACAAGCAAGAATGAACTTATGCTTGTTAATAGACTATATGGGTTAAGTAAAGATTATGAGCCTGATGATATTATTGATGTGCCTGTATCTATTTCATATAGTGGTGTTAAAATAAGTAAGAGTATACTTAATAATATTGAACAGTTAATCTCAGCTGCTAAAGATGAAGGTTATATTTTTGTGCTTTCTGATGGTTATAGAAGTTATGCTGATCAAGAGAAGATGTTTAATAATTATAAAAATAGTTATGGATATGAAGAGGCTGATAAGAATGTAGCTAGACCAGGACATTCTGAATATCAAACAGGAATATCTTTTCAAATAGTTCCATATAATAAAGTATTTGAAAAGCCAAAAGAAAGTGATGAATATAAATGGCTTAAAGATAATGCATATAAATATGGTTTTATATTTAGATATCCAGAAGATAAGAAGGATATTACATTATTTGATTCTTATACTTGGAGACTTAGATTTGTTGGTGAAGATGCTTCCTCAATAATAGAAAGTGAAAAGATAAGTTTTGAAGAATATTATGCATATTTTGTTGATAAGGAGTCTAAAGATGAATAAAAATGTTGTTGTTTTAGGTGGGGGAACTGGGCAGTCAGTGTTGCTTAGTGGCCTAAAAAAATTTCCAGTTAATATTACTGCTGTTGTTAGTGTTGCGGATGATGGAAGAAATACTGGAAAATTAAGAGAACAATTTAATATACCTGCAATGGGTGATGTTAGAAGAGTACTGATAGCTCTTAGTGAAACAGAGGATTTTGTTTCTAAATTATTTAGTTATAGATTTAAAGGCGACTGCGATTTAAATGGAAATAATATAGGAAACCTATTATTAACTGCTATGTCTGATATTTGTGGTAATTTAAGTAGTGGTGTTAAGGAAATAAGTAAGATATTAAATCTTAAAGGCGAAGTGCTACCATTAACTGATGACAATATTGTTCTTATGGGAGAAATGGAAGATGATAGTATTATTGAGGGAGAACATAATATTACAATGTCTCCTAAAAAAATTAAAAGAGTATTTTATAAGGATGAACCTAAAGTTAACAGTATTGTTATAGATAAAATTAAAGAGAGTGATGCTATATTACTTAGTATGGGTAGTGTTTATACTAGTATTATTCCTAATTTATTATGCAAGGAGGTTATAGATGCGATTGATTCATCAAACTCTAAAATTATATATGTTTGTAATGTTATGACACAACCAGGGGAAACTGATGATTTTAAAGTTAGTGACCATATCAATTTATTAAATAATTATCTTGGTAAAAGAAAAATTGATATTGTTGTAACTAATAGTGAAGAAATAAGTATTGAAACACAAAGGATATATGAGACAACTGAGCAAAAAGATTTAGTGATTGTTGATAGTGAAAATATTAATATAGAAAATATAAGTAAACCATTAATTAAGGTTGAAAATAATGTTATTAGACACGATAATCTTAAATTGGCTTTAGAAATAGTTAATATTTTATCAAAATAATGAATTTATAGTGAATTTGTACTTGACTTTTTAAGTGTGTATATGGTAGTATTAATATGCTTGATTGTTATCAAGTGCCTACCTATATGGGGAATTGGCTCAGTTGGCTAGAGCATCTGCCTTGCACGCAGAGGGTCACCGGTTCGAGTCCGGTATTCTCCACCAAATAGGATATAACCACTAGAAATAGTGGTTTTTATTTTTTTTATTTTTTTGAACTAATGTATTATGAGTATATAATATGTACATTTTAATTGGTAGAATTATGATAACAGTAATTATATTAGATATATTTATGTTTTTGCACAAAAAAAATAATGTGATGATATTTATAGTTTTCTTTATCAATAAAATAAATCTTGTTTAAATTTGAACAAAATTTTTTGTTTACAAAATTATTTATTTGTTATATATTTTATATAGAGGTAAATATAATATGACACAAGTTAAGACTAAAAAAGAAATTGTTAAAATGCTACTTAAAAATAGAGCATTAGAAGATAGAAACGAATCTGAATTAATGGAAATGCTGTTTGACGAAGAGATAGCTGTTGATGTTGATAAATATGTTGAAGAAAATGCAACTTGGAAAGATAGATTAGCTGATAAAATAACTAAAAAAGCTGGTAGTTGGGGTTTCATAATAGGTTTTATTATATTTTTAGCAGTATGGATGATATTAAATGGTATTATTCTTTGTGATGGTAAAGCTTTTGATGAATACCCATTTATATTACTTAATTTATTTTTATCTTGTATTGCGGCTTTACAGGCACCAATAATCATGATGAGTCAAAATAGAGCAGCTGAAAAAGATTCCTTGAGAGGTAAAAATGATTATAAAACTGACTTAAAAAGTGAACTTATTTTAGAAGAATTACATGATCAAATGACTAAAATTATGTTTAATCAAAATAAAATATTAAAGATTCTTAATGATGAATCTAAAAAGTAGGTGAATTATGGGAAAGAATAAAAAGAAGAAAAATATTTATTGGTATTTTATATCTATGATTTTTGTATTTATACTTGTAGATATTTTATGTCAATCAATACCAAGTTTAATTGCTTATGGTATTAATTATAGTAAATATGGAAGTGAATTGTTATTTGAAATATTATTTGCTTTTGTTATATTGATTGTTATGCTTTTATTTAAAAATTCTTATGTTTTTACTGAGAAAAAAATGAAGTTTAAGAATTCTGTTTTGCTTGGAATTCCAATGCTTGTTATTATTGGAATTAGTCTTTATGGAAATATAATGTCTTTAAGTAAATTTAATATATTTAATTTTATTAATTTATTATTATATTGTACTTTCATAGGTATTGCTGAAGAATTTTTGTGTAGAGGTTGGCTTCAAAATGAATTTATTGAAAGATTTGGTGATACTAAAAAGAATATTATTTTATCAATAATACTCTCAGCAACTATATTTGGACTTATGCATATAACTAATATATTTGCTGGTCAAGGCTTATTTGAAACATTAATGCAAGTATTACAAGCAACGGCTATTGGTGTACTTTTTGGTTCAATATATTATAGAAGTAAAAATATATGGTCTGTTGTATTTTTACATGGTTTATATGATTTCTCACTTATGTTAGGTGATATAAATTTAGTTAAGGATTGTACTGTTGGTACATTAACAACAAGTATTACAATTTATACAATATTTGTGTCTATACTTATTACTTTATATTATATATTTAGTGCTTTATTAGTGCTTAGAACAACGGATTTGAAAGAAAAAAACAAAGAAATAAAAGATAATAAGTTTGTTGTTATTGGTTTAATTACTACATTTATATTAATGATGCTTCCTTTTAATTTGTTTGTGGATGGGTATGATGAATATCAAAAGTGTTATAATTATGAAACTAAATTAGTTAATAATTATGACTATGAAATACATTATCCAAATTATAATAGTTATATTATTAAGAATGAAAGAACATATGAGGGTATTGATGAAACTGAATTATTTGAATTTAGTTTTGTAAGAAATGATGATGTCATAATTATTACTAACAGGAATACTAAAGATAGTGTAAAATTAGAATATAAATATTTAGAAAATTTTATTGTTATTAAGAATGCTAATATTTATTTATTAGTTTTGTATACTAATGATGGTGTGTCTTCTAATGTATATTATAGTAATTTTATTAGTGATAATAATATGTCTAATGATAAAGGTTATTTGAATGAAATTAAGGATTCATTTAATGATTATTATGAATTACCATCTATTGCTAGTGCTGGATATATAACTTTTAAGAATGATGATTATAAATATCCATATTTTTTAGGAAGTACTCCTAATGGATTTATGTTAGATATGAATAACAAATTATATATTTTAGAGAGTGATAGTGATTAATCACTCTTTTTATAATTGGAGTGTTTATGGAAAAAGTAAATTATAGTGCTTATGATTTAATATGTAGCTTAGTACTTGAAGATAAAGATATTAATGAGATATCAAAAGAGTTAAATTTAGAAAAAAGTTTTGTTGTTACTTTACTTAAAAAGGTTAGAAATGATTATATTTTATCTTGTAATCTTAAATTATATATTGTTGTTGGTAAAATAGATAAACTTTTAAAAAGAAAGAAGAAAAGAAAGATAATTAATAATTTTGGTGGAAGAAAAGATATTATTTTTAATTTATTATGTGATGGTAAAGGTTGTATTGAGATATGTAATTTACTTGGTATTGGTGTTGAAGGGTATATCAATTTTTTAAAGTTTATGTATTATGAATTGTATTTATATGGTCTTGATTGTGAAAAAATATATTTATCTGTTATTAGAAGAGCTATAATTGAGGGCTATAAGGTATTAAAAAGTGATGTTTTATCTGAAAGGAGAAATGGGGGAGTTAATATTAAACCAGCTATTATGAGACTTAGAGGTTTGAATGATGAGATTGTATTTACTAGTTCTCCTATATCTGGGGTTTCTTCTATTGATTGCGAAGATATATTTAAATTTATAGTTATATCTGATTTACATATAGGTAGTAGATATGAAAATATAGGTTATGTATGTAATGTATATAATGATGCGGTTAAAAATGGTATAAGTGATATATTTATTTCTGGAGATTTTGTTGAGGGATGTCATGCTAATTATGGTAGATGTTTTCCAAAATATTCTTCAACTGTATCACAAGTAGAGCATGTTTTAAATGATTATCCTTTTGATAAAAATATTAATAATCATATATTACTTGGTAATCATGAAGCATTTCCTATAATTATAGAAGGTTATGATATGTTTTGTGACATGCAAAATAGAAAGGATTTTGATGTTATTGGATATAGAAGTGGATACTATAAAATAAAAAATGAATATATATCTTTAAAACATGAGATATCTAGAGTTATTAATGAAATTGTTGACAATGTTGTTTTATTTAATTTTATAGGACATAGTCATTTATATAAATGTACTTATGATGGTAAATATGTAACTTTTAGAGTTCCAACTTGTTCTGATTTAGTTGGTCATGATGACAAAACTATCATTAATAAAGGATATTTAGTATGTGAAGTTCATTTTAATAGTATAGGTAAAGCTGATGAATTAAGTGTTGTTTATAAAGATTTTGAAAATGAAAATGTAGAGATTAGTTTTGAGAGAAAACTTACAAAATAAAAAAGACTTAAGTGTCTTTTTTAAATGCTTAAAATCATTGGTATGATAATAGGTCTTCTTCCAGTTAGTTCTATTACATACGAATTTATTTCTAATATTATTCTATTTTTTAAATCTGTTAAATTGAAATTATCTTTTTCAAGTTCATTAAGTGTTATTATTGTTGTTTTATCTTGTATTTTTTTAATTAAATCTTGGTTGTCATTTACTACTACAAAACCTCTTGTTGTAATATTTGGATCTATTAACATTTTTTTATTTTTTAAGTCTAGATTTAGTATAACTATTAAAACTCCGTCAGTAGACATTATTTTTCTGTCTTTTATGATTGATACTCCAACATCTCCAATTCTGCTTCCATCAACATATATGTCGTTTATAGGAATACTTCCTTTTCTATATACTTCATTATTTTTTATAGCAAGTATGTCACCATTTTTGCAGATAAATGTATTTTCTCTTGGAATATCACATTCAACACCTAAATCAGTATGTGATGCAAGCATTCTATATTCACCATGCATAGGCATAAAGTATTTTGGTCTGATAAGTCTTAATAATAATTTTAATTCTTCTTGTTTAGCATGTCCACTTGTATGAACATCGTATTCACTAGTATTAGTATATACTTTTGCTCCTTTTAAATATAATTTATTAATTATTCTATTGATTGACATTGCATTTCCTGGAATAGGTGAACTTGAGAATATAACTGTATCATCTTTCATAAGTGTTATATTTCTATCATTTCCATTTGCGATTCTTGATAAGGCTGCAAGTGGTTCTCCTTGACTACCAGTACAAAGTAAGCAGACTTTTGATGGTTCCATTTTATTTGCTTCGTCACTACTTATAAATATATCTTTATCTTTAATATATCCACATTCTTTTGCAATTTCTATACTAGTATTCATACTTCTTCCGAATACTACAATTTTTCTATTATTTTCTTTACAAGTTTCAACTATGTGAGTAAGTCTATATATATTACTTGCAAATGTTGCTAATATTATTCTTGATGTAGTATTTTCTGCGAATATTTCTCCAAGTGCTTCATCAACGACTGATTCACTAGCTGAGAATCCTGGTACTAAAGCATTTGTTGAATCACTTAGAAGCAATGTAACTCCATCATTTCCAATAGCTGCCATTTTTCCCATATTAGCTACTGGTCCAATAGGAGTTAAATCAAATTTAAAATCTCCTGTTTCAACAATTGTTCCATTTGGTGTTTTAATGGCCATACCAAATGAATCTGGTATTGAGTGTGTAGTAGTAAAGAATTCTATATTAAAATATTTTGTTTTGATATGTAAATCTTCATTTACTGGTATCATTTTAGGTATTTTAACATTTCTTTCTTCTAATTTATTTTTTATTAATTTACCAGCTATATTAGGTGTATATATTACAGGTATTTCAATGTTTTGCAATAAGAAAGGTATACCACCAATATGATCTTCATGACCATGTGTGATTATTAGTCCTTTTATTTTATCTTGCATTGTTTTTAGAACATTATAATCTGCTAAAACATAATCTATTCCCATTAAATCATCTTCTGGAAACATTACTCCACAGTCTATTATAAATAATTCTTCTTCATGCATTATTACATACATATTTTTACCAACTTCGCCAAGACCACCTAAGGCACATATTAAAGTTTCTTTATTTTTACTATTCATTATTAATCATCCCTTCAAAAAAGTTAACTCGTGTTACTAATTATATCAAATATTATTATTTTTGTCTAGCAGTCTGTTAAATATCGAATAAATATAGTATAATATCAGGTAGGTGATACAAATGGGTTTTTTTAGTAAAATTAAAAATATTTTTAATAAAGAAGTAGAAGAAGATAAAAAAGAAATTAGTATTGAAAATAATGTTAAGGAAGAAAAAAGTATTGAAGTTAAAGAAATAGAAAAGTATGTTGAAGGATTATCTAAGAGTCGTGATAATTTTGTTAATAAGTTATCTTTACTTGGTATTAAATATACTAAAATTAGTAATGAATTTTATGATGAACTTGAAGAAATACTAATAACTGCTGATATTGGTGTCAATACTGTAATGGATTTTGTTGATAGACTTAAGGATAGGGTTAAACATGAAAATATTACTGATTTTGAATATTTAAAAGAGGTAATTGTTGATGAACTTTTTATGATTTATGTTGGTAATGATTTACTTAATTCTAAATTAAATATTAAAGATGGAGAGACAAATGTTGTTTTATTTGTTGGTGTTAATGGTGTTGGAAAAACTACTAGTATAGCTAAGCTTGCTAATAAGTATAAAAATGAAGGTAAGAAAGTTATGTTAGTTGCTGGTGATACTTTTAGAGCTGGTGCGGTTAATCAATTAAAAGAATGGGCAGATAGACTTAATGTTTCATTTTATGGTGATGATAGAAAAGATCCATCTGCTGTTATTTATGATGGTGTTAAACTGGCTAGGGATGAAAAATATGATTTAGTTTTAGTTGATACTGCTGGTAGACTTCAAAATAAAGCGAATTTAATGAAAGAACTTGAAAAAATGAATAGGGTTATTGGTGAAATATTACCAGGAAATCCAATTGAAACTTTGCTTGTTATTGATGCAACTACTGGACAAAATGGAATAGCACAAGCTAAAAGTTTTAAAGAAATAACTAATATTACAGGTATTGTTCTTACTAAACTAGATGGTACTGCAAAAGGTGGTATAGTACTTGCTATAAAGGAACTTGTGGATATTCCAGTTAAATTTGTTGGATTAGGTGAAAAAGAAACTGATTTAATACCATTTGATATTGAAAAATATATTTATGGTTTGTTTAAGGAGTTCTAATGGATAATAGGGAATATATAACAGCTTTATATGAAATATATAAGGAATTATTAAATGAGAAAGAAAAAAATTATTTTGAATATTATTATTTTGAAGATTATTCTATGCAAGAAATAGCTGATTTATATTTAGTGAGTAAAGCTTATGCTTCTAAATTATTAAATAAAATAAATGATAAAATTATTAATTATGAAAAGATATTGAAGATTAATGATAGAAATTCTAAAATAACTAATTTACTTAATAATATTAAAGATGATGATTTAAAAAGTAAAATTGAAGAATTATTATAGAAAAATTATTTATATTAATATATAATTATTATAGAAAAAGGTGATTGTATGAATAAAAATGGATGGGGACTTAGGGCTGAACTTGTAATTATATTGTTATTTCTTATATGTTTGGCTATTGCTTGTATTGGACTTAATAAATTTGGTTTATTAGGTGAGAATGATAATCCACTTATAAAAGAACCTACTACTGAAGATAATACTGTTTATTATGTTGGTCTTGAAGATAAACTTAGGGTTGCTACTAGAGAATATTATGATGCCAAATATGCTAATAATACAGAAGATATGGTTATCATTAAGTTATCAACACTTTACAATGGTGGTTATATTTCTAAATTATATAGTAAGAGTAATGTAGAATGTAGTGGATATTCTAAAGTAATTAATAATGGAGATTCTTCAACTATTGTTCCATATATTAGATGTTTAGGTTATACTACATCTGGTTATGAAAGAAGTAATGAATAATGAATAAAACTATCATGGTTATATGGGGTTCAATTGTTGTATTAATATGTATTTTTCTTGTTTTTTTAGCTAAAAAAGATGAAGATAAGGTATATAAAAATATTGAAAATGATATTATAGTTGCTACTAGAACTTATGTTGATGATAAAGAATTAATGCCTGAAATTGGTTATTCTGTTGTTGTTAATATTGATGAATTAGTTATTAATAATTATATTGAATATACTGATACAATAGATAAATATTGTTTAAATAATGTGGTTGTATCAAGAGGAATAATTGATTCGGAATATGAAATTAAAACTGATTGTGAATATAATATTTATGATAAAGTATATAGTGAATAAACTTATGTCTATTGATATAAGTTTTTTATTGTAAAAAAGTTTATTAAATTATATAATTAAATCATAGGAGGAAGTGTGTATGGGAAAAGTAAAAATCAATGATAATTTAGCTGCTTTAATGTTAGTTGCATCTATCTTTGCAGGGTGGGGAACATTAATGATTGTAACTATTTTAATGGTTGTTTTTTGTGATTTAAATGATAAAATTAAACCATTAATTATTAAAGTAGTTTCATTTATGGCTGGTATTTCTTTAATACTTTTAGGTTGGGATTTAGTATCTAGTGGTATTGATTTAATATTCAAATTATTTGATAATATTGTCTCTATTATTAATTCATATTTATCTTATAGTAGTAAAATTGATTTAGTAGAATTTGAAAGTAAGTTTGTATTTCCAGTAACTACAATAGTTTCATCCATTGGTTCTGTTATTAAATATTTAACTACATTCTTTAAATTTGGATTTATTATTGCTATTATAAGTGGTAAAGCTATGAAAGAAACAGCATGGACTAAGAAAGTTAATAGTTATATTTCTAAGTTTACGAATTTTACAAATTCATTTAATGGAGATGTAAATGTTAATAATAATGTAAATAGTGTTGAGACTGTTTCTGCTGTTAATAATGTAGAAAATAATATTAATCAAAACAATAATATTATGTAGGAGGTTTTATGGACTATTTATTTTGGATTATTGTAATTATTGTTATAATTATTTTGCTTAGAAGTATTGTACAAATTGATGAATATGAAAGAGGAGTAAAGTTTTCAAGAGGAAGATTTAGTAAAATTATGGATCCTGGTTGGAATATAGTTTTACCAATATTTGAATCTTATAAAAAAATTGATATAAGGACTAAAGCAGTTGATGTTCCTGAACAAGATGCAATTACTAAGGATAATGTATCTGTAAGAATTAATGCTGTTATATATTATAAAATTTTTGATGCTTCTAAGGCTATTTTAGAAGTTGAGAATTTCTATTATGCTGTAAGTCAACTTGCTCAAACAACAATGAGAAATGTAGTAGGTAGTGTTTCATTAAATGAGTTACTTGGTGAAAGGGAAAAAAATTCTACTGAAATATGTAAGATTATTGATGAAGCGACTGATCCTTGGGGAGTTAAAGTTGAAAATGTTGAACTTAAAGATGTAAGTTTACCAGAAGAAATGAAGAGAGTAATTGCTAAGGCTGCTGAGGCTGAAAGAGAGAAAGAAGCAATTTTAACTAAAGCAAAAGGTGAGGTTGAAGCTTCTAAAAATTTAGCTATTGCGGCTAATACTATGGCAAGTACACCAGGGGCTTTACATCTTAGAACTTTATCAACTATTAATGATATAAGTAGTGATCAATCAAATACAATTGTATTCTGTTTACCAATTGAGGTTCTTGAGGCCATAAAAGGTAAAACTGTTAATGATATAAATGATGATTTAATTAAAAAAACAAATAAAAAGAATTAATAAAAAAGATTTTAATTCATATATTTTATTGGTGAAATAATGTATGAAAAAAATCTTTTTATTTTGTTTTATGTTTATTTTTTTGATTTTAAATATTAATGCTACTGATATTGGTCTTGCTAAAAATAGTGAAACTGCTATTTTAGTTGAAGCTAGTACTGGAAAAATTTTATTTGAAAAGGAAAAAGATAAAAAAATGGCTCCAGCATCTATGACTAAGATAATGACTATGTTGCTTGCTATGGAGGCTATTGAAAGTGGAAAGTTAAATTTAGAAGATGAAGTTTTAATATCTAAAAGAGCAGAGGGTATGGGTGGAACACAAATATATGTTGAAGCTGGAAGTAATATTAAAGTAATTGACTTATTGAAGGGAATAGGTATTGCCTCTGCTAATGATGCAGCTGTTGCTATTGCTGAAAAGATAGGTGGCACAGTAGAAAATTTTGTTAATATTATGAATGAAAGGGCAAGAGAGTTAGGATGTAAAAATACTACTTTTAAAAATCCTCATGGACTTGATGAAGATGGACATTTGACTACTGCTTATGATATGGCACTTATTGCAAAGGAACTTGTTAAACATGAATTAGCTATTAAAATATCAAGTACTTTTGATGAATATATAACTATTTCAGGGGAGAATCATTGGCTTGTTAATACAAATAAAGTCGTATATA
>CAZYRI010000023.1:0-14967 GCA_964649575.1 uncultured Clostridium sp. | reverse complement strand
CATTGTAAATATCATTATTTAAAAATGTTCTCATTGTTGTATTTGGCCATCCACCTACATTATATCCATAATTATAAGTTGTTCCATTATATTCTCCTGCTGGGTTCATTTGATGTGATGTTATTATGTCTGCAAATTCAAGCACGAATCCACATGCTGTTTGTGAAAAACCAGCTGTATTACATTCATCTGGTGTAGATGTATTTGCTATTCTTAGGGTATGTGTTCCATATTCTCCCATGTCTACTTCTTTTGTATCACCTACATTATATTTACTTATATTATTTTCTCTTACAGCTGTAATAATAGTATCCCAGCTATCACTGCTAAATGCAACAGGATTAGTTTTTGGTATATATTCTCCTACTACATCTAAATTACCAACAAAGAATGTCTTTTGAGCAGCATTTGGTGTAGTGTTATCTAAATATAGCCATACAAAATATATTGATTCTTCTCCTGCTTTAATAACATCATCTGAATAAATCACATTATTATCAAGAAGAGAAAATGTAGAAACATTAGTAAATGTACCATCACCAAGTTTTTCTGATTTAGTAATTGAATTAGTAAGTAAAGTTAGATCTGCTTCAGTAACATCATTATCACAATTAACATCACCTAATATTAATTGAGTATCATCAAAAGCATCATTAACTATTAAATATTCATTCATACTATCAATATCATTTTTATTAACAAATCCATCTCTATTAACATCACCAAGTTGATAATCAGTATCTTCATAAAGAACTCTTTTTCTAACAGCTATTTTTAAATGACTAGCATAACTAGTTGTTAATCTACTATAACCAGTATAATCTCCACTTGGTACAAAAGATGCATCTTCATTTAATTTAATCTTTATTGTTGAATCAAGAGTACCAGTATTTTTTACTTTAAAAATATATGGTGTAGCATTAGAATAACTTCCATCATTTTTAAATGGATAAATACTAGCTGGAACAGTTTCTCCATCTTCTACTTTTGTACCTATTACTTGTCCTATATTTGAATATGTACTATCACAATTAGAATCATTACAAAAACTTATTGATAAATCTCCTACATTTATAACAGTTTCTTCACCATTATCTACACTTAAAAACTTAGCATAAGTAACACCTATAAATATAACCACTAACAATGAAACTGACACTAATAATGTAATTATTTCTTTTTTTATTAACTTATCTATATACATATTCAATTACCTTTCTATCATCTAAAAACATAATATCACAAATAATAAAATATTGCAATTTAAAAAAGTGACACTTTTAATGTTATCAAAAGCAAGAAAAAAGGCCTAAGCCTTTTTACATAAACAATTTCATAGTTCTAATCATTTGAGCAGTATAACCTACTTCATTATCATACCAAGCAACTATTTTTAATAATTGTCTTCCATCTTCTTCAATTATATTTGTAAGAAGACCATCAACTATAGCCCCAACTTCTTCCCCAATAATATCTGAACTTACTATTGGATCTTCTGTATATTTTAATACTTTACTTTGATTAGATTTAAACATGTTATTAACATCTTCTTTAGTAGTATTTTTTTCAAGTTCTACTGTTACATCAATAACAGAACCATCTCCAGTTGGAACCCTAAATGCAATTCCATCAAGTTTACCATTTAACTCTGGTATTACTTTTCCTATTTGAGATGCTGCTCCAGTACTAGTTGGAATAATATTTAAAGATGCAGCTCTACCTCTTCTTGCTTTAATACCTTTTTTATGAGGTATATCAAGTGTTTCTTGATCATTAGTCATAGCATGAACAGTTGTCATAAATCCTTTTCTTATTCCATATTTATCATTTATAAGTTTAAGTACTGGTGCTAAACAATTAGTAGTACAACTAGCTGCACTTATTACTTTATCACTTAAACTTAATATTTCATCATTAACACCATATACAATAGTTTTAACTTCATCTTTAGCAGGAGCACTAATAATAACATGTTTTGCACCAGCATCCAAGTGTGCTTGACACTTTTCAGCAGAAGTAAATACTCCTGTACATTCTAAAACTACATCAATATTTAATTCTCTCCAAGGCAATTTTGAAGGATCACTTTCTGCGAATACTTTAATTCTTCTTCCTTTTACAAATAATTCATCTTCATCAAAACTAACTTTACTTTTATTAGTTCTATGAACAGAATCATATTTATAAAGATAAGCAAGTTGTAGTGGATCAGTTAAATCATTAATTGCCACTACTTCTATATCTTTATCATTTTCAAGTAATCTAAGTGCTGTTCTCCCTATTCTTCCAAATCCATTAATTGCTATTCTTAACATATATTCTTTTCTCCTTTTTATTCAAAATAACTATTTCCTATAAACTCTCTAAGTACACTTGTATAAGGTACTGCATCACTAGGTATAGTTAAAAATCCATCTAAGAACTTAAGTATTCTTATTGCTTCTTCATAACAATCATTATTTTTATCTACTGAATAAAGTAATGGTTCAGCATAAGTTCTAAGAACACCTATTTCATAAGATAATGCAGTATTTATAACCATATCTGCTTCTCTTTGATATGGATAAACATATTCTTCTTCACTACTTCTCATACCCTTCCAAGCTTCAAGTGTATCAGTAGCACTATAACCTCTATGTTTATAATCTCTAACCATTCTTCTTAAAAGTCTTAAATCAGTAGTAGAAATATGATTATGTCTATCAAGTCCAAGCGGTGTAAATGGACTAATATATATCTTCAATTTATTTTTCTTATCTATACTAGAACTTAACTTTTCATTAATCGCATGAAGACCTTCTACTATAAGTATTTGATTTTCTTTTAATGAAATAGTCTTTCCTTTATATTCTTTTTCTCCAGTTATAAAATTATAAGTTGGTTTAATAATTTCATCTCCTGAAAGTAAACTCTTAATATGAGAATTAAATAATTTTATATCAATTGCTTCAACTATTTCATATTCATAACTACCATCAGGTTTTCTAGGACTATCTTTTCTATCAACAAAATAATCATCTGTTGATAATACTAATGTATCATATCCTTTAGCATTTAAATAAAGTGCTAATTTTTTTGATGTTGTTGTTTTACCTGATGAAGATGGTCCACTTATATATATAGCTTTAATATTTTTATCTTTAACTACTTTATCAACTACTTCTCTTATATTTTCATCATAAAGAATTTCATTCTTTTGAATATAATCATTTATTTTACCTTCGCATATTATTTTATTTATATCTCCTGCATATCTAACACCAAATGTACTAAGTTTCTTTTCATATTTTTTAAATGCCTCTAATACTTTTGGTGATGGAGCAAACTTAGGAACAACATTATCTATTGGATAACTAATTGCTACACCATAAGGTGAAACATAAGTTAAATCAAATCTTTTTAATATTTTAGTAGAAGCAGGCATAATATAATAAAAATAATTATATAAACCATCAAGTTCACACATAGTAACTGAATCCTTAGTCATAAATAAATAATTATTCATTTTCTCTTCTTCATTTACACTTTTACAATATTCATAAGCATCATCTCTAGCAACACTAATATTTCTAAAAGGAATATCTCTTTTAATTATTTCTTTCATCTTTTTCTTTATTGCTGTTACTACTGAATAATCTACTTGTCTCTTCATTTGTATTTCAGTGTAAAGTGATTTATCAAGTGAATGCTTAATATATACTACTGCTTTATCATCATATAATTCTTTTGCAGCTAAAAGATATACATAAGTAAGACCTTTCATATATATTTTTCTACCGATTCTACTTGCTATAGTTATATAGTTTACATATGAATCATTTGTTATTTCAGTTTCACTACTAACTATTTTCCCATTTATTCTAAGAGCAATAACTTGATCATTATTTAACATATCCATTATTTCTCTTACAGTAATACCACTTTTAACAGTTAATATATTACTATCTTCAAATATAAGTTTAATTTCTTTTTCCACATTATCAACCTCTATTATATAAATATAATATCAAAATTTTTATAAATTGTGAATAATTAAGAGCATACTTTACTAAAATATTACTAGGAGGAGAAATGAAAATACCATTCATAGTAGATACAGATAATAGAAAAGAAACAGTATATGATATATATTCAAAACTTTTAAAAGAAAGAATTATTTTTATAGAAGGAGAAATCAATGATGAAGTTGCTAATCTTGTAGTTAGTGAACTTTTATATTTAGATTCTATTAGTAATGAGGATATAAACATTTATATTAATTCCCCTGGAGGCAGTATAACTGCTGGTATGGCCATATATGACACAATGAATTATATAAAAAGTGACACAGTAACAATAGGTATAGGTCTTTGTGCTTCTATGGCAGCATTTTTATTATCAAGTGGTACAAAAGGTAAAAGATATTCACTTAGTAATACTGAAATAATGATACATGAACCATTAGGAGGAGTAAATGGTCAAGCAACTGAAATAAAAATAGTTGCTGAAAGAATTTTAAAAATTAAGAAAAAACTTAATAAAATATTATCTAAAAACACAAAAAAACCTCTTTCTAAAATAGAAAAAGATGTAGAAAGAGATTATTATATGGACAGTGATGAAGCACTTAAATACGGTATTATAGATAAAATTATTTAAGCATTTCTTTTATCTTTCTAAATCTGTGATTAATACCACTCTTAGTAATAGGTCTTTCAGTTTCAGTACTTATTATCATGGCAAGTTCTGACATAGAACTTTCAGGATATTTTTCTTTATAAATACATATATCTCTAATACCAGGTTCAAGTAAATCAAAATCTTTTGTTTCCCTTAACCTCCTTATAAGTTCTAACTGCTCACTACTTGCCTGTATCATTTTATCAACATTAGCTTGTTCACAATTATTAAGTCTATTTGTCATATTTTTATGATCTCTATATATTCTAATATCTTCATAATAAAATAGAGATGTTTTTGCATTCAACAATTTAATAAAATCACTAATCTTTTCACTCTCTTTTATATATACCATATAATTCTTATCTCTTTTAATAACTTTACTATTAAAGTTAAATTCATTTAGAATTCTATTTACAAATTTGGCAGTATCATAATTGGCAATAACAAATTCAAGATGATATCTACTAGTCTTAGGATCATTAATACTACCGCACATCATAAATACACCTCTAAGATATGCCATTTTATCAAGTTCTTCATCTATTAAATAATCATATGGAACATATAATCTTTTATTATTAACTTTTATACATAAATCACTAAGTATTAAATCTATCTTTTCATATACACTTAAAAGAACAAGCTTATTACCTCTTAAAGAATTAAAACCTGTATCCATTGTAATCTCTACATGATATATTTCTTTTATAAGTAAATATATTCTTCTAGCTACACTTATATTCTCAGAATATATTTCAAATTTATCATCATATATTTTAACTGCAATATTAAGTATTCCAGAAAGTTCAGCCATTTTTTCACTTTCACCATACTCAATACTAGATATTTCATTTTTTATATTACTAGTAAATGACATACTTTTTCACCAAAACAATAATATCATAAAAAGAAAAAGAATTCAAAAAATGAATTCCTTTAATAATATCTTGTTGTAAACTTTTTACCTTTAGCTGGGAAATTAATAAAGTTCCTTGGATTATTCTTTTTATTACTACTTGGACTAACATAACTTACTCCAAAGTGTAAATGTGGTCCGGTAGAACAATTATCATAACTTTCTCCACCTCCACTAAGAGCAATTACAGTATTAGTATCCACTTTGTCTCCAACATTAACTTTAAATTTAGATAAATGATAATAATATGTTTGAACAGTTCCATATCCTTTTAAATTATGTCTTATATAAAGTTCATTACCACCACAACTTGATTTAACAACCTTTTTAACAACAACACCAGGAGCAGAAGCATATACTTTAGTACCAGTAGACACACCAATATCAATACCATTATGAAGTCTCCAAACATGTAAAGTTGGATGATATCTAAGTCCCCATTCACTATTAATCCATCCACTATTAACAGGTCTAGTTAACTTATCAGCAAAAGCCACACCTAAACAATCATTAATACTAGTTGTTTCTTTACAATTATTTTCTTTAAATATTTTTTCATAATATTGAACTTCTTTTTTACTAGCTGCATATTCAGCCTCAGCATCAGTTTCATCCTTAATTAAATCTCCAAGAGTTAAATTCTTACTTTTAAGTTTCTCTTCAAGATTATTAATAGTTTGTTCACCTTTCTTAATTTCTTCTTGCAATTGAACTTGTAATGCTTTATTCTCCTCAATTTTATTATACATATCATCAATTAAATCATCATTATATTTAGTAAGTTGTTCAACAACAGCTCCTCTATATATAAAATCAGTAAAATTCTTTGCTTGAAAAACATATTCTAAATAAACATTCTCACCTTCTGAAACTTGTAAAAAAGAAAGTAAATTATCAATTTCTTTTTGTTTATTAATAATCTCTTCATCAAGATCTGCTATCTTATCATATGCATCCTCAATAGCTTTATTATTATCTTCTATTTCTTTATTTATTTTATCAATATCGCCTTCCATACTCTTAATTTCATTTTCAGCTTGATTCTTTTTAGATGCCGCAGCTTGTCTTTCTTTATCAAGCTTAGCCATACTCTCTTTTAAATCTTTTAATGATGAATTTTGATTAACCGCATCAATATCATCAAGTTTTACAAACACAAATATTGATACCAAAACAATAAATATAATTTTAAATAATCTCTTACTCATATCTTCAAATATTTCCTTACTGCTTTAAAGCTACCAAAAGCCCCAACTACTACACCTACAACAACTAAAACTAACATTACTGCATATATAATAGAATTTGGCTTAACAAGCTTAATAATTGCTGTAAATAATTGACCACCTAATTTATCATATAAATAACTATAACCAAAACAACAAATAATTACAGGTATAATAGAACCCATAAATCCAAGTATAATTCCTTCAAAAAAGAATGGTTGTCTTATAAATGTATTACTAGCTCCAACAAGTCTCCTTATCTCAATTTCCCTTCTCCTTGATTGAATAGTTATTTTAATAGTATTAGATATTAAAAATGCAGTTACAATTATAAGTGCTATAACAACAACATAAGTAACTTTTTTAACAACATCAAATATCTTAACTAATTCTTCAACACTTCCCTCTCCATATTTAACTATATCAACTTTATCAATTTTTTTAATTTCATTAACAGTTTCAGTAATATCAGCTAAATCATCAACCTTAACTAAATAAGTATCTTGAAGAGGATTAGTTTCTTCAGTATATTGTGACATAATACTATCAAAAACTTCAGATTCCTTTTGCATATCATTTTTAACAGTTTCTTTTGAATTAAACGTAACTCCACCATCTTTAACATTAGGTAATGATTTAAGTCTTACTCCAATAGATTCAATTTCTGTTTCTGTAACACTTCTTTCTAAAAACACAACAATAGTCATATCCTTTTCAATCTCATTAGTAAAATTATTAACATTACAAGATAATAATATACTAAAACCTACTAATATAAGAGTAATAGTTATACAAGATATACTAGCAAGTGATAAAGAAAAATTACGAAAAACACCTTTAAATGATTCTTTAATATTATTTCCTAAAATTCTAAATGCCTTCACTCTTATATTTTCCTTTCATTGTATCCTTTGTTACCAAACCTTTCTCAATAACAATAACTCTTTTTTTCATTTTATTAACTATATCTTTATCATGAGTAGCCATTATTATTGTAGTTCCAAGATCTTTATTAATCTTATCTATTACATTCATAATTTCCATAGAAGTCTCTGGATCTAAATTACCAGTTGGTTCATCACATATAAGAACTTTTGGATCATTAACAATAGCTCTTGCTATTGATACTCTTTGTTGTTCTCCACCACTAAGTTCATCAGGATAACTTCTAAGTTTATCTTTAAGACCAACTTGTTCAATAGCTTTAAGAGTTCTTTTTCTTATATCCTTTTCAGGAAGTCCATATACTTCAAGAGCAAAAGCTACATTCTCATAAACAGTTAGTTTTGGTAATAACTTATAATCTTGAAAAACTATTCCAAGTTTTCTTCTTAACTTATATACTTTTCCATTTCTTAATTTTGAAACATTAACTCCACCAACATATACTTCACCTCTTGATGGTTTTTCCTGTCTATATAAAAGTTTAATAAGTGTACTTTTTCCGCTTCCTGAAGTTCCTATTACAAATACAAATTCACCTTTTGATATTTCTAAGTTAACATCACATAAAGCTGTCACACCATTAGGATATCTTTTATATATATTTTTAAGTTCTATTAATTGCATATATCCTCCATTAACAATATATTATAAATATTATGAAGTTAATTGTCAAAAGACAATTTTTTCCTTTTAGTTCCACCAAGTACTTCATAACAATCACTTACAACTATAAATGCATCACTATCTATTTCATGAATAGCATTTTTAAGTAGTGTATATTTTTCTGTTGGTACTACACACATAAGCATTTTCTTTCTTTTATGTGTAAATGCACCTTTAGTATCAAATTCAGTAACACCACTTTCAATAATTTTAAATATAAAATCTTTTACTTCATCTTCCTTAGAAGTCTGAATAAAGAAAGTTTTAGAATCACTTATACCAATTAACATTTTATCAACAATTGATGTAGAAATTACCATTATTATTAATGAATACATAAGTGCTGTATATCCAAATACACAACCACCACATAAAATAATTATTATTGATATTGCTCTTAATATTTTACCAAGTGGAATTGAAATATACTTTTGCAATATTCTAGCAAGTATACTAGTTCCACCAGTATTAAAACCTGATTTATAAACAAGGCTCTCTCCAAAACCTCCAGCTACACCATACCCAAGTACATATAATAATATATTATCAAATTTAAAATGTATAAGTTCTGGAATATTCTCTGTTGCATATAAGAATATAGTAAACACAATAGCTCCAACTATACTCATAAGTGATTCCTTAAATCCAAGAGTAAATAAACTAATTATTATAAATATTATATTACCAATCAATATAATTAAATTAACATCAATATTAGAAAAGAAGTGATTTAAAATAACACCTATCCCACCTAAACCTCCTGATACAAAATTATTAGGGACACAAAACAAATTAAAAGATAAAGCAGATATTAAAGTTCCAATAACAAATAAAACTGAACCTTTAAGACTCTGTTTTTGAATAATTCTATTTTTAACTTCACCACTATTTATTCTTTTAAACAACTTCATATACTTCTCCATAATAATTATATCAAATTTAAAAACACTTTTCCATTCTTTATTCATGCTTTACACTTAATAAAAAACACTTACTTTCGTAAATGTTATATTTTTAAATATGATTCTAAAAACTCTTTTATATCTCCATCAAGTACTTTATCAACGTTTGAAGTTTCATAACCACTTCTTGTATCTTTAACTAAAGTATAAGGACACATTACATAACTACGAACAGCACTTCCAAAATTAACATCCATAACATCTCCTTTAAGAGATTTAATTTTATCATTAAACTCTTTTTGACTTAAAAGATATAGTTTGTTCTTTAACATATTAAGTGCTATCTCCTTATTTCTAAGTTGACTTCTCTCTACTTGACTTGATACCACTATACCAGTCGGAATATGGGTAATTCTAACAGCAGAATCAGTTGTATTAACACCTTGTCCTCCACATCCACTCGACCTATAAACATCAACTCTTAAATCACTATCTTTTATTTCAATATCCATATTCTTACTTATTTCAGGTGTCACAAGAACAGATGCAAAAGAAGTATGTCTTCTACTATTACTATCAAATGGACTAATTCTAACAAGTCTATGAACACCAGTTTCACCTTTTAAATAACCAAATGCATAAAAGCCCTTCACAAGAATAGTACAACCCTTAATTCCAACTTCTTCACCATCTTGTTTACTTAATATTTCATATTTATAATCATTCTTATCAAAATACCTAGTATACATTCTAAGTAACATATTAGCCCAATCATTACTCTCAGTACCTCCCGCACCACTATGTATTTCAACATATGCATTATTACTATCAAATTCACCACTAAGTAATGCAAATAATTTTAGTTTTGATAATGATTCATCAATAAGTAAAAGTTCATCATTAATAAGAGCCATATCAGATTCACCTATACCTAAATCAACTATTTCCTTAACATCACTTATAGATTCATTAACACTATCATATTGTTTACAAATATCCCTTAAACTTTTAAGTTCCGAAAGTACATCCTTAGCTCTATCCATATCATTCCAAAAAGAAACATCATTAGAAACACTTTCAAGTTCTCTAACCTTTTCCTTTTTGTTAATAATATCAAGCTTATTACCTATATCATTAATAAGATTAATAAATTCATCTAATTTTTTTAATATATCTTTTTGTTCCATACAAAAATTCTATCACAAATAATAACTATTTCCAACAATTATAATGTCAATAATTGTCTACTTTCTATCTCTCTAACAATAAAATCTACTTCATCAAGAGTATAATCTTTCTTTTTAAAATCAACAATAGCTCTAGTACAATCAGTATTAAAATGAACAAAACTATATAAATTAGTTACATTTTTTCTTTTAAGACTTCTTCCATAGTAAAGACTTAATAATAGATTATATGGAATATGATAATCTAAACATTCACCATCTAATCTTCTAATATTATATACTCCATATTCTTTTTCATACTTATAACCGTACTGTATAATCATATTTCTTCACCCAAACTTATTCTAACAAAAAAAGATACCAAAAGATACCCTTACTTAATATTCCATATATATGCTTTTTCTTTACTAGTATTATAATCATATATTTCAATAGAATACTCACCATAATCAAATTTATATATATTATTATCCTTATTATATTTAACATTAGTATATCCTAAACATTTAAGATTATTTATATTAACATAACTTCTATTATAATTTTTAAACAAATCTTCAACTGGAACACCAATATAATGAGCAGTTTGCTTACTTAAACTTCCACTATAATTATTATTACTAAATGTAAAAAAATTAAAATAAGCATAATAACCGTTCTTATATAAAACTAAACCCTCAGAATTATAACCATTTCCTTTATTAGTACTAACAACTTTACCTTTTTTAATATTATTTTCTTTAATACCATATTTTTTTGATAATTCACTATAATTAAGTTTAATTAAATTAAAAATATTTTCATTTAAACTAAATAATTCCTCATATTTAGCTTTTAATGTCATATTCTTATTAACTATATTATCAAAATTATAGATAGTATTATTATATTCCCAACCTTTAAAACAAAAACCATTCTTTTTAGGATCGCTAGGTTTAATTATTTTATTATTCTCTATAACTATTTGATCATTAATTTTATTACCACCATCAGTATTAAATTTTATTATATATTGTTCTTTCTCTTTAACTGACCAAACTGCTGTTAATGTTATATTCTTTTCATATGGATATTTATCATAATTAAATGTATTACCATCATTATCAACCCAATATTCAAACACATAACCATCCATTATAGTCTCAGGATAATCAATCTCTTCATCATAATGAACATATTTAACAATCATATCTTTAAGTGGATCTACAATAAATATAATACTATAACTATTATCATCTCTAAACTTAGCAATTAAATTAATATTATCTTTTATAACATATTCACCATTATATATTTTATCTTCTTTATCTGCCCAACCTAAAAAATAAGAATTCTCTCTATATATTACAGGTAAATTAATTTTTTCGTTCTTTTTACCCTTTATTTCCTTTATTTCATCTTCATTTACAAGAGTAATAACATATTCAATATCATCATCATTTCCTTTAGCATTATTCTTAATAAGAATAAATATTAAAACAAATATAACAATTATAAATATAAAACCAGATATTATATAAACAAATTTCTTATTATTCATTTTATCCCTCTATTATATATTTTAACATATAATTTATATAATAGATATCCTATTAAAGTACCAAATGTATTTAATATAATATCATCTATATCAGTCCATCTTGGTAATAATAATTGAAATAATTCTATAAATAACGAAAAACTAAAACCAATCAATAAAACAAATTTACCTTTAATTTTATATACAAATGGTATTAATAAACCAAGTGGTATAAAAAGAACAATATTGCCTAATAAACTAATTATAAAATACATATAATTTCCATATTCAATATAACTTACATAACTATCATAAAATATTTTAAATGGTATTAAATTATTACCATGAATTCCATCCTTAATTTTTAATCCATTATCTATATAAAATTCACATAATATAGTTTGTGATAGTAGCATAATAATTGTTCCAACTAATAACAATAATAATATTTCTCTTTTAACATTAACTTTCTTATTCCATATGCAAATATATCTAATAATCAAATATATAGGTAAAATACATATTTCATAATAAATAATACTCTTAATAAAACTATTTATCATAATACTTACTATCACTATACTTCTTTATTATATTTATAAAAACCTTCTCCACTAGACATTCCGAGTTTACCTTCATCAATATATTTCTTTAATAATATTTCCATACCTTTAAAATTATAAGGAGCTAAAAACGAAGGTATTTTTACATACATAAGAACGATTTCGTGTGCAGTCTTTAAACCAACAGTGTCAAGTATTTGAAAAGGGCCTTTAGGAGATCCTGTACCAAGAGTCCATGCTTTATCAATACTTTCAACATCAGATATACCATTTACAAGCAAATCAAGACCAGAAAAAAGAAACGGTATTAACATAGAATTTAATAAGTAACCAGACTTTTCCTTAACAATAGGTAAAGCAATCATATTTATTTCTTTAGCAAATTTAACCACTTCATTAAAATACTTATCATCAGTTTTACTATGTCTCATGACCTCAGCAGTATTATTTTTCCATATTGAATTAGCAAAATGAAGTGCTAAAAACATTTCAGGACGACCAGTATACTTAGCAAGCTTACTTGGTAACATTGTAGATGAATTAGTAACTACAATAGTCTTTCCAGGAAGTAAATAAGACATCCTAGTATATATATCTTTCTTAATATTAATATCTTCCGTTAAAGATTCAATTACTAAATCAGCATCCTTAATTGCTAAATTTAAATCTATTTCAAACTTGATATTCTTATAAGCATCATCCACTTTTTTAATACATTTTTTAAAATTAAAATCATCATAATCAGATATACCCCTACACCATGTATTAAAAGACTTTCCCTCTTTAGTATTCATAATATTTATGCATTCAGTATATTTTTTCTTTAATTCAAGAAGCTTAGTTTTAGTTCTATTAACACTTTCATGACTTCTAACCCAAATAGTAACATCAAACCCACAATATGCTATCTGAAATGCTATTTGTGAACCTAAAACTCCTCCACCTACAACAGTAATTTTCCTCATAAAATCCTCCACAATAATTGTACCACAATAAAAAGTAATAAATCTTAATAATCATTACTTTTTATAAAAATGTGTAAATAACATTAAACCTAATTATTAAAAAATAAGTTTATACAATAATCTTGTAAACACTAGAATCGAAACCAAAAATACTATATAAGTCTTAAATTAGTATTTCTTCCTTTAATTGTTTCAAATTAAATTAATATTAATTATTTTTCAATTTCAAGAGATATATAGTATTACATCATTATAATTTTGTGAACTAATCTTTATAATATGCTTGATTTTTACTTGTCGGAGTATCTGGGAATGTCATTTTAACTACTCCATTATCTATAGCTGGTGCTAGATAGTTTTCTCTAAATGATATCCGTGATTTCATATCAAGTAATTCCATTAATTCTGTCTTTGTATAATTAACTCCAAATTCCATAACATCTAATAATTTTTTTACATATGTGCTTATATGATTGATTTGTGTATTTACCCCTTCAATGAGTCCATCTAATACTTCATCAATCATTTTTAACATGAATTCAATAAATTCAGTAGACTCTCCAACATTATTACAATTTTGAATTGCTTGATAGTAATCTTCCTGATATTTCTTTATTTCAGATTCTATTGGTACATATTCAAATAATGGTTCCCAATTAGATAGAATTACATTTTGCCATAATCTAGCAGTTCTTCCATTTCCATCTGAAAATAATACCTAAGAACAGTAAAATTATTTGTATCATTAATTACCAATATCGTTATTTTTTATTTCAATCATAAATTTATCAAAATCAGATTCAAATAGTTTATCTTGAATAATTCTATATTTTTCAAATTCAGATAAAGCAAAACTTTCAGCTACTTTATGTGATACTTTACCAGGATTATCTAATACTTCTCTTTCATTAAATTTCAAAAATACATCTAATTTTCCTTTCCAATCTTCCATAGTCATAGGAATATGCCTTTCTGCTTGATCTTCTGCATAATCTAAATACATTGTAACAATTCTCTCTAAAGATTTGAGTTCATCTTTGGTTAAATAGTTTTTAGCAACCGTAACATCAGATGCAATTATTTTACCATTAGGAGAGTTTTTCCAATTTGTTAATCCCATATTTGTTTTTTTATGATTTGCTCGATTTACAATAATTTCTGCCGCAGTATTTCCATGAATAGCATAATGCATTTTATTTTGTACCGTTTTAAAAAATTCCTTTGTTATAGGAGAAGCAACATTGTAATCCAAACTTGTTGAATATATATCAGTAATTTTTTGATAAAAATTTCTCTCGCTAATTCTAATTTCTCTTATTTCTTGTAATAGTTCATCAAAATAGTTTTCATTAAAAAATGTCCCGTTTTTAAGTCTTTCTTTATCCAATACATATCCTTTAACAGAATATTGTTTTAATA